>NZ_JBGJZO010000037.1:0-33612 GCF_042610485.1 Paenibacillus oryziterrae | reverse complement strand
ATATTCCATGAACCGCCGTATACCGAACGGTACGTACGGTGGTGTGAGAGGTCGGGGGCTCGCCGCCCCCTCCTACTCGATTCTCCCCACTTTCCATAGGAGGCTGATTTTCCAGTATATAAGTCTCTGCCGCCATACTTTGCGGGGTGTGGCACCTTGTCAGGTATGGTAAAATAAAAAGAAACAAATACAAGAGTGAACTAATAGTTTGACCCATAATGACGAGATGAGAAGTAACGAAGGGGAAGTTTGGAACTGTAGGAGCGGTAGCGACCGCCTTTGTTCCCGGATTTCAACCGCTACTAGCGGGATAAATCAAGAAATCTGGGAACAACAGCGGCCGAAAGTCCAAACATTCCCCGTAGTTACGACTTGCATCAGGCTAAATTTGTAAAGTATTCGTTCAATATAACAGGACCAATAGAAAGGTGAATCGAGCATGCAGATGGGGACGATTCTGGTAGTGGACGACGAACAGCCCATTGCCGACATTTTGAAATTCAATTTGGAAAAAGAGGGCTACGAGGTCATCTGCGCTTTTGACGGCAACAGCGCGGTTGAGCTTGCTCTGTCCAAACGGCCCGACTTGATGCTGCTTGATTTAATGCTGCCGGGCAAGGACGGGATGGACGTATGCCGTGAGGTGCGGGCAGCCCACCTCGATATTCCGATCATTATGCTGACTGCCAAGGACGGAGAAATTGATAAGGTGCTGGGCTTGGAACTGGGTGCCGATGATTACGTGACAAAGCCATTCAGTACACGTGAATTACTGGCCCGGGTCAAAGCGCAGATGCGACGTCAGCACAAGCCGGTTGCGGCAGAGCCGCTGAGTGAGCCTGCCGAAAGCAAACAGGGAATTCAGCACTTTGATTTATTCATCGATACAGATATGTATATGGTCTATAAAGACGGGGAGCCGCTGGACTTGACGCACCGGGAATATGAGCTGCTCTACTACATGATTCGTCATGCCGGGAAAGTCATGACCCGCGAGCACTTGCTTCAGGCCGTTTGGGGCTTTGAGTATTTTGGGGATGTTCGCACGGTGGATGTGACGATCCGGCGGCTGCGGGAGAAAATTGAGGAGAACCCGAGTAAGCCGGAATACATTTTTACACGGCGCGGACTTGGTTATTTGATGCATAGTCCCAAAAGCGGAGGGCTGTGATGGAGCGGTTGTCCTTTTTTCGGACGATTCAGGCTAAGCTGATTATTGTCTACGTGCTGCTCATTCTGATTGCGATGCAGCTGATCGGCGTATATTTTGTAAGCTCGATGAAGAACTCCTTAACCGAAAATTTCACCAAGGATCTGAAAGCACGGGCGGAGATGCTGTCGATCCTGACGGCGGACAAGTTCAGCAGCGATACGGCAACGTCGGAGGACGAGTCTTCCGCTGACAGTCTGCGGGGAATGGTGAATAACCTTTATATCAACGGCGCAGAGATTCAGGTGCTGGATGCCAGTGGTAAAATCATTACAACTTCCGTTCCTTCGCAGAGCGATTACGTCGGACAGCGTAATACCCAAACCGTAGTTAGCCGTGCGCTTCAAGGAATCAGCGATAATGAGGAGTATATTATCGGTGATGATAATGTACGGAAGAAGGTAGTGGCCAAACCGGTCGTATCCGGCGGGAAGATTGTAGGCGCGATTTATATCGCCGCCGATATGAAGGATCTGTATGCGACGATGAGCCGGATCAACAGTGTATTTATCTCGGGTATGCTGCTAGCGCTTGCGCTGACCGCCGTGCTCGGCGTTATTCTGGCGCATACCATTACGCAGCCGATTAAAGAAATGACCCGCCATGCCACGGCTGTGGCGGAAGGCCGCTTCAACCGGAAAATGCCGGTCTTTGGAGATGATGAGATCGGGCAGCTGAGTCAGGCGTTCAACTATATGACCGGCAGACTTCGGGATGCCCTCTCCCAGAATGAAGAAGAGAAAGAGAAGCTGGCTTCTATCCTGACTAATATGAGTGACGGCGTGGTAGCCACGGATGAACGGGGAATCGTGATTCTGATGAACCGTCGCGCGGCAACGATGCTGGGCCAGGACGAGCCTTTGCCGGAAGCGCCGCTGGATACACTGCTGGGGCTGGACTCCGAGCAGGCTCAGGCTTTATCGGGAGGTAACGCGCAGTCTTCGCTGCTGCGGCTGTACCCGCATGGCAGTGAGGACCATACCATCGTGCGGGTGACTTTTACCCCCATACACCGCCGGGAAGGTGGAATCGCCGGAACGATAGCGGTTCTGCAGGATGTCACCGATCAGGAGAATCTGGAAGAATCCCGCCGCGAGTTCGTGGCCAATGTATCGCATGAGCTGCGTACGCCGCTTACGACGATTAAGAGTTATGCGGAAGCACTGGATGATGGGGCACTGGATGATCCGCAGCTGGCTTCACGGTTTGTCGGCGTCATCCGCAATGAAACCGAGCGGATGATCCGGCTTGTAACCGATCTGCTGCATTTGTCGAGATTGGATTCCAAGGAAGCGCGTCTGCGCATCCAGCAGACAGATATCGCGGAGATGCTGGAGGATGTCGCTGACCGCTTCTCCTTCCAGATCCGCCAGAAGAATATTGATATCAGCACCATGGTTCGCCGGGGAGTCGTCACTGCCTGGCTGGACCGCGATCAGATCGACCAAGTCCTTGGAAATCTGGTATCGAACGCTTTGAAATACACCCCTGAAGGCGGCACCATTGAGCTTGAGGCCAGCCGCAATGAAGAAGGTATGCTGTCGATCTCCGTTAAAGACTCTGGCATAGGTATCCCAAAGAAAGATATCGAGCGGATATTTGAACGCTTTTACCGGGTGGATAAGGCGCGCTCCCGGAATATGGGCGGTACCGGACTGGGACTCTCCATTGCCCGGGAAATTGTGAAGGCGCATGGCGGCTCTATTTCATTGCAATCGGAACTCGATCACGGCTCAAAGGTAACCTTTACCCTTCCGCTGGATGAACAAAGGAGGGGGCAGGCATGAAAGAACGAGTGAAATCATGGATTCTGGCCCTGCTGGTGCTTAGCAGTCTGATCGAAAGCTATTATCTGATCTACAGGCTGCCCGGCACGGACTCGGCGGTGCTTTCGAAGAATTTGTATGTGAAGACAGACAATATGGGACCGAAGGACAAGGTGGAGAACATGCTGTTTCCGGACAAGATGATTATTCATCTGGGCGATAACAAGCATACCCTGTTCTATCCGAGTACAACCTTCTACAATCTGATTCTGAACAGGCTCAAAGGGCGTGGCTTTGAGAGCTTTCAACGCCGGTCTGTGCAGGATTTCGATTGGGCCAAAATGCGCAGTGAGAATCCGGGTATCGAACTTACTTTTGGCGAGGGCATACCGGTTACTCTATTGCAAAGAGTGATGCAGTTGTCGCCAGACTCCTTATTTGCCGGAGAAAGTATTGACCGGATATGGATCTATAATCTGAAGAATGATTCCAAAGCGCATGCGATCTTCTTTAGTACCCGCGGAGATATCGTGTATGAAGCTGCTAAAGCTGATCTTACCGTTCAGGATGTGCAGCAGCACGTCGATTTCGGTAAGGGCTGGACGATGTATACCACGGTGAATGGCGATTATTATGTTCCGGAGAATACTCTCTCTGTGGTGGAAGCTGAAATTCCATCTGATATGTATACAATTGATCAAATGCAGAGCAGTCTCTTTTTTGATACCGGCAGCACCCGATATATATTAGAAAAAGACGGCTCCGAGATTTACACAGACAGTAAACGCAGTCTCCAGGTGGATCAGGAGCAGAACTGGATGAGCTACAGCGATCCCACGGCACTGCCCGCAGCAGAGAGCACGCCCGCTAAAGATGCTCTTGAAGCGGTAGAGTTTGTGAATCAGCATGGGGGCTGGAATGGGACGTACCGGCTTGCGGTTTCCGAAGAGAGCACCATGGAGCCATTTACAGTGGTAGAAGAGGGGATTCAGGAGCGGATGGTTTCATTCCAGCAGTATTACGGCGCCCATCCATACGGTTCCTACCCGATTATGAACAAGCCGCAGCTTCGGTATGGCGTTATTAATCTCGATCTGCAGCAGGGAACGGTATCTTCGTATGAGCGATCTTTGCTCTATGTGGATGAGTCCAAATCGGTGAAGAAGATTAAAGAGCTGTCGGGAGGGGATACGCTGAAGAAGCAGCTGGCCCAAATCGGCAAAGCTTCAGCGGTGAAGGATTTGGTTCCCGCATATGTGCCTGAGGTCAAAGGGGATATGCTGCTGCTCCGTCCGGTATGGAAGGTAACCCTCAGTGACGGAACCGTGCTTACGTTGAACTGAACAAAAATAATAAAAGTGGAGGAGGGTGAGGTATGGATTGGGGGAGAGCGAAGAATGTACTGATTTACGCTTTTTTGCTATTAAATCTGCTGTTGTGCTATCAGCTGTGGGTGGATCTGCGTGACCAGGTCAGCGCCAACCTTGATTTCACCTCGCTCTCCGAAGAGACTCAGCAGATCATGGAGCAGAAGGGGATTCGTGTGCTTTGTCCGATCCCTGCAGCTACCCCTCAGCTGCCTGATATCACGTATCTGTATTCCGGAGAAGAGCTGGAGCAGGAGCCAGTGCTGCTGAAACAGCCGGTGGACAGCCAGCTGATGTATTCCTCATTCACGGAACTGAGCAGCAAGCTCAGCATTCAGATTCCCGATATTTCGGGTTATCGGCTGGACTCTCAGGAGAGTGAGGTGGGCAAATATGTGCTCCACCCGCTGGTTCAGAATCAGTGGCCGCTCTTCCGGGTTAAGCTGGAGCTGCTGAACAGTAACCAGAAGATTATTGCCTTCCGGGCACCAGATGTTAAAATTGGGCCAAGCAGCAGCCAGCAGATGCAGAAGGTGCTTCCGGCTTCGCAGGCACTAAGCAGTTTAATTGAGAAGTATTTTGCCCCAGACACAGTAGTGACGGACATTCAGCTTGGATATTACGGGGAATTGTTTAATTCCGAGAGTCAGGTGGCTGCGCCGATGTGGCGCTTCATGCTGGAGAACGGCAAGTCGTATTATGTACATGGCATCAGTGCGGATATCATCAGTCCGAAGACAACGGAGTAGAAGGGGTAAGGAAAATATGGGGATTTCATTTACAGTACTGTCAAGCGGATCGACGGGCAACGTGACCATTGTTCGCAACGGGGAGACCACGCTTATGATCGATGCGGGACTTAGCGCGAAGCGGATTGATGAGCTGCTGGGGATGCGTGAATTAACAGGCGGGGAGATTGACGGAATACTCGTGACGCATGAGCACTCTGATCATATTAAGGGTCTCGGTGCGATGGCGCGCAAATATGACCTTCCGATCTATGCCAACACCAATACCTGGGGGGCGATAGAGAAGGGGATCGGCAGAATCGAAGAGCATAACCGGATTATTCTGGAGACCGGACAATATAGAGACTTTGGCAGTCTGCGGGTGGAATCATTCGCGATATCCCATGATGCGGCCGAGCCGGTGGGCTATAACTTTTATGATGGTAAGGAGAAGTTGTGTGTAGCAACCGACCTGGGTTATGTCAGCGAAAAGGTAAAGCTTGCGATCTCCGATGCTGATGTACTGGTGCTGGAGGCCAATCATGATATTGAGATGCTGCGGATGGGAAGATATCCATGGAACACCAAACGCCGTATTCTGGGTGACATGGGTCACTTATCCAATGAAGCAGCCGGGGCGGCGCTTAGTGAGATCCTTACAGGTCGCACCAAGCGGACGTATCTGGCACATTTAAGCCGGGACCACAACATGATGGACCTCGCCAAAATGTCAGTGCGCGGCACGATGGAGGACATGGGGTGTTTTTTCAAGGACAGTGAGTTTAGACTATGCGACACCTATTATGACCGGCCTACGCCATGGGATAAGGTGAGTGAATCATAAGCCCGTCCAGCTCGGCGGTTTTGTGTTCCAGCTCTTGACGGGTGATCAGCCCTTTGTCGATCAACAGCTCGATCATGGCACTGAGAGTGAGGGTAATTTGATAGTGTTCGTCTTTTAGATCCCCCAGTTTACCAATAAAATGCACGAGATCCATACTGGATGAATAAGCGTTCATGTGGCGCCTCCTTTATATGTTTTATTTTGAAATATGACCATAAATATGCAGAAATTTAACGTTAGAAAAATGACGTCAGGGCTGCGGCCTGTGTTACAATTAATATAGAACGTACAGTTTTAGGTAGCATGCGCTTTCTACTATTGTAGTCTGATAACACCCTAATTATTCCCTGCTTAGGAGAATGTGAGAGTGGATGAACCAGCGGACCGCGAATTTTCTGTAAAGGTTAACGAAACCTTTCGGCGCTTTTGAGAGTCTAATGGTGATAGAGGGGAGAGAACAAAGATGGGTCTGTTTGATGATGATTTCTATTCAACCAAAGTATCCCGGCGCAAAGTGAGCAAGGCGCCCAGGCCATCATCCGCCCGCTGGCGGGTGCGTAAGCAGCGCCCTAATCTGTCGACCCTGCAAATATCCGCATTAAGCTCATTGGTCAGTGCCGTTGTAGCCGTGCTTCTGTTCAGTCTGATTACAGGACAGCTGTCGCATAAAGAAACTGCATTACCTGCACTCGTCCAGAACGTTACGCAGAGCAGCGGTGATCCGTATGACCGGATTATACAGGCTGCTGCACTAGTACGTCCTGCAGTCGTCAGTATCATCAACCACAAGGAAGATAATAAAGAGCTAGATATCCTGGATGAGTCTGCGCTTGGATCTGGCGTTATTTATAAAAAAACCGGTGATAAGGCATTTATCATTACAAATAATCATGTAATTGAGGGAACAAGCAAACTTGAAGTTGTTACAGTGGACGGAGTAACCCGGAAGGCCGAGTTAGTGGGTGCGGACAAAGTCAGCGATATTGCTGTACTCTCCATCGATGCGAAAGGTATTAACACTATTGCCAAGATTGGCGACTCCTCCAAGCTGCGTCTAGGTGAGACCGTCATTGCGATTGGCAATCCGCTGGGTCTTGGAGATACGCTGACTTCAGGAATTGTCAGCTATACCGAACGTCAGATTCCGGTATCGCTTAATCAGGATGGCGTATATGACTGGGAGCAGGAAGTCATTCAGACCGATGCGGCCATTAATGAAGGCAACAGCGGAGGTGCGTTGGTCGATCTGAACGGCCAGGTAATTGGCATCAACACAATGAAGATCTCGGACACTGGAGTCGAAGGCCTTGGGTTTGCGATTCCCGCCAATCATGTGCTGGAGACGGCTGATGAGCTTACTGAGAAGGGACGTGTTGCCCGTTCTTACCTTGGTGTATATTCCGTCGATCTGAATAATCCGTATGTACCGCTTGATGAAGAGCAGCTAAAGAAACTAAAACTTCCAAAAGATGTAAAAGACGGAGCAGTTGTTCTCGATGTGGTAGGTCCGGCGCAGAAAGCAGGCCTTCAATTCAATGATGTCATCGTCAAATTTAATGGGCAGCCCATTTCTTCGACATTGTCCCTGCGCAAATATCTGTATGATCATACTAAGATTGGTGGAGAGCTGAAGGTCACTTTTTACCGTGATGGTGTGCTCAAAGAGTTGTCTGTTATACTTGAAGAGAAACCACAGGAATAAAATGAACGAAAGCTGTATATACTATTATCGAAGAGATGTTGACGGGCTGATAGCCCTTACATTGGGAAGTCAGCCTTTTTAGAACATAAACGGTGAAATTCGGATGGGACAGCTTGCCTTTGGATTTGAGGTATGTTAAGATGATAATATTAATGCAGCTAATGTTTAAATTTTCCTGTTGAAAAGGGCTGTAATACTATAAATGCAACCTTTCTCAATGTGTGAATTTTTTCTTTGTCTGAAGATAAAAAGAACATATTAATTTAAATTTGTGGAGGTAACACACATGCAAACAGGTACAGTTAAATGGTTCAACGCAGAAAAAGGATTCGGATTCATCGAAGTTGAAGGCGGAAGCGACGTATTCGTACACTTCAGCGCAATCACTGGCGAAGGCTTCAAAACTTTGGATGAAGGCCAACGCGTTGAATTCAACGTTGTTCAAGGCAACCGTGGACCACAAGCCGAAAACGTTGTAAAACTGTAATAATAGAAGGCACCGTCCCGCTTTTTTTGAAAGTTGGGACGGTCTTTTTTTTATTTATGGAAGACAACTTGCAACATAAAGGAAGGGAGGAACGGCAATGAACTACCGGAAGAAGCCTTTGGAGGAAATACCGGAAGAAGATACCGCAATATGGGCCTGTACCAACGATGGATGTAACGGATGGATGAGGGATAATTTCGCATTTGAACATGCGCCTTCCTGCCGTCTATGTCACTCCCCAATGGTTCGCAGCACAAAGATGCTGCCCCTGCTGCTCAATTCGAATGGCGACCTCAAGTCGCTGAAGAAGGGTATTTCCATTACCTGATCCAACGCCTTTATAGCCAAGTAAATGTAATAGAAGAACGTATAACTGAAAGACGGGAAACCGTCTTATTTTTTTTGCTTTTTCTCAATAATTTGTGATATTTGTCACAAATTTATTGCAATTCTAGCCGATAAAGGGAGTATAATGTGATATATATCACGCTGTGAGGCTAAAATTTTTGACAGAATATATATTACGAAACAGGGAAAAGGAAGGGGAGAAATATGGATACAGTGATGCTGTCGCGTATTCAATTCGCGTCGACTACGATTTTTCATTATTTCTTTGTACCGGTATCAATCGGACTCACACTCTTGATTGCCATTATGGAGACGATGTATGTCAGAAAAGGCAACGAAGAGTACAAACGCATGGCACAATTCTGGGGCAAGCTCTTTCTTATTAACTTCGCCGTGGGCGTTGTAACAGGGATTCTTCAGGAGTTCCAGTTCGGAATGAACTGGTCGGATTATTCACGGTTTGTCGGCGACGTATTTGGCGCACCGCTTGCGGTTGAAGCGCTGCTCGCATTCTTTCTGGAGTCTACGTTTATCGGACTATGGATTTTCGGGTGGGATAAGGTCTCCAAAAAGATTCACTTGCTGTCCATCTGGATGGTAGCACTCGGTACGATGCTGTCAGCTTTCTGGATTCTGGCGGCCAATTCTTTCATGCAGCATCCCGTTGGTTTTGCGATGAATAACGGGCGCGCGGAGATGAATGATTTCTTTGCGCTAGTTACGAACGGCCAATTGCTCGTGGAATTCCCGCATACGGTGCTGGCTGCCTATGCAACAGGTGCGTTCCTGGTTACAGGAATCAGTGCCTATAAACTGCTGAAGAAGCAGGATGTATCTTTCTTTAGAAAATCATTTGAGATCGCGGCAATCGTTGGGATTATCTCCTCTATTGGTGTAGCGGTGGCGGGTCATGCTCAAGCGCAATACCTGGTGAAGACACAGCCGATGAAAATGGCAGCCTCGGAAGGCCTTTGGGGTAAAAGTGGTGACCCTGCGCCATGGACGGTATGGGCCAATATCGACTCTGAGAATGGAGTCAGTACGGGAGAGTTTAAGGTTCCTTATCTGCTGAGCTTCCTCTCCTACAGTAAATTCTCCGGCGAAGTTAAAGGGATGAACGAACTGCAGGCGCAATATGAACAGGAATACGGTCCAGGGGATTATATTCCGCCGGTAAAAACAACCTTTTGGAGCTTCCGCATCATGGTTCTCGCGGGTACTCTGATGATTGTTCTCGGAATGTATGCAATCTTCCTTATGTGGCGGAAAAAGATGGACCGTCCGAACACCTGGTTTATGCGCTTTATGCTGTGGGGTCTGCTTCTGCCTCCAATCGCAAATACAGCGGGTTGGATTATGACAGAGATCGGACGTCAGCCTTGGACTGTATTTGGACTTATGCAGACAGAAGACAGCGTATCGCCGAATGTATCGGCCGGACAGGTGCTGTTCTCGGTAATTTCGTTTACGGCAATCTACGCGATTCTCGGACTCGTTCTGGTAGGACTGTTCATTAAAGTTATTAAAAAAGGCCCTTACGCAATGGATAACGATCATGGCGTATCGCATGATCCATATAACAAGGGGGGTGCTCCTATTGTCTCTTAATGAATTATGGTTTGTGCTGATCGCAGTGCTGTTCGTTGGGTTCTTCTTCCTGGAGGGCTTTGATTTTGGTGTAGGCATGGAAACGCAGTTTCTCGCCAAGAATGATACGGAGCGCCGGGTACTGATCAACTCGATCGGGCCTTTCTGGGACGCCAATGAAGTTTGGCTGCTGACAGGAGCAGGCGCGATGTTCGCCGCTTTCCCGAACTGGTACGCTACGTTGTTCAGCGGATTCTATATTCCTTTTGTCTTTGCCCTGCTGGCGCTGATCGCCCGCGGTGTAGCCTTTGAATTCAGAGGTAAACGCGATTCGTTAGCCTGGAAAAGAACGTGGGATGCCTGTATCTTCTTCGGCAGCTTCCTGCCGCCGTTCCTGCTGGCTGTAGTGTTCGCGAGCTTCATCAAAGGTCTGCCGATTGACGGGGACATGCAGATGTACGCAGGTTTCTTCGACATCGTAAATGTGTATACTGTGGTAGCAGGAATTACTGTTGTACTCTTGTGCCTCGTGCATGGTCTGATGTTCACTACGCTGCGTACGGTAGGCGATCTTCAAGTACGGGCACGTAAGCTGGCCCAGAAACTGCTGATTCCACTCGCTGCACTACTGCTTACTTTTGTAATCATGACTTACTTCATGACGGATGTCTTTGAAGTTCACGGCACGATGCTGATGATTATTGTATTGCTTGGAATTGTTGCTTTTGCTCTATCGGGCTATTTCATGAAGCAGAACAAAGACGGGTATGCTTTTGGGATGACTGGCGCAGTGATGGCCTTATCCGTAATCTCCATATTCGTAGGTCTGTTCCCGCGGGTTATGATCAGCTCGATCGACCAGGCGTTCAATCTGACGATTACCAACGCCGCTTCCGGACATTATTCCCTGAAGGTAATGACCATTGTGGCGCTGAGCCTTCTGCCTTTTGTACTCGGTTATCAGATTTGGAGCTACTTTATCTTCCACAAACGGGTTCATGAGAAGGAGCATCTTGAATACTAATGGATAAAAATTTGCTTGGGTACAAAGGAGTTAAGCCGGTCTTTCTGATCGTGGGCTTCCTTACCCTGGTACAAAGCATATCCATACTTCTGCTGGCCAAGTGGCTGGCAGAAGTCATTTCTGCACTGTTTGCGGGTGAACCGCTGAGGGAACAATGGGCGACTTCGCTCTTGTTCCTTCTTGCGTTTCTTGTGCGCCACGGATGTGCCATGCTGGTGAGCTATGTGTCATACCGGTTCGCCGAGGCGACCGGCAGCAGCATGCGGAAGAAAATGATGGATAAGCTGTTCCAGCTGGGGCCAAGACTTACCGGCGATCGCGGAACCGGACATCTGGTGACGTTAGTATTAGAAGGAGTAACCAAGTTCCGTACATATTTGGAGCTGATTATACCGCGGATGGTAGGGATGTCGGTCACACCGGCCCTGCTACTGGTTTATGTATATACCAAGGATACGACAAGCGGGGTTATTCTGACCCTGACGATGCCAATTATTATTGTCTTTATGATTCTGATCGGCATGACGGCGCGTAAGCAAATGGACCGCCAGCTCAAATCCTACCGCATTTTGTCCAATCACTTTGTGGACTCGCTCCGTGGTCTTGAGACCTTGAAGTTCCTCGGGCGCAGCCGCAGCCACAGCGAGAGCATTGCAGCGGTCAGTGACAATTACCGTTCAGCAACCATGCGGACACTGCGGGTAGCATTTCTGTCCTCGTTCGCCATGGATTTCTTCACGATGTTGTCGGTGGCTTCCGTGGCTGTAAGTTTGGGTCTTCGCCTGGTGAATGAACAGATGACACTGGTTACGGGTCTTACGATTCTGATCCTGGCCCCTGAGTATTTCTTGCCGGTGCGTCTTGTTGGTGCAGATTTCCACGCTACGTTGGATGGCAAAGAAGCCGGAGAAGCCATGAAGAGCATCATTGACCGTGAAACCGTTCAGGCGAAGGTGCTTGGAGGCAATGATAAAGTGTCATCGGCCGAGTCTATTTTCACTTGGAATGACAACAGCGTCCTGACGCTGAATGATATCGGTGTGCAGTATGAGGAAGAAGGAATCCCGTCGCTTAACGGTGTGAGTCTGAAGTTCACAGGCGGGGGCAAGATCGGAATTATTGGCGAGAGCGGTGCGGGCAAATCCACGCTGATCGATATTCTTGGCGGGTTTCTGCATCCGAGCAGCGGGAATATTACGATTAACGGAACGCAGATCAGTGCGCTAACGGATGAGACATGGCGGAAGCAGACCTCGTATATTCCGCAGCGTCCGTATATTTTCAGCGGCACACTTGCCGACAATGTACGTTTCTATTACCCTGAAGCTTCGGGTGCGGAGGTTACCCGGGTAGTGGCGGATGCAGGTTTGTCACGGCTGGTCGATTCACTGCCGAACGGTCTGGATGAAATGATCGGCGGGGGCGGGCGTTCACTCAGCGGCGGTCAGGAGCAGCGGGTGGCCTTGGCCCGGGCGCTGTTGAGCAGCCGTCCGATTATGCTGCTGGATGAGCCGACAGCCCATCTGGATATCGAGACGGAATATGAGCTGAAGGAAACGATGCTCCCGCTGTTTGAGGGCAAACTGGTCTTTCTGGCGACACATCGTCTGCACTGGATGGCTGATATGGATTTGATTATTGTGATGGAGCAGGGCAGGGTAGCCGAGGTCGGTACTCATAATGAACTGCTTGCCCGTAAAGGCGCATATTATGAGCTTGCTCAATACCAATTGGAGGGAATCCATTGAAATCTAGAGGATGGTTTGCTCCTTATGTGTCCGCCTACTTTTGGCGGTTTCTCTTGATTATTGCTCTGGGTGCTCTGACCGTATTCTCGGCATCGTCGCTGATGTATACGTCAGGCTTCCTGATCTCCAAAGCGTCCATACCCCCGGAAAATATTCTGCTGATCTATGTGCCGATTGTGGGTGTGCGTACATTCGGAACAAGCCGGGCGGTTATCCACTACGTGGAGCGTCTCGTCGGACATGATACGATTCTGCGGGTCCTGTCCAAAATGCGTGTCCGGCTGTATCGTATTCTGGAGCCTCAAGCATTGTTCCTGTCCTCGCGCTTCCGTACGGGAGATATCCTGGGCATGCTTGCCGACGACATCGAATATTTGCAAAATGTCTATCTGCGCACCGTATTTCCAAGTGTCATTGCACTCTTGATCTATGCGGCTGCAGTCATTTCGCTTGGAACCTTCGACTGGGCTTTCGCCCTGATTATGGCGCTCTATATTCTTGTGCTGGTCGTGGTGCTCCCGCTCATTTCACTGCTGTTCACGCAGACACGGCAGCGGGCGATCAAAGTTGAACGCAACCGGCTGTATCAGAAGCTGACGGATGCCGTTCTCGGCATGGGCGATTGGATGATCAGCGGACGGCAGAGCCAGTTCGTGGATACCTATGAGGCCGATGAACAACGAGTAGCCCGTACCGACGCCGCACTGCGGGGCTGGGCGCGGCTGCGCATGTTTATCGGGCAGGCAGTTGTCGGGGTTGGCGTTCTTTCGCTGCTCTATTGGGCAGCAGGGCAATATGCTGACGGCAAAATTGCCGGAACGCTAATTGCCGCGTTTGTCCTGGTCGTCTTCCCAGTGGCAGATGCCTTCCTGCCGGTATCGGATGCTGTGGAGAAGATTCCACAGTATCGTAACTCTCTGGAGAGATTGTCCGGGGTAGAGGAAGATAAGACAGATATTCGGCTGAATGGTGAGCCTGGGGATCAGATAAATGTAGAGAAAGACAACGCGAATGCCGCCGAAATGGATATACGGTCAGTACACCTCCAGCTTAAGAATGTGGGCTATCGCTATAGTGAAGAAGGGGTATGGTCCATTCGTGATTTGAACCTGGATCTTCCACAGGGCAAAAAGGTCGCTATCATCGGACGAAGCGGTGCTGGTAAATCGACCTTGCTGAAGGTCATTCAAGGTGCACTTCAGCCTTCTACCGGTTCAGCCGCCATTAACGGAATAGAGGCTGCAGCATATGGTGACCGGATTCCCTCAATTATCTCAGTGCTGAATCAAAGCCCGCACCTGTTCGATACGACGGTGGGCAACAATATCCGCCTGGGTGATCCTGAGGCTTCCGTGGAAGCCATTAAGCAAGCTGCGGGTCGGGCACAGCTGGATAATCTGATTGCCTCCTTGCCGGAAGGATACAATACGCCTGTCCGTGAAGCGGGAGCCCGTTTCTCCGGCGGGGAGCGGCAGCGGATTGCGCTTGCCCGCATCCTGCTGCAGAATACACCTGTTGTCGTTCTGGATGAACCAACGGTGGGCCTGGATCCGCGGACAGAGCGCGAGCTGCTCTCCACGATGTTCGCAGCCATGGCGGATAAAACGCTGGTCTGGGTCACCCACCATCTAGTGGGAGCTGAACAGATGGATGAAGTCATCTTCATGGAGAATGGATCTGTGGAGATGCGCGGCACCCACGCTGAGCTGATGGAACGCGAGCCGCGTTACCGGAGATTGTATGAGCTGGACCGGCCGGGGGCTTTCGTTTCGAAACCGGCGGGAGATGTCGGCTAAAACGGGTTACTTCATCAAGGATCAGTCATTAATCTAAGTGCAGCAGAACAAGAATAAGGTTCCTTCAACCCGAGAGTGGGATGGAGGAACCTTATTTTGTAGAAGAGTAGGGCAGATTAATCATCAAAACTATTCTCGTAAATATCCATAAACGAAGTGACTTGGCGTGCCTGCTCTACGGCTTCTGCATCTTCCGTCTTCACTAACTGCCAGCCATATGTTCCATACTCTTTAAAATTCGATTGAGATAGGGAAGAGAGTCCACATTCTTTTTGAATAGCTTCTATGCCCTTTGCAAAATCAACCTTCATCTGCTTCAAGGCATTCTCTGGATGTTTGAATACAGCATATCCTTCTTGATTAGCTCCGATTTCATAGGCCGGATTGTCTCCCCACTGCGAAATATCTACATCTCCTTTGATCCCTTCAATGCCGGCAACATACTCTTTGACGTATTGCTTGTTCTTAGGGTATTGCGGGTAGTCTAAATCAATAATTATTGCAACCAGGACGAGTATGCCAATCAATGTTGAACAAGCAATAAGAATGCGTTTCTTCATAAAGCTCCTCCCACGATCATCCACTAATTTCACCCTCACTCATTAGACGATATAAAGAAGCATTCGGTATGGTTACTTGTTGATCATTCCCATCATTTGCAGCCCCGCCTGGACAAAGGAGTTCGTTTCTTCTTTGGCGGTGGAGTAGGGGATGAATAAATGAAGATTATACCAGAGCCCTTCTTGACCCGCTACCGGAGTCGAGGCGAAGAATGAAGTGTTGGACAGCTCCTTCCAGGCCTCTTCCCGCGTCTGGTTAAATTGAACGCGGGCGAAATAGCCTGAGTTGCCTAATGAACTGTAATTAATAAACCCGCCTTGGCATTCATTGGCTGTGTCCGGCCAGCCATCCTCTATCCAGCGGTCTGCCCGAAGCGACTGGATGATAGGAGGCTCTGTGTTCTCTACAGCCCAGTAGCCGACTTCCAGGCCGTTCCTTTCAATGCGGTAGCGGAGACTGGCGCCGGCATCGGACCGAGGGGGGAGCGTTTGAGGAATGGCACTCCAATTCGCCGGTAAAGGCAGTGTGATCTCGGAGGTCCCAGTGATGGATTTCGGGACGATGATGGAACTTAACGACTCCTCATCATCTTCAGAGAATGGATTTGGAATGAAATCCTCCTGTTTAACCAGGCCGTATAATCCACCAGGGGCGTAGAAAAAGTAGAAATCGCCTTTTCCGGAAATCGTGGTGGGCTCGGTTACCATAACCAGGTTAGATGAACGGTCTCCTGTAGGGCTGCCGGATTCATCGTATATGAGGGCTTCGGCTTTAAGCCTGCCTTCCTTCGCCAGCTTGGGGTCATAGGCACGCAAATCGGAAGCTTTCATCCAGCGGTCGCCCATGACTCCAGCTTCGAACATTTTGAATTCAATTCGCAGCCATTCGCCATTATTATATTCTCCGACGACCTGCACCACCCTCCAGTCATCCAGAGGAAGCGGGTCGGATGCTGTTGATCCGGGAAAGAGATAGATCGGCGTATTGGGTCTGGGAACGAGCATGGGATAGGGAGTGACCGCCTTGATCTTCATGACTTCCGGGGTGAGGTACCAGGCCGGAAGCCACCCTTGCTTGTCGCCTTGGGCAATCAGCGCATAGATGTCTTGGAGCTTACTGACGGTGTATACTTGGCCGGGCTTGGTGCGGAATACATAATCACTGGTGTAGCTCTCGGGCTGGGGCTTGACGGTAAAAACGTCATGAACCTCGTATGTCTGGCCGGGAATGATGGCGGCGGGAGCTAAAGCCGGATTGTTCGTCGGGGCTGCGGATGGGCTGGCTGTAGGGACGGCAGGAGCGATAGGCCTGGACATGCCGAGACTTCCCAGCCGCTGCCCTGCCCAAGGCGTCTGCGCCAGGCCTACCCACAGGAGAATAAAGACCGTAGCTACGGCGAGTCCATTGTATAGACGGCGTTTGAATAGGCGTTGTTGACGCTCAGCTTCGGGCGTCAAGGTGAAGAGCGTCCATCCGGCTTGGGGTACCATCGGTCTGGCATAATCACTTTCTATGTCGTTTCCCGTAAGTTCGTTCGGATCAGCTTTCTCCAGGGTTTCAGAGATCTGATCCGGGCTGAAGCCGCCACCGGGCACCGGGCTTTTCAACAGCGCATACCAGTCCGGTCTTCTATCCTCGTTCATGCACCTTCATCTCCTTTCCCTCAGCATTCAGAAGCAGCGCCATTCGGGCCCTTGCCCGGGACAGGCGCGATTTGACGGTTCCTTCCGGGATGTCCAGCAGCGCGGCTATCTCTTTCGTGCTCAGCTCATGTTTGCCGTCGAGAATCAGCACCTCGCGCCATTTGCGCGGGAGCAGCAGTACGGTATCCCAGAATTCAGTTATCTCTAAATGGCTTAGCGCCTCGGCTTCGGCGGAGCGGTGAGAGTCCCGTGGCTCCGGTGCTCCCATGAGCACGGCGCGCCGGAAGAAGACCGTCCGCCGGTAATCGACAGCCACCCGGCGGGTAATGGCGAACAGCCAGGTTCTCAGCGAGCTCCCGCCGCGGAAGCTCTCAAACTGCCGGTACACCCGCAGGAATACGTCCTGGGTGATGTCGTCTGCAACATCTCTCCGGCCGGTCTGCATATAGGCGAAGTGCCAGACATCGGAACTGTACGTCTCCATCAGCTTCCGGAAGGACTGATGGTCCAAAGCTTTTCCGTAAGGCAGAACATGATCATCCACTAATTTCACCTCTCATCCATTAGACGGTATAATGGTGCCTTCGGTTCCGCATTCTAAGGAAGATATTTGCAGCGGTGGATGGTAGACCGGGAAGGTGTTCCTTTTTTCACGGAAGTGTGGTAGAACAATAGAAGGAGTATTACGCCGCAGCGGCACACAGAAAGGGATGCGTGGTTGAATGTATGTAGTATGCAAGGAGCATGTGGAGCTGGCTATCGATATGTTTGTGGACGAGTTCGAGGATGCGCCGGATATCGTGGATTTGAAAGAAACAGAATTCTCGGATTGGGACCCGCCCGCCAAGTGCGCGGAATGCGATAAAAATGCGGAGTATTTGGTGGTTTAACCGCTGACTGATGAGATGAATCATTCCAAGCCCTGCGGATGCGGGGCTTTTTTCTGTATAAGAGATCTACTGTGCAGTCTGTCTGTTTGCTTGAATTAGAAAAGACCCGGAACGTGGGGTACCCAGAATAACTTCGGGGAAGATTCAATAATTTTTCACTTTTGACACTTCAGAAGACGTGCACATGAAATCACCTTATTCCTACGGAGATGGAACTATTTGAGTCATAATGTAAGTGAAAACTGCAGAAATGCCGGAGAGATGATCATTGGCTTTTCATGAAGCTGCCCAGTACTGAGATAGACTGGAGGATAAGTGATACGATGGGGTATTAGTGAATCCTTAACATTGTGAATTTTTTCACTACAACATTGCGGTATCCCTTTTACACTAGAGATACGGCGAATAACAACCGTGAAGCAACATGCAAGTGAGGGAGAGTACAATATGGAACATTCCAATGATGAGTTCGACAAAGGACAGGACTTGGTCCGGCCGCTACAAGAGGAGGGTAATCATTCCCGGCCTGATCCTAATGTGGATGCCCGCAATCTGCTGATGAGCAGGTGGTACAGGAGTATGCAAATTCCGCTTCCGGAAGTGGCCTGCCTGGTGAACAATGCTACCTCTCAGCAGGTCTCAGAGAAGAACGTCGAACCGCAGATCTCCATCAAGGAACATATCCAGGCAAGTGCCCTTCTGCTCGATAAAATCACCGAGATTCATCATGAACTCGCACACATCGATAGCCGACTTAATCAATGCAGGATCAAGCGGGTACCCCGCAGGTACCGTCTCAAGCAGACCCGGCAGAAACAGTTGCTAAAGGAGCAGGATCTGAGAGGAATGGTTCATGAGTGGATGGATTTGCAGCCGTTTACCTTTTTCAGCTTAAGGATCGAGAACGGGGATGTCCTGATGACAAATAATGATGTGGAGCTGGAGTACAACTGGGGTGTTGCGCTGATGGAGGAGGATGCGCACAAGCTGGGCGTACAGCTGAATGATCGGATAGAGGTGCTGCCTGCAGTGCGGTGTATGTCTTCGGTGATCCGCCTCCGGCATCATAATGATTTCTCCTACAGCTCATTTTCTTTTATGATAGATGAAATGAAGCGGCAAGGGCTTGAAATCAAGGACAATATTACCGGAAGAATCCTAATGGATGATTATGAAGGCGGGGCTTTGGGCTCTTATCTAGAAGTGAACATTCCCATTTGACTTTGAATATACGAAGAGCCGTGCCGGGTGCACGGTTCCTTTTTTAATACGTCCCTGAAAGGACGGTGCCGGGTTTTCTTCTTGTCGATTATGGTACACTATGGGGAAAGGCAGGCTACGGGAGGGATTCGCAATGAAAGAGGACAATCCAGCGGCTTCACATCTGGAGACACCGGAACAACTGTATGCCGCGCTCGCCGAGATCACAAGATGGGAGAAAGAGCAGAACAAGCTGATGATCTGGGACCGGATTACCCGCCTCCCGTTCAAGCTGCTCGATAAGATCACACCCCAATTTGTTCATGATAAAATAGGGCTGCTGCTCGACGAGCTCGGCGGCTATATCCAGAACGGCGGCAATTATCTGGTCTCCGGGCGTAAGGTGGGTTCGTTGATGGCTGAACACAGCTTGGCGGCGGGCGGTCAGGGGACCGGACCGTATCCGCTTATGGTGATGGATGCAGCTGCGCTGAAGCTGTCGGAGAGCCGGCGGAACTTCGCAACCGTTCAAGGCGCGTCTACCGGATTCGGCGGGGTGTTCACCCTAGCGGCCGATATTCCGGCTGTTTTGGGTTTGTCGCTGAAGGTGATTCAGGAGATCGGACTCTGCTACGGCTATGATCCAACGAATAAAATCGAACGCATCTTCACCGTGAAGGTCATGCAGTTCGCTTCTTCAGATGTCGTGGGCAAGCGGACAATCCTGCAGGAGTTGAACCTGCAAACTGGTGGGGACGGTGATATCCTGGCAGGAACAAACGCGGCAATCTCCAAAATCCAGGGCTGGCGCGAAGTCATTACCATGTACCGTGACAACTGGGGTTGGAAGAAGCTGATGCAGGCGGTGCCGGTGGCAGGGATGTTCTTCGGTGCCTATACGAACCGCAAAGCATTGGAGGATGTGGCGGAAGCGGCAAGGATGCTGTATAAGAAGCGGCGGATATTGGAGCGACTCGTGGAAGGGGATTCCGGGGCGGGTACGTTTCAAGGGATGGACTCGTAAAAGACAAGGGAACCTTCTTAATCCGGCACTAGGATTATGGATTCAGTCCGTTTGCGGGTGGTTTTGAGTTGAAGAGGCAAAAAGGCTGCCCACCCTAGATTAGGACGAGCAGCCTTTACATAAATGGCATTCTCAGGTTCACGTTGCTATAGCAGCATTGTGGAAGGTTCAAATAGATGATGTCCGGGAATGAGCTTTTACAGCAGCGCCTGAATAGCAGGCTCGATGTCCAGCGGGTCCACGGGAGACTCGAAACGTTTCACAACGTTCCCTTCCCGGTCGATCAGGAATTTCGTGAAGTTCCATTTGATCTCATCGTCATTGAGGGAGGCTGGATCACGGTCCTGAAGCATCATTCGCAGCAGCTTGGCGCTGGCATTATTCTCATCGAAGTCCTCAAATCCGGCTTGCTCCGTCAAATAGCTGAACAGCGGATGCTTGTTCTCGCCTTTGACATCAATCTTCTCAAAGAGCGGGAAGCTGACTCCGTAATTGATCTGGCAGAATACGTTGACCTCATCGTTCGATCCTGTCTCTTCTCCGAACTCGTTACTTGGGAATCCCAGAATTTGAAGCCCGCTGTCCTGATACTTCTCGTGAAGCTTCTGAAGATCGGAATACTGCGGGGTGAACCCGCATTTGCTGGCGGTATTTACGATCAGCAGAACCTTACCCTTATATTGATCAAGCCGGGTATCCTTGCCCCGTATGTTGCGGGCTTCAAATTGATAAATACTCATGGATTAACCATCCTCTCGGGAGTTGCGAAAATATATTGATATTAATTTAATTGTATACAATATAAAATGAGATGTCAAATTGCTCAGATGTGATCAGGCGTTATAGCTATCCGTGTTGTAGTTATCGTCGGGTGCGAACGTGGAATCATACATTAACAAGATAGTGGAGGATTATATGTTAATTCAAATTATTGGCGTGGGTAAATTGAAGGAAAAGTACCTGCTGGACGGTATCGCGGAGTATGCGAAGCGGCTGACGCCCTACCTCAAGTTTCAGGTGATTGAGGTGGCGGATGAAAAAGCACCCGACTCTCTGAGTGACGCAGAGGTCGGGCAGGTGAAGGCGCGCGAGGGTGAGCGCATCCTCTCGCAGATCAAGAGCGAAGCGCATGTCATTGCGCTCGCGATCGACGGCAAGCTCTGGAGCTCCGAGGAGCTTGCCGCAGAGATCGACCGGCTCGGTACCTACGGGACGAGCCATGTCGTCTTCGTCATCGGAGGCAGCCACGGCCTCTCCGATGACGTCATGCGCCGCGCCCAGCAGCGCATGAGCTTCGGGCGCATGACGCTGCCCCATCAGCTCATGCGCCTGGTGCTGGTGGAGCAGGTGTACCGCGCGGTGAAGATAAATCGGGGGGAACCGTACCACAAGTAAAGCACATTGGGAAGCGATAACGAGAAATGCTGTCCGCTTCGTGCTAGCACGGAATCCCCTCGGATTTGCAGAAGGGTAGACTTGAGATATCCATGCTAATTTAACTTTAATGCTTAAGATTTTTGGATGTCCCTGTGGTATCATGAACATGCCTATCATCTCGTTACATCTGAAGGGGGAAGAATTTGCTTATGAACATGGCCAATTACCATAAATATGAGGATGTATCTGAATTAGATGAGGCCAAGTCAGCGCTAGATGGTGAAGCAGCCCGGTTGGCAAGTTTGATTTACACGTATACTTCGCAGGATGGAACCTATGCTTCACCGATCCCTGGTCTGTATGTGAACCGATATTCGCAAGTAGAAGCGGCGGATGATGTTCACACCATGTTCTCGCCGGTAATCTGCATTGCAGCGCAAGGGAAAAAGCGAATTACCGTAGGTAAGGATGCTTTTGAGTATAGTGCTTCGCGAATGTATATTGCCCCCGTTGCCTTGCCTGTTGCGATGAAAATCATGCAGGCCAGCCCCCAAGTCCCGTTCTTGGGGATAGGTTTATACCTCGATCCGCAAAGGATTGCTGCGTTGCTGCCTATGGTATTTCCTAATGGTTTGCCGGAGGTTCGCAATCGCAGTGCGTGCTACGTCATCGAAGCTGATTTAGCCATGATGAACGCCGCTGCAAGATTGATGGCTTGTCTGTCCTCTCCCGATGATGCACAAATGCTGGCTCCGTTGGTGAAAGACGAGATTTATATCCGCCTCCTCCGTAGCCCAATCGGTGTTTATGTTGCCGAGACCGTTCTGGCGGAATCGGGCATGCAGCAGGTTGCAATAGCGATTGATTGGCTCCAAAATAACTTTTCCCAGCCGTGGAAAGTAGCGGATTTGGCAGAGTTGGTTCATATGAGCGAAACGTCGTTTCGCGAGTATTTCAGATCGGCTACTGCGATGAGCCCTCTGCAATATCAAAAGGTGCTGCGCCTGCAAGAGGCGAGGCGTCTAATGTTATCTAGCTCCATTGACGCAACTACGGCGAGCCGGCTTGTAGGCTATTTGAGCGATTCCCAATTTAGCCGCGATTACAGCCGATTTTTTGGGTGCCCTCCAACTAGAGATATCACAAGGTGGCGTCAGGAACAGCAACAATTGAAGTGAAACGCACACTTAAACGGCTTTTCAAATTTCCGCGGGCATAGAGCCTAGCGGATTTTTTCCTTATTAAGCGGCGGAATCTGTAGAATCAGGCAAAAACTCCGACGGAAAAGGCAAAGACCGCAATGGTGAATCCCCTATACTAAGAGTAAACATTCTATCGATAGGAAAGGGGCTTTCTAAAAATGCGTGTATTGGTTACAGGGGCGACAGGCTTCATCGGAGGGGCGGTCGTAAGCGAACTGCTGGATGCCGGTCACCAAGTGGTTGGTCTTGCTCGTTCTGAAAAAGCCGGAAAACGGCTTACGGCATTGGGTGCCCAGGTTCAAATCGGTTCGATTGAGGATTTATCAGGCTTGCGCAAAGTAGCTGCTGCAGTAGACGGGGTCATTCATTTGGCCTTCTTCCACAAGTTCTCGCATGCGGGCCTTCCAACTCGGCTTAAGGTTTTATTCGGCGGGAATCCTCGTCATGTGGTGATGCGATTTATGAAGGTTGCAATTGAGACCGACAGGCGAGCCATCGAGACACTTGGCACCGCCTTACCCGCCGGTGACCGGGCGCTTGTCGTCGCGATGCCTATGATGACGCTTACTCCCGGCCGTCTCGGAACCGAGGACAGCGCTGGGGACCCTCAATCCCCAGGTGGATTACGCGTCATTTCTGAACATACCATCTTAGACTTGGCGAAACGGGGGGTACGTTCCTCGATTGTACGCCTCCCACCGATTGTACACGGTGAAGGCGATAAGACGGGCTTGTTCCCAAATCTGGTGAACATCGCTCGCAAGAAGGGTTTCTCCGCCTATACAGGCTCCGGAACCAACCGTTGGCCATCCGTGCATTTACTGGATGCGGCACGTCTTTTTAGACTCGCCTTAGAACAAGCTCCGGCAGGGTCCCGGTTTCATGCGGTGAGCGAAGAGGGCATTCCGTTTCAAGAGATCGCCACGGCTTTGGGCCTTCATCTGAACTTGCCGGTCCAAGGCATTGGAGTTGAAGAAGCAGGTAAACATTTCGGATGGCTTGCGCCCTTCACGAAAACGGATAATCCCGCGTCCAGTGCGTTGACGCAGGAGCGTTTGGGATGGGATCCAGTACATCCTACCCTTATAGATGATATTCGGAAGGGGTATTATTTCTAATTCTAACTGTAAACCGAAAATGGATGTTTCGTGGAAGGGGCGATTTCGTTGTTGATTTCAGTGACACGGGTACGAGTAAAGGGCATGTGGATGCTTCCGTTTTTTATTTACCATATCGTCCGGTCAACGAAGCAACTGAATAGGGCTGCCGGACTGCTGCATTCCGACCTCACACGCGACAGTTGGAGAGTAGGCTGGACGATGTCGGTATGGGAGAACAAGGATCGCATGCTGGAATACCGCAATCATGGCAATCACGCCAAGGCCATGCGGATCGCACGCCGAATTGGCGATGAATTTGATGCCGTCCACTGGGATGCCGATACTATTCCTAGCTGGGAGGAAGCGAAGATCCGTTTGCATCAAAAGTACGGCAGGAAACTGGACCAGAACCAGCGGTGAATTGCGTCCCTTTCGACCCCTAGCTGTTGCCTTAATCGAGAAGATCGGTATTGACTCTATAGCCACTATAGGGTTTAAAGGGGCAACCGCTTCACGGTGCATCAACGGAGGAGGATTATTCATTGGGAAATAAGATGATTCGGGCAATCGTTCTCATTCTTGCATTTTCGATTGCCGGATACGCAATTGTTCAGTATGGTGTGCTTAAAGCTAGTGATGCGGGACTTGTCTCTTTCAAATTGCAAAAGCCGAATTTTGAATTCAAACCATGGATATACGTACTATACATCCACATTTTTACCGCGATATTTGCCTTGATCATAGGACCCTTTCAATTATTTATGAAGCCAACGAATGCTAGGAAACGTTGGCATCGCCTATTGGGGTATGGATATGTTCTTTCGATTACAGTTAGTGGGATCGTGAGTGTGTATTTATCCCTTTTTGCGACAGGAGGTTGGATTGCCGGGCTTGGGTTCATGTCGCTCGATATATTGTGGGTAGCGACTACGCTAACTGCAACGAGAAAAATTATGGCCAAAGACATCCAAGCACATAAAGCATGGATGCTTCGCAGTTATGCGCTTACTTTTGCAGCTGTGACGCTTCGAATCTGGTTAGCGCCGCTGGCTCTTCTGTTTGGCGATTTCGAGGTGGGGTTTCGGGTTGTCGCTTGGGTTTGTTGGATTCCTAATCTGCTCGTCATAGAAGCCGTGATTTCCAGAATGAGGTTGCGGCAGCGGCAATGATTCACAACTGCCATGCCAAAACGATCCGTAAAACCGCGCATCCATGGCGCGGTTTTATTTTACGTAAGGTGGAATGTGGTTCGTGCCGGGCCCCCAATGACGGGAGTTTTTACGATGAAAAGCGAGTATGGAAGGAAAATCGTTTCGACTGGACGAAAGGAAAGGGAGAGGAGTGCTCAAACTTGGAATAGTTTGTCCCAGTTGGACATATCCCTTCACCCGCTAGGACATGGTGGAGGGACTTTACTTGGAAGTGAAGCTAAACGAGAAGGTCGTGTTCACCTGGGGCTGGACCAGCTCAGACTCGTTTCCGCCAGACTCCAGCACCGTTGAGATTCAATTACGAGATCAGAGCAACGGAACGCAACTGATCTTAACGCACGACGGTTTACCGGTTTCGCGCAGACGTACGCATCGGGCCGGATGGAATTACTACCTAGGTCGATTAGAGCTAGTCCTGCTCGGGTTGGAGCCCGGCCCTGGTACGTTCGCCATATCAACCACCCCTTTCTTAATGATAAAGAGGATATTCGCTCATCGTACTTCCTTGAAGAGGTTGCAACTGAGTTTGATGTCCAGGGTTAGAATTAGATTGGACATGCTTTGCATGGGATGCTGATCTAAGATTAACTGAGTTTATAGGCTTCGAGGAAATTTAAATTTCGCCATTAGAGTGTTACGGTGAACCTTATCATAAGTAGCGGCAAGTTTTTTATGCAATTCCTCGCGGGGCATAATGGAAAATTGGGACCTTTGTCAAGAGGATTGAATTTCCTTCTCTTTGCATGATAGCAGGCTTGCCTTTACTGTTTACCAGCGTGTTATCATGAGGTATTCTGGTCTACAGAGCACTTTCGAATAAAGGAGCAGATAATGAATACTAAGCATCGTAAAGTTATTTTAGCCATAACCCTATGCTATACCGTGTTGATTCTTTATTTCATGTTTATTGCTTTCGGCAGAGCAGATACCGTAGGCCGGGATACAGGCTACACCTTTCTATTTTTACCGCTTGATTTCTTCAGGCTGCCGGATCTATCGGATCTTCTACATCCTACGGTGATGGATGCTGTGGGTTTTGGGAACATCGCAGCCTTCATCCCTTTCGGTATCTTAATCCCGTTGTTATATCGAACCGGCTTCATTCGGTTCATGATCCTATTCATCCTGTGTATCCTTGTGCTTGAGACCGTTCAGGCGCTCACTTTGCTCGGCAGCTTCGATATGAACGACGTTATTCAAAACTCTGTAGGCGCAGCAGTCGGATTCGGGGCGTTTAGATTCGGATTTCGTACAAAAAAGGTCCGGAGAAACCTAGCCGCTACGGGCATCTCCGCCATTGTCCTGATGATCGGGATTTGGGGGAGCTTCGGGATCGTCGACAAAGTGTTCACTAAAGAACTAGGTCCCTTCGTTGCATTAAACGAGTTGAAAAACAGCGGTGCAAGTTCATCGACGGGAACAACGCGAGACAGCTTCCAGATCGGCGGACAAAACGTAGAGCCCCAGTATAATGCGTACAGCACCGAAGGTGAAAGTACGGTGACTTACACATATACGTTAGGTAAAAAGGAGCTTTATCTCTACTTGAATTTTGGGATTCCCGATCAAGAGGATGCTCATGGGAGCCTGCGCATCTCTGTCGATGGCCAGGAGTATCTGTCCACGTCCGCAGAAGATCCAAGCCATGAACCGGGGATGTCCTCCATTTATCTTCAAGGGAACAATGAGCTCACGATCACTCTGGAGGGGAATGAGAGAATATGGGATGTCGGATTCAGGGAGATGAGGTACTCCTGGAATAAGTAAAGGGGCAAGGTCAGGTTTATTAAAAGCAAGGGAACAGCAAATATCGCTGTTATGCTAATCACCATTCCGCAGATGTTTCTGTGTGGAGGGTTTATTCCAATTAGCAATTCGAGTGGCATTCTGTATGTTTTAAGCCGTCTCATGCCTATGACTTACTCTTCTAAAGTAAAAAAAAAGCTTGCAACTATATTTATTTAAAGTCGCAAGCCTATTTTCGCTTTATAGATGTTACGGTGAACCGTATCACAAATAGTGGTAAAGCGGAGAGTAGATCTTGTTGTTAATCTGGAAGATTGGAACATTACGGCGTAAAACTTATTAATGAGCGAATTAGGGATTCACTTCCGTTAACCGCACTTCATTAAGCTTAGATAGTTAATCACTTCTATTCACCACTTAAAACTACTCTTCACTTACCTCTGTCCACCAAATTCCACCACGTTTAACCAAAATCCCTACCGCCCTTTCGGCTTTGTCTTAGAATTGGTCTCGATATGAATTTTTACTGCTATAGTTATCCGACAGTTGAATAACTTGCTCATTTAAATGGGATTTCATTTCTATAAGCTTTGTGTATTTCTCTCTTTTTTAGCTTAACTGACTTTTTCATTTTCACGAAATGTACTATATTTCAATATTCTATATTTTTTTCAAACTAAGTATTGGAATATTTAAAGCATAGATTACAGCTGACAATGCTACGCAAATACTAACTTGTGCAAGTGCATTGGAATTAAAAATTATTAAGTTTAAAAAATCAGTCAATACAGTCCGAAGTGAGGGTATGGGGATGAATACACTTATAATTGTGGCAATAATTAAATCAATTAACCATCCAAACCAAAAAGTTTGCATTAATGTTAAGGTATGAATAGTAACACCTACTAATAAATAGAAAGCAAACTGCATGAAAAATGCTACAATAATGCCATGCTCCATCCAACCAAACAGATCAATAATATTCCAGATAGTAACTACGGATCCCATAACACTATCAACTGTAGCGTATAATACGAGATTGATAATAGAAAGAACTACTGAAAGAATGATGTAGTTTATTATAGAAGCCCAAAAGAAATCTGCCTTTTTCGCATTAAGATGCATGAATTTCCTGAAATTAACAGATGGAATTAACACTGCAGCGATAATAAGTGCAAGGATTAATAGATTCCCTTCACTAACTTCTGTATTTTTTGAATTTAATAAGTAGCGTATAAGGATTTGGATAAATACACTCGCAAAGGACAAGAGAGCAACTAAATAAGCTATCCATGTAGTTTCCGTGAAGTTGGTTTTTGTAATAGCACCTACGCTTTTCATCCTAAATTTCATCTTGGTCTCCTTCTACAATATTGATAAATAATTCTTCTAATCCTAGTGATTGAAGCTTGATTGCATCTTTTGTTACTATTCTATCTCCAAATATGTACGCACTAGTAAAGCCAGCAATTGTTTTTTCACCAATAACATTAAGTCCTTTCGTAGTATTCTTCACATCATTTGTCTTACCTGTGAGAGAATAGGCTTTCGCATCGATATCATTAATACTTGCGTGCAAAAGAATTGACCCTTGCTTCATTATTATAATATCCTCTGCAAATCTTGAAATCCCATCAATCAAATGAGTGGAAACAATGATAATTCTTGGGTAATATTCGAAACTGGTCTGTACTAGTTCATAAAAACGTTCGCGCATGATAGCATCAAAACCAAGTGTAGGCTCATCCAATATGACTACTTTTGAATTATTAGCAAGGTTCAATAGGGTTGTTAACATCGTTTGCATCCCGAAAGAGAGCTGCTTATACTTCTTATTTTCATCAAGTTTAAATTTCTTTATCATGCTATTTGCAAACTCCAAGTCGAAATCATCCTGCAAACTGTTTGCAAGATTTATTAAAGCTCTAACTTTTAAATTGAACTGTGATACTCTACTTTCGATAAAATTTACGCAAGATGGCATATTAAAAGTAGATGCTTTTTGATTATCTACAGTTATCTCACCTTCACTTGTATTAAGATGTCCTGCAATTAACTTTAAAAAAGTAGTTTTGCCTGCACCATTTCCACCAAGTAGACAGTAAATTTTATTTTCAGAGATATTTAAGTTAATATCATTAATAGCTGTAGTTGATTTAAATGTTTTGGTAACATTTAAAAATTTAATCATTACCATTCTCCTCAATCATTTTTATAATATCTGCCTTTGAAATATCAAGTTTCTTGGCTTCGTTAAGCATAGAGGATATAGTCTTATTATAAAATTCGTGTTTTCTTCGCCCCACTATGATGCTTTTAGCCTCTTTGGTCACACACATGCCAATGCCTCGTTTCTTATATAAAACCCCTTCATCAGCCAGATTACTAATGCTTTTGACAGCTGTTGTGGGATTGACAGAATGCAATTTTGATATCTGTGTTGTGGAAATAATAATATCATCTGTTTTATAAACATCAGCTATAATATCGTCCTCAATCATCTCCATAATTTGAATGTAAATTGGGCTATCGGTATTCATTTATTTAACTAACCTCCGATATTGATAAGCTAACCATGTGACTCATTAACCAAAGCGTATCATTATTAATTAAATTGTAAATAGCAGAAATAAAAAATTTATGAAAGTTCCTATATATTAACGTTTCAAGTAGCTGCTTTGTAAAACAGAAGCTGTAAAAAACCTTATTTCAGGTCTTTTACAGCTTCTGTTTTCTTAGTTAACTGGTATAAAATCTATGATTTTCTGTGCAAGTACATCAGGTGCAAAATCTTGAAGATAATGTCCGTAGTCGTCCATTAATACATACTTACTATTAGCAATTTTTGAAAGGTAAGCTATTTGGAACCCTTGCCATTGTTCTTTACTATAACCAAGACCAATCCCGTCACCATTCGAAATGAAAAACAATACTGGCAACTGCGGTGGAGGCAATGCATCTACTTTATGAGCGTTATCCATAAGCTCCACTATCTCTTCAACCATCGGTGATGTATTCGTTCTATTATAATATATTGCTCTGTATATATCTTTTTCATGGTCTGTCAGGGCTCCTGCCGTTATTGCCGCTTCGCCTTCAACCATGGATGGGATAAACCGCGTTATTCCCATATTTTCTGCAAATGCAAGAATCTTTATTTTAGTTATAAAATCAGCTATTTTCGGCGAACTGGGGTCGAAATATGCATTTACGGTACCCACATCTATTCCTACAATAGCAGATACTTCATTTGGATATTTCTGAGCCCAATAAACGGACTCCAATCCCGCAATAGAATGAGGAACCAATACATAGGGAGGTTTCAGACCGGCTAATAATAACGCTTGTCTGTCCTCCTCCAATACGGTATCAAGATCTCTAGGAACGTCCGCAACATCGCTGTAACCATACCCTATTCTTTCTGGTACAGCGATTTTATATTTATCACTTAATCGAGAATATAAGCTTTTAAAATCTAATATAGGCGAAGCTGTTCCGCCTCCTGCCAGAAATACTAGGGTTGTATTTCCCTGACCTTCCGTATAGACACTCATATTATGTCCATCTACTGAAACCATTTGACCCATGGGCTTCACTAATGCAGCTTCCTTGCCCAAATGGATTTTGTGATTAATGATTACAACTAAAGTAGCTAATATTAAAATACCTACAATTCCTCCCAAACAGTACCCTATTATCTTTAGTATTTTCTTCACTGTTGTTCCTCCTTATTAAGAGTGCTTTTGCATTCTAGCATTCTTCTAAATACTTTCCACTCCGTTGTTAATGGGTTAGTGATTTAACTCATTAACCAGAGTATGCCATAGACTAATTGAATTGTAAATAGCAGAAATAAAAGAACTTAATTCATTCCAATGAAAAGGAATTGAGAATTCATTGAAATTAGCTTATATCTCTCAACTAATAAAAAAAGCGTTCACCCAAGTGAGTGAACGCTAAGAAGAACTATTCATATTGTTCAAGACTTTGTTTGCTACTAGGGAGTGATAATAAATTTTTATAAGTTTCACATCATCATTGGGCAATATTTCTCCGTAAACGCTCCCGTTCTTTAAGGACGGCGGAGCCGTTTATTTTGAAATATATCATCGACGGGAACAACGCGAGACAGCTTCCAAATCGGCGGACAAAACGTAGAGCCCCAGTATAATGCGTACAGCACCGAAGGTAAAAGTACGGTGACTTACACATATACGTTAGGTAAAAAGGAGCTTTATCTCTACTTGAATTTTGGGATTCCCGATCAAGAGGATGCTCATGGGAGCCTGCGCATCTCTGCCGATGGCCAGGAGTATCTGTCCACGTCCGCAGAAGATCCAAGCCATGAACCGGGGATGTCCTCCATTTATCTTCAAGGGGACAATGAGCTCACGATCACTCTGAAGGGGAATGAGAGAATATGGGATGTGGGATTCAGGGAGATAAGGTACTTCTGGAATAAGTAAAGGGGCAAGGTCAGGCGCGGCTGGGAGAGAAGCTGGGTTGAGTCCCGAACGGGTGGAGAAGCTGCCACAGTAAGGAATGTTCCCCCGTTAAAAAGAGCCGCCACTCAATGCGCCAGATGCTCATACTTGTGTAATAAAGAAAGCGCTCATTAGCGTGTCTTTTTTTTTTGCTCTATATATGTTACGGTGAACCGTATCATAAGTAACTACAAATTTTTTTGATTTATGGGTCATAAGGAGGAAAAAATGACTGAATTACTAGCTCCAGCAGGAAATATGGAAGCTTTAATAGCTGCAATTTCTAATGGTTGTGATGCAGTATACTTAGGAATGCAAAAATTTGGTGCACGTGCATACTCATCTAATTTTGATTTTGAATCGTTAAAAGAGGCTGTTACGTATGCGCACCTGAGGGACGTTAAAGTCTATGTTGCAATGAATACCATCGTTTTTGATAACGAAGTTGAAGAGATGAAAGAGCAAATACGCTCATTAAATGAAATCGGTGTGGATGGCATTATCGTCCAGGACCTGGCTGCTTTCGATTATATCGTTAACAACTTTCTTGATATGGAAGCACATTGTTCAACTCAAATGGGAATAGACGATTTAGACGGAACTTTATTATTTAAAGAACTTGGTGCTAAGAGAGTTGTTCTGTCCCGTGAGGTTGAGGTTGAGAAAGTAAAAGAGATCAAAAGAAAAGCTGAAATACCTTTAGAAATTTTCGTTCACGGTGCTTTATGTGTATCTTACTCGGGAAACTGTCTCATGTCAGGATTAATGGGCAATCGAAGCGCAAATCGCGGAAGATGTGTGGGTTCATGCCGTAAGGTGTATGAACTAATGGATAAGACAACAGATACATCTTTAGGTGAAAGCTATATTCTATCTACTAAGGACTTAAACACAATCGATTATATCGAGGACTTAAAAGAAATCGATTCTTTAAAAATAGAAGGTCGAATGAAAGTGCCTACGTATGTTGCTAATGTTGTATCCAAATATCGCATGGCCTTAGATCATAAAATAACCGAAGAAGATAAAGAACATCTGAAAAAAACATTCAATAGAACATTTACGAAAGGATATTTATTTCGTGAAGATAAGAGAAATATTACAAACATCTTAAGACCTAATCACTTTGGTTATGAAATTGGAACCATTAGCAAGATTGTTAAAGACATGTATGAAATAACCCTTACGCGTACTTTAAATCAAAACGATACCATTCGAATAAGTCACAACAATGAAGATGTTAATTTAACGGTTGCCAAACTGTACGATAAAAATGGCGAATTAATCAACAAAGCAGATGATGTCTGCTACATCAAAGTCAAAGAAAAGCTGTCTGTGGGAGATTTAGTATATAAAACGAAGGATTATTTCTATAACAAAGAATTAGAATCATCACTGGAAAAAGAATTTAAGCGGTTTAACCTCGATATTAGAGTATATGCAAGTCCAGATTCAAAGCTATTCATAGATGCAGAGGGCTTAGGCTTTCATTATTCATATGAGAGCGAGGAAATACTAGGCGAAGCCATTAATAATCCAACAACAAAAGACCAGGTAATCAAGCAATTTTCAAGATTAAATGATACGATATTCGAACTTAATCAAGTTGAGTTTGAGGAATGCAATGCATTTATTCCAGCTAAACTGTTAAATGCAGCAAGAAGAGATATTGTACTGGGCTTATATGACTTAAAGCTTAACAGCCAGAAGAAAAGAACCAAATCTTTGGAAGCAAAAGAAAAAATAAGCTTTGCCCCTGAACAACCATACCTTACGGCCTCTGTAACGACTAAGGAGCAGTATGATGCTTGCGTGAGCTGTGGAATTAAGGAAATCTATTTTGACAATGTTGTTAGAAGAAATCAGAATCGTTATAAGGAAAAAGAAGGGCAGCTACTCATCGGAGGATATGGTGGAATTTATCACTACAGAGAAAGTAATCCGTTTGTTACGGACTATTCTCTAAATGTTGTTAATGCTACCAGTTGCTATGAATTATATAAATTAGGTGCAAAACGAGTCACTTTATCTTATGAATTGAATAAGAGCCAAATTGAAGATTTAAGGAATGCCTATTATGAAGAAAATGACGGCTATCCTGCACTGGAAATGATTGTATATGGCAGGGCTCCTTTGATGTTTACAAAATATTGTCCGATGAAAAAAATGGATCAATGCAGAATATGCAAAACGAAGAGCTATGAGTTAAAAGATGAGCACGGAACGTTACCTATCATTTCCCATAATGATTGTTCAACGACTATCCTTAATGGGAAGACGCTTAATCTTTTAGATGAGCTACCAAACATCAAAGGAATCGAAGCGCTCAGATTAAACTTCACAGTTGAATCCAAAGAGCAGGTTGTGAAAGTCATTAATATGGCGTCAGGTAAATTAAATGGCTCAATGAATCATGCTGTCTTTAATCAGGAAACAGACACAAGAGGACATTTTAATAAAGAGATTGTGTAGGTAGCCAAAGGGAGGGTCTGTCAATAATTTTGTGTAAACTCTTTAGCAAGGAATTCCCCCGAGGGGGAATTCGCGATACTAGCGTAAGTACTGGC
>NZ_JBGJZO010000036.1:0-33859 GCF_042610485.1 Paenibacillus oryziterrae | reverse complement strand
CTTGCCTTAAGCTAATGGCTACTACTGCCTTCGCCATTCGGGACTTCAACCCTAGAGATAGCGCCCATGCTGGGCGCACTAACAAGAACCCGCAGATATTATCTGCGGGTTCTTAATTACAATTTGAAGTTAAAGTACCCAGTTCCCTTTACGGAATACAGGCTCAATCGTGCCATCTGCAAGTTCGCCATCGATATCCAGCTCACCAGAGCCCACCATAAAGTCAACATGGGTCAAGCTTACATTAGCGCCTCTAGCCAGTAATTCCTCAGAGGTCAGCTTGGTTCCACCTTCGATATTTACCGGATATGCGCTGCCGAGGGCGAAATGACAGGATGCGTTCTCGTCAATTCCGGTATTGTAGAATACGCGGTTTAAATTGGAGATCGGTGAATCATGAGGAACCAACGCTACCTCGCCAAGGTAGGAAGCACCCTCGTCTGTCGCCAGCAGGGTTGTCAAATGCTCACGGCCGGATTCAGCATCATAAGCCACTACTTTGCCATCCTTAAAGGAAAATGACAAACCTTCGACAAGCCGTCCGTTCAGATTAAGCGGAAGCGTACTTGTTACTGTACCGTTAACTCCTGTGCGGTGCGGCATCGTATAGATTTCTTCTGTCGGCATGTTCGCCACAAAATAAACGCCATTCGCGTTCTCTCCGCCGCCTCCCCTCCACAAATGTCCTTCCGGGAGCTCAACATGCAGGTCTGTCCCCGGAGCACGGTAATGCAGACTTTTGTAACGCTTGGCGTTCATGCGGTCCTGGCTTTGTTTAAGATCACCGATATGGCTCCGCCATGCTGCTACCGGATCTTCACTGTCCACCCGGTTCATCTGAAAGACTGCTTCCCACATCGCCTCTACTCGTTGTACTTCCGGAAGATCAGCAAATACTTTATTCGCACAGGCCTCCGTTGGTGCTTTGATCAGTGACCAGCTGATTCTGCTGCTGCGGGTATAATTCTGATAATTCTTGCGTGCAACGGCAGCGGCCTTAACCGATGATGATACCTTAAAGGAATCTATCCCGCGTAAAAGCTCTGGATCAGGAACCCGGATAGACAGGATCGCTCCGCCCTCTTCGGCGAACTTCTCCATCATATCTGCATGCCATTGCGGATAATAGCCGAAGGATTCTTCTGGTGCTTTTTCATAACGAATCCTTGTAATGGCTTCATCGTCCCAATCCACCATGACATACTTGGCCCCAGCTTCATAAGCCTTGGCTACGATTAACCGTGTAAGATCGACGGTTTCCAGCGGAGCCGACACAATTAGAACTTGTCCGGGCTGAACATTCACTCCAACCTTCACAACCAGGTTCGCATATTTGTCCAGCATTGCAGCAAAATCTGTCATCACTATTCGTCCTCCGTATCTCTATCTTTTTTCAACATCTATATATTTTAGCGCAAAATAGAGCCGGAGGAAACTTCAGCGTTTATTTGTTGTTCAGCAGCCTTCCGTTGTATACCCCGGATTCATCAGCACTTATCTCAAGTATTGCCCGTCCTGTCTCTCTGCCTTTCGTGTATGCAGTTAGAGTCACTCGGGCTTTGGCTGCGATGTCACCCATGTCCACTCCGGAAGAAGGCGACCAGTAGAAAGTATCTCCTGATTTCAGAGTCATTTCTGTACCTATGTTATTAACGCGATAGTCAGGTGGTGCCCACTGGAGTAAGCTGCCCTCTGAGACCCGGATCTTAATTTCATCCGAACCTTCTGCGTCTGCCCGCAGACCAAAACCGGGAGCCCTACTATTGGTCAACCGGTAATCCCCGAACAAAAAGGTCACATCCGGCTGGAGTTCAAAGGGTTGGCCATCTGCAGCATAAACCGATAGTACGAACGGCTGGAGTATATTTTGCAGCGGCCCTTCCGGATGTGCTCCAGGACGATCACTAATATATACCAACACACTTACCAATAGGATAACCACAAGCGAACCTGTTAAGATCCTGAAAGGATTTGTTCTATACAATCTTCGTCTTTTCCGATTCCATGCCGTCTTCTGTTCTTCGTTAGAACGCAATTCCTTCAAACTTAGTACTTTACCAAGAATACACTGCTCCAGCTCTTCTGAAACCACGATTTCTTCCATACCCTTTTGATATCTATTCATCCTCCATCCCTCCTATGGTTACCTTTAAGAGCTCTCTCGCGCGCTTCAGCTGAGTGCGGATCGTGCTTTCTTTTCTATGCAAAATTGTTGCGATCTCTGCGGTACTGTAGTTCTCAAAATAATAGAGATGAATCACTATCCGGTATTTCACTGGCAATTTCAGCATCTCATATGTTTCATTGTACATAAAAAAAGAAACGGCTGCCCTGTCCATACACTGGACTGTTTCCGTTTCTAACGAGTTAAAACCTACATCGGCGGTCTGATTTATTTTTTATCCACCTGAAGTAAAGTAACCGTCTTTAAGGTATATGTGTCCTTAATTCCTTCATCGTTAATGACATTCAGCTTCAGCAGGCTGGCAACCTTTGCCGGATCACTTTTAGATACCATACGCCAGACCTCCGGATCAGAGAGCGTATTATACAGCTTCTGATCATCATATTCTTTCCGGTTCTGCGTGACCAGCTTGACCTTATAACTTCCAATTTCCGTATCACTGCTGCCCAGTTCTTGGCAATAATTCAGAATCTCCTGGCGAAGTTCTGAAAGCTCATTTTCAATCTCTTTTTGCTTCTGTTTGAGTCTATAATACTGTTGTACCCTTTTCTCCAATCCTTTCACGCTCCTCTCCAGACATATGTATGCCGGGAGTACGAATTAAATTATCCCTCTCAAGCAACTTAAACGCTCCTAATATATGTTAATATAGCAATGTGGGAATCCTTGGACGTTAATCGTCCAACATGAGAGGATGAGATTATGGAAACCGCAAAAACCGCAGTTCGCCTGCCACGTAGTTATCCCGAAGATCAGAAGGTTCCAGGCTCAGCCATTGCTGCATTTTTGGAGGCTGTAAGAACTGGCGGGCTGGAACTGCACAGCTTTATGATGCTGCGGCATGGCAGTGTTATTGCAGAAGCCTGGTGGGCACCGTACAAGCCGAACCTTCCGCATATGCTATTCTCCCTAAGCAAAAGCTTCACCTCGACCGCGGTTGGACTTGCGGTTTCAGAGCAGCTGATCTCCCTGGATGATCCAGTGATTTCGTTCTTTCCTGATGAGTTACCAGACGAAATTTCTGAGAACCTAGCGGCTATGCAAGTCCGGCATTTGTTGATGATGGGTACCGGGCATGAAGAGGATACGATGATCGCAATTCATAAAAGAGCAGATGGCGATTGGGTCAAAGCGTTTCTGAACGTTCCTGTGACTAAACAGCCTGGAACTCATTTTCTTTATAATACCGGAGCCACCTATATGCTCTCCGCCATACTTCAGAAACGGACCGGACAAACCCTGCTCGAATATTTGGAGCCGCGGCTGTTCCAGCCGCTTGGCATTACCGGTGCGGCTTGGGAATCCTGTCCTCGCGGAATCAATACGGGAGGATTCGGTCTAAGCCTGACCACAGAAGACATCGCCAAGTTCGGGCAATTATATCTGAAGAAAGGCAGTTGGAACGGACAGCGTATTATTGATGAAGAATGGATCAATGAAGCAACCTCCAAGCAGATAGCCAATGGCCAGAACGATGAATCGGACTGGGCACAAGGCTATGGTTATCAGTTCTGGCGCTGCCGTCACGGAGTATACCGCGGGGATGGTGCCTTCGGACAATTCTGCGTTGTACTACCGGAACAGGATGCCGTCATTGCCATCACTAGCGGAACCAATGACCTGCAGGGAGTACTGAACGCTGTCTGGGATCATTTACTGCCTGCGTTGAATGCTGAATCTGTCCTTAGTACAGTATCTTCACGATTTGACCTCTCAACAGTAATAACAGCGCTGAGTATAGAGCCTCCATCACACACCATTACATCACCAATGGAGAAATTAATCGACGGTAAAAAATATATGCTGGATGATCCTGATCAGCAGATTAGTTCCATCTCTTTTTCATTTGGGGAGCATGGAGCGGCAGTCCTAATACACAATACAGCCGGTGAACAGGTCGTTCATGCTGGGCGCGGAGAATGGAAAGAGGACTATGCGGAGATTCTTGATCAAAAGATGAACCGCATGATGTCAAGCTTCACCTGGTTATCGAATAAGACGCTTGAGCTAACCTTACGGTTTGTCGAAACCCCATACTGTGTAACCGTCCAAGCTGTATTCGAGGAACCCTCATTTGTTCAGATTAAACAGTGGATGAATGTATCCTTTAATCCCAAGGTTGAGGTTGTAACCGGAAGAGCTGAATAATCAAATATGCACAAAAAACTGCCCCGGGACTCATCACAATGGTCCGGGGCAGCACGATGTTAATTCCACTTTTCCACTTATTCATCCGCCATCTCTAGCACAATGGGACAATGGTCACTTCCGAGTATGCTGGACTCAATTCCCGCAGAGATCAGCTGTGGAGCAAGCCGCGAAGAAGCGAGGAAATAATCGATTCTCCAGCCCACATTCCGCTCTCTCACTTTTGGCATATTGGACCACCAGGTATATGCACCTTCCAAATCCGGATAGAAATAGCGGAAAGTATCGATAAATCCTGCACTCAGCAGTTCAGTCATTTTCCCCCGTTCTTCCAGTGTGAATCCCGAATTGCCAAGGTTGGACTTCGCATTCTTAAGGTCAATATTCTCGTGGGCAACGTTCAAATCCCCGCAGACGATGACCGGTTTGAGCTTGTCCAGTTCCTGAAGATAACCCCGGAACCGATCCTCCCACTCCATCCGGTATTCCAGTCTGGATAGATCCCGTTTGGCATTAGGCGTGTATACATTAACCAGATAAAAAGATTCAAATTCCAAGGTAATGATTCGTCCTTCTGCTTCAGAGTCTTCCTCAATTCCATAACGTACGGAAAGTGGTTTAACCTTGGTGAACACAGCTGTACCTGAATATCCTTTCTTGACGGCGTAATTCCAATACTGAACGTATTTGCCGTCCAGCTCCATAGCAATTTGCCCCTCCTGCAGCTTCGTCTCCTGCAAGCAAAAAATATCTGCATCACTTTGTGCAAAAAAATCATAGAATCCCTTGGTTACACAAGCTCTTAATCCATTTACGTTCCAGGAAATCAGCTTCATGTTCATATTCTCCCACTTATAAATTTGAATGAAGTTAGTGTATCATAGGTCGTTAGTTGATGAATAGACGGCATATATGTGTTACAATATTGGGATTGTTTCTGACTTCATTCTAGGAAATACGCGAGGGATTCTAAACCTATGAAAGCACCAAGTTTATTACGCATTTTTAATTTCTTATACTTTGCACTGCTGGCAATGTTCATTCCCTTTCTTCCCGTCTATCTCGACGGACAGGGACTAAATCCGGCACAGATTGGATTCATTATTGGTACTGGAGGATTTGTAACCATTATCGCTCAACCCTTATGGGGGATGATCAGCGACAGAACCAAAACCATCCGGAAGGTTCTGCTTGTCCTTCTGATCGGTTCTGCGGTGCTGGGTTATCTCTTATATGACTCAACCAGCTATGCTGAGCTCATTGTCTTTGCCATGCTGCTCTATTTCTTTCTTATGCCGATTGACCCTTTAACCGAAAGCCTTAATTTCCGGATAGCCGAAGCTTCCGGCATCAGTTACGGCTCCATTCGCACCTATGGCGCGCTCGGCTATGGAGTTACAGCGCTATTGACCGGTTATGTGATGTCCTATCTCGGAGCGCATAGTTTAGCGATCTTGTTCGCAGGAATCTCCGTGCTTAGCTTTCTGGTCAGTTGGGCCATGCCTGATACTCCTGTAACCGGAAAGCCGGTTACGCTAAGCAGCCTAAAACGCTTCCTCGGTAACAAAGAGACATTGTTATTTCTTGTTCTTGTCTTTATCAGTTCCGTTCCAGCCCGCATGAACGATACTTTCCTTGGTGTCTATATTCGGGAGCTGGGTGGAAGTCCTGAACTGGTGGGTCAGGCTTGGTTTCTGGCAGCAGGCAGTGAGATCATTGTCTTTGCCTTGAGCTTCTGGTGGCTGCGTAAAGGCAAAGAGTTGATTATTATCTCCATCGCCGGCGCCTTCTATTTTCTAAGATTCTTTCTGTCAGCATGGATAAGTGATCCGCATCTACTCGTTTATCTGCAGATACTTCAGGTCTTCACGTTTCCGGTATTCTACTCCGCTGCGATTCAGTACTTGTACCGCATCGTACCGTCTGAGTGGCGCGCTACAGGCCAGACCGTACTGGCCCTGCTGTTCTTTGGTGTATCCGGCATCCTGGCTTCGTATGCCGGGGGTGCAATTTATCAAGCTTTTGGCGGACAGACGCTTTTCCTGACGATATCTGCGATGTCTTTTGCCGGAATGGTCTTCGGGTTAATTCTGTATCGGTTATATGGAAGTCGTTCAGACGAACCTGAAGAAGCTGAATCGGAATAACAGCGAAACCCCGCATCATTCCTAAATACAGACCCCCTCTCCAATTGGACAGGGGGTATTAGTCTATCATTTTGTAGATCTATCGAAATGTGCTAACTTCCCGAGGCATTCGTCAACGCATTCATAGACTTACTGCATAGAATATACTATCAAAATGAAAAGGAGGTCGTAATTATGGCTATCTTATTACCGCAGCAATTCTTCTCTCTGGCGGCAGTAGTAGGCAAATCTTACTATGAGGACTTAACTGGTGGAACCAATGCTACTGTCACTGTACAAAACAATTCTGCTTTCCCTGTGGATCTTGTAATCACCCGTGTCAATGCACCCGTAATCACTTATTCTATTCCAGCTTTTCAAAGTCTTACTCTGCATGTTAAGTTGCTGTTGGTTGCTGCACTGTTGTCTACAGCTGCAGGAGCTGTATTCGGTACAATTCAAATCGCTACTTCCGATTTCTAATTCAATAGAGCCCTCCCCTGCTCTACCTTAGAAATCTCCTCTCAATCAGGGCTATCCAAAGCTACTAAAGCAGCGGATAGTCCTCTTTATACATAACTCTCATTCCTGGTGATAGGGTTCCATTAACTGCGTAAGCTTAGATTCCGTATTAGAGTTATCTGCCGGAGTATAAATGCTGCACCGTAAATCCGCGCTTCCGTGTACCTGTAGAGAGGTCAGATGGAACAGCATCTTACCAGCTTTGGCGTGCCTGAACTCAAGCACTACATCCGGTGCAGAGCTGACCGTGCTTTGGTCCCACATCTCATTAAATTCCGGATGAACCTTCCCCATCTTCCCGATAAAATCATCATACCAACGATCCCCCACATATTGACCGTAGTAGGCTCTAAAAATGGACAAGTATCCTCTTACGAACTGCTTCCAGTTCACCGCCAGTACTTGAAATTCCTTGCGGACAAAGAGAAGGCGGATCATATTGCGCTCCTCGGGCGGAAGTTTAGCAAAGTCCAGAAAAACATGAGCTGCAGCTTCATTCCAACCCACAATACCGCAGCGGCGGTCTGAAATGATCGTAGGGCACATCTTAAGTTCCTGAAGAATTTTCTGCAAAGCCGGGCTGATGACTGAACTTTCCTCCTGTTGAAACTGGGACGGCTCCTGTCCGGTCTCCAGTGCCAAGGCAAACAAATATTTACGTTCATCCTTGTTCAACTGTAGGGCAGATGCCACACAATCCAGAACCGAGGAGGATACTTTTATATCTCTCCCCTGCTCCAGCCATGTATACCAGGTACTGCTCACCCCCGCAAGCTGGGCAACCTCTTCTCGCCGCAGACCCGGAGTTCTTCGGCGGGATCCCTCCGGAAGCCCTACAGTTGCCGGAGTTATCGCCGCACGGCGCGCTTTCAAGAATTCAGATAATGCGTGAAGCCTTGTGTGATTGGACATTAATACTCCTGCCTTCCTGATCTTCTGTATATGTAGTATTTATTATACTAGGATAAACTCCAACTTGTAATAGGATAACCAACGTGAAAAAATATGACTACCACATGTTTTTGAGGAGGATCTTTATGGAACGGGTAGTTATTACAGGGATGGGTATTGTTTCACCACTGGGTAATACAGTTGAGCAGTTCTGGAGTCGTCTGGTTCAAGGGGAATCGGGAATCTCCCCCATCACTTCATTTGATACAACACTGTTCAAGACTAAGATAGCCGGAAGTGTGCAGGATTTTGATCCTGAGGGAAGGTTCGGACGTAAAGAAGCACGCCGCATGGACCGCTTCAGCCAATTTGCACTGGCAGCTGCAGAGGATGCTTGGAAGGATTCAGGACTGATCCTAGACAAGATCGACCGGGAGCGGCTCGGAGTCTATGTCGGATCGGGTGTCGGCGGGATACAGACATTAATGGAACAGGGGAAGCTGCTTCAGGACAGAGGACCCGACAGAGTCAGTCCCACCTTAATCCCTATGCTGATCTCCAATATGGCTGCCGCCATGATAAGCATTAGACTAGGGGCCATGGGCCCAACGATGTCTCCGGTGACAGCCTGCTCCATCGGCAACACCTCGATTGGAGAAGCTTTCCGTCTCATCCGTTATGGTGGCGCCGATGTTATTATTGCTGGCGGATCGGAAGCTGCGGTTACCGAGATTTCATTAGCCAGCTTTGGTAATGCTACTTCTTTGTCCACCCGAAATGATGAACCTGCTAAAGCCAGCCGTCCGTTTGACGGAAACCGTGACGGGTTTGTAATTGGTGAAGGTGGCGGGATTCTAATCTTAGAGTCGTTGTCCCATGCACAGCGCAGAAACGCCAGGATATATGGTGAGGTCATCGGTTATGGCGCCAGCTCTGACGCCTATCATATGGTCGCGACCCATCCGGAAGGCAGAGGCGCTTATCAAGCCATGAAGCTTTCACTTCAGGAAGCCCAAATTCAGCCGGAAGAAGTAGATGTTATCAGTGCTCATGCCACCAGTACAGTTGTAGGCGACCGCTCTGAGACAATGGCTATAAAGCAGCTGTTCGGCGACCGGGCTTACCGTATTCCTGTGACGGCCAATAAATCCATGACAGGTCATGCACTAGGTGCAGCCGGGGGGCTGGAAGCCATCGCTCTGATCAATAGTCTGCAGGATGGCATCATTCCTCCGACCATCAATCAGGAGGATCGTGATCTCATCTGCGATTTGGATTATGTACCGAATACAGCCCGCCACGCAGATCTCCATATCGGCATCTCCAATTCATTTGGGTTCGGCGGACATAATGCTGTAATCGTAATCCGCAAATTTGAGGAATAAGACGAAGAACTCATTTCCACTATTCAAAAACAGCCAGGACTGCATAATCGCAGCCTGGCTGTTTGTAATATGATTACTTGATCGTATTCGTCTCCATCAAAACCGGATGCTCATATACACCCTTCAGAACACGCCGTTTTCTCTTCACGACTTCCGGCGGCTCAACCGCTGGAGCATACGGATGCAGCAGCCATGATTTCACCAGATGGGTATCCGATACCTTGTATACCGGTGGTTCTTGCTTATGGTCAATTTCCATGGCATAGGTACTGCGGATTGCAAAAGCATCGCCAACAGGCGGCTTAATCAGATCCGGAGGTGTTCCCGGAATCGCTGTCAGCATGGATCCTTTACTCTCCAGACTTGGCATCGAAGCTAGGAGTCCCCAAGTGTAGGGGTGGCGCGGATCATAGAAGATCTCTTCAACGGTGCCCATCTCAACAATTTGCCCTGCGTACATAACAGCGACACGGTCAGCCATTTTAGCCACAACACCTAAATCATGAGTGATAAAGATGATCGCTGTACCGATTTTTTTCTGCAAATCCTTCATAAGCTCAAGGATCTGTGCCTGAATAGTTACATCCAAGGCTGTCGTAGGCTCATCCGCAATCAGAAGCTTAGGGTTCGCGGCAAGTGCCATGGCAATGACCACACGTTGGCGCATCCCGCCGCTGAATTCATGCGGATATTGTTGAAACCGCCGCTCTGGAGAAGGAATTCCCACCAGTTTCAGCAATTCTATGCCACGCTTGATCGCAGCATCTTTGGTTATTTGTTCGTGCTTGAACAGAACTTCTGTGATCTGCTTGCCGACCTTCATCATTGGATTCAGCGATGTCATCGGATCTTGAAAGATCATGCCGATTTCTTTGCCGCGGATTTTCTGCATTTCTTTCTCAGTCTTGCCGATAATCTCTTGGCCATCGAATAAAATTTGTCCACGTTTATATTGACCCTGCGGTGTAGGAATAAGCTTCATAATCGCCTGGGAAGTTACGCTTTTTCCGGAGCCGGATTCGCCTACGATCGCGAGCGTCTCTCCTTTATCTACATGAAAGCTGACACCCCGGATGGCTTGAACCTCTCCGCCCCGTGTCTTGAAAGAAATTGCTAAGTCTTTTACCTCTAAAAGGCGCTCCATCTTGTCACCCTCTCATTTCCTGAATAAGTATGATAATGATTCTCACTAACTTCAAACACTAAAGCTTATTTTAGCTATTTATGTAGGGTGGAGTCAAGGGTTATCTAAAAAACATGTCAAAGGAGGGAATTCCCGGGGACGGAATCCAGTCTCTCTGATGAAACACTTGACGATTACCTACTCATTCTGCATCTGCGGTAAACCTTGCCCAGCCCTCTACGAGATTATCATGAGCCCACTGTAGATGACCTTCACTGTTGTATTTGCGTGAATAGAATTCAATGAAATAGATCAGGTCGATATAGAGATCATAAAGTCTCTTCCGGCTTTGATCATTTGGCAGATCGAACTTCCCTCCATAACCTTCATAAAAGGCCTCAGAGTTCTCGATATGCCGGAAATAATATTCCATTAGGTGATCGCCCCACAGCGCACGTTCCCAATCAATTAGAGCCACAATCTTCCCGTCACGTACAAACACATTGCCATCCCATAAATCCCAGTGCACAAGCTTTGGCACGGTTACCTCGTCCAGCACATGAATACGGCTTGCAATTTCTCTTTCAATTACCTCGTAGGAGACTGGCAGTTTAGCCTTCAAACGCCGGGCATCATCCAGCAAGTGGGTCATCAACCTCATAAAAGCTTCGCTCCATGTATCTCCGGTTAACAAGGAAGATTCGCTGAACATTCCAAAACGTTGTCCCTCAATCTCATTAATCAGCGCGCTGTAACGGCCGAGCTCAGCTTCTATTGCGGCCCGCTCTGCCATCGACAGCTTCTCTTTAATTTCGTTATAAGGCTCTCCCTCTACATACTCCATGAAGAAGTAATCGGCTGGGAATACTTCATGACTATTATCGTAAAAATACACCTCAGGTACGGGAATGTTGCCTTTGGACTTCACCAGCCGCAACGCACCAACCTCAGCCTCCATAATGTTACGCTCGTAGCTAAGAATTTCAACATCCTGTGCAGGGGCAATCTTTAGAATGGTTAAGCGTCCGTCGGACAGCCGCAAACAGTAAGCTGCGTTGAAATATCCTCCGGTGAGTTCTGTACATTCGTCTATCTTAATCTGGCTGCCGAAAGCGGATTGTACCAGCAGGATCTGCTGTTCAGCAGTTAGTTTGGTTTTAGTCATGCTTTCCACATCATCACCCCATGTTCAAATTCTTCGGTACCGGTTAGCCATATGTAAAAAAGCTGCCCTCCTTGCCGGAAGGCAGCCGTGTAATTCTATACCCACCACATCTTAGCAAGAGGCTCTTGGATCAGCACTTGTCCAAGGTTCTCAACGGCTTTAGAGAAGCCTTCATCCACTGACATGAGTCCGTCCTCATGTTCAATGCTGACTACATAATCATAACCTACCAGTCGAAGGGCACTGATAATATCTGCCCAGGTCTTAAGGTCATGACCGAAGCCGACAGTACGGAACTGCCATGCACGATCCAGCATTTTCTCATACGATTGCATATCCGTAAGTCCGTGCATATTCACGTTGATCGGGTCGATCACTGTATCCTTGGCATGGAAATGGTGAATTGCTCCTTGCCGTCCCAGAATATGAATGGCCTGTACCGGATCAATTCCCTGCCACCACATATGGCTCGGATCCAGGTTAGCCCCGATAGCTTCACCTGCCGCTTCCCGGAGTCTCAGGAGCGTAGCCGGCGTATGTACCGAGAAGCCGCCGTGCAGTTCAAGACCAATCTTCACATCATGCTGTGTAGCCAAAGCGCCCATCTCAGTCCAGTAAGGGATAACTTTATTCTCCCACTGCCAGGAGAGAATCTCCTGATAATCATTGGGCCAAGGTGCCACCGGCCAATTCGGATATTTCGCATCCTCATGGTCACCCGGACAACCGGAGAACGTATTGACGACCTGAACTCCTAACTTCTGTGCCAGCTTCACGGAATTTACGAAATCCTCATGATCCTTACGGGCCAGCTCTTTCTGCGGGTGGAGCGGATTGCCGTGGCAACTCAGAGCACTGATCATAAGTCCACGGGATTCGACCGCATGTTTAAATTCCTTCAGGGCTGTCTCATTCTCAAGCAGCATTTGTGGATCACAGTGTCCCTTGCCGGGATTGCCACCCGTTCCGATCTCAACTGCCTTCAATCCTTTGGAAGCCACATAATCCAGCGCATCCTCCAGCTTGCGTCCGCCGAACAACACCATAAATACCCCAAGTTTCATTGTGCTACTCCTCTCATACTCCTAATGTTGCCTTATAGGGTCATTTTATCTCTTAGTTATCGGATGATCCATCAAAATATACGGCACGTCCCGTGCGTGCGGACTCATAAATCGCTTCAAGAATTTGCGTAACCACAAAAGCTTCCTCCGGTTTCACGACCGGATCCTTGTCTTCTCGAACAGCTTCCAGCCACGTCCGTGCTTCACGATCGGAATCAGTCTCCTGAGCACCCGAATAGAAGGCAACTCCACCGGAGGACAAATCCACTTTGGTTTCATAAAGGCGTCCGGAACGTTCTCCGTTCAGACGAAGACCATCCTTCATATCTGCCCCGCCCTCTGTTCCGGCAAGAAGTGTTTTAGCTTCTCCAAATTCCGAAACATTAAGCGCCCAGCTGGATTCCAGCGCGATAGTCGCGCCATTCTCCATTGTAATGAATCCGAAAGCCGAATCCTCTACCTTGAACTGTTCTGGATCCCAAGGTCCGAAGGCGTTAGCAGCGTTCTCCTTGTGCCCAAGCTTGTGGAATACCGAGCCGGTAACACTGCGCGGCTTGTAATTATCCATCATCCACAGAGTCAAATCCAGTGCGTGAGTACCGATATCAATCAGCGGTCCTCCGCCTTGCTTCTCTTCATCCAGGAATACACCCCAAGTTGGAACCGCACGGCGGCGAAGCGCAATGGCTTTGGCATAATAAATATCGCCAAGCTCACCTTCTTCGCAAAGACCTTTCAGATACTGACTGTCCGAACGAAAACGGTTCTGATAACCAATGGTCAACTTTTTACCTGTGCGACGGGCAGCATCCAGCATTGCCTGCGCTTGGGCCGTCGTCTTCGCCATAGGCTTCTCGCACATCACATGGCAGCCTGCTTCAAGCGAAGCAACGGTAATCTCGGAATGGCTGTCATTCGGAGTACAGACGTGCACGATATCGAACCCGCCGTCATTCAACATCTTGCGGTAATCAGTGTACACTTTAGCGCCTTCAGCGCCGTAAGTTGCTGCCGCTTCCTCAGCACGTTCGATTTCAATGTCGCAAAATGCAACCATTTCAGCATCAGCCTGATGAGACAGGGCTGGCATATGTTTTCCTTTGGCGATGCCGCCGCACCCGATAATAGCAATTTTCAATACGTTAGACATGAATTTTTCCTCCTTGATTGGCATACTCTCTAACCCAGTTCAAACTATCGGCAACGCTTTCAAGCGGAGAACGACTGCAGAAATCCTGTTCGACTACCGCCCATTCCACACCAACAGCCGCCGCCGCATCCAAGATGGCGGGAAGATCAACTTTACCTTCGCCAAGAACAACTGTTTCTGCGGTGCCGTCTTCGCGTCTCTTCATATCTTTTAAGTGAATGATCGGTAATCTGCCAGCATATTTGTGGATGTATTCTACCGCGTCATATCCGGCAAAATGTGCCCAACAAGTATCAAGCTCCACCTGTAGCAGATCGGCAGGAACTTCATCGAAGATGGCATCAAAAACTGTGCGATCCCCATAATGCTCTGTGAATTCAAATTCATGATTGTGGTAGTAAAGAACAGCGCCGCTATCCTTCACTTTTTCTCCAATCTGCTTCAGACCTTCAATGACCTGCTCCCAGTTCCGCTGTTCTTCCGTCAGATAAGGCACAATCAGATTGCGGTTGCCAATCTCCAGATTGAAAGCAATCTCCTGTTCCGTATCCTCAAGCATCGACGTATAAGGGCGGTGGGCTCCCAAAGCTGTTAAGCCGGTTTCTTTCAGAAGTGCATTCACCTGTTCCGGGCTGCGTCCGAAATAGTTGTAAAATTCCACACCGCTATACCCCATTGCGGCAACCATTCTCAAAGTCCCTTCAAAATCCTGCTCCAGTTCTTCTCTAAGGGTATACAGCTGTAATCCGATCTTCAGCATCTCAACCACTCACTTTCCTGTATAGTTTGAACCTGAACAATCTGATTCTTACTTCAAATATCGAAATCTCTTACCACCTGGTTGGTTCTGCCTGCCTGGAATATAGCTTCAATTAGATTTAAGACCCTTAAGACTTCGCTGTTCTTCACAATAGGCTCTGCTGTTCCTGCAACTACAGCTGTGAAGTTGTCATAGAAGCTGGAGGATGGCTGGATAACCTCCGGAAGTGCGTCGGTTATCGTTGCTCCTTCAGATGGAGGAGCCATTGTCTTCGTCAATCCCACGCCTGCTTTGATCGGCTTAGGTTCGATTTTCTGGGCGTCATTGTTTCTTCTGACGATTCTTCCCTTTAGAGACCAGTCCTCAATAATGCCTGCTCCCTCATGACCTTTCACATACCACCGCGGCAGTGTTATAAAGTTTGTAGTCCCTACTTCGACCACTGCGCTGACACCGTTCTCAAACTCTAAGACAGCTTCGAACCCGTCATCCACTTCGTCACCTAGAATAAAACTCAAGCGACCGGTAACGCTGCTGATTCTGCTGTCTACCATAAATATCAGCTGATCCAGCAGGTGAACGCCCCAATCCAGCAGCATTCCTCCTCCATGAGCTTCAAGATGACGCCAGTCACCCGGAATTCCATTCGCACCGTGGACTCTGGATTCGATTCTGAACATTTCACCGATGGTGTGCTGTTCATACATTTGTTTGATGATCAGGTAATCCTCATCCCATCGTCTATTCTGGTGCACCATAAGTACACGCCCCACTTCGCCCGCAACGGAGATCATTTCTTCAAAATCCCGGGTCGACAGGGTTACCGGCTTCTCACAGATGATATGCTTCCCTGCCCGCAAAGCCTGAATAGATAAATCCTTGTGGATTTCATTAGGGGTGGCGATCAGAATGACGTCGACTTTAGGATCACTCAGAACCGCTTCATAACTTGCGTATACGGTATACCCGTCCTGGATAGAAGCTTCCTGCCGGTCAGGCAAAATATCGTACGTCCCCACAACTTCGAGGCTTACATTTTCTTTGATCAGCTTGGCATGATAACTGCCCATCCCGCCATATCCGATAATTACCACTGAATGCTTAGCTGGACTCATGAATTGACTCATCCTTTGACTTAAATATTGGCAATCCGGCGTGGCCGGTTGTACTTACATTTGATCTTTTAAACTATTTTCATGGTAAATCGAAAGCGGCTATAATAAAATGAATAATATGATACTTACATGAACAATCTGGCTATCATTTTCCTGAGGAGGATTTATGGCACACATTGCCGCTTGTCACGTTTTATCCGCTGGCTTCTCTTTTCACCGCAAGCCGTTCCATATGTCACAGAGTGAGGGCAACAAGAACTATCTTATTCGTCTCCAGACCGAGGGCCGCAGCCGAGCGTTGATTGACGGTGCCATGTCACCTGTAGAGACCGGGGACCTTATGCTGTTCGCTCCTAATGATCCTTATTATCTGGTTATCGATAAAGAAAGTTATCCAGTCGGCAAGCCACGGATCGAAAGCGGAGATTATCATATTTTTTGCGGAGGGGATTGGATTGACGAATGGTGGCAACGGAACCGACGCCCAACCCGGATCAGCGTTCCTCTCAGCGAGAACTTTCTGGGGCTCTTCCGTCAGCTTGTGCTTGAACAGCGCCGTCTATCCGATTTCTCTCCGGAAATCTCCGGCTGTTATCTGCAAATCCTATGTATGGAGATTGACCGGTTAATGACAGACCAGCCGGCGATTACACCAAAAGGTTATCTGGCCTACCGAATGAAGCAATATGTGGAGGAGCATGCCGCATTTTCATTTCGGCTTGAAGATGTCGCAGGCCATGTAGATCTTTCTATTTCGAGGGCAGTCCATTTATTTAAAGAATCGTTTGGTACCAGTATTGTCAAATATGTTAATGACGTGCGTCTGGAGATGGCCAGAGAACGGATCACCTTCAGCCCAATGCCGCTTGAGCACGTAGCAGAGACCTGCGGGTTTGCCAATTACACGTATTTCCACAGAGTCTTCCGGAATCGATATGGGATGTCACCCACGCAGTTCCGGGTATTCAGCAGAGAGCGGATGTAATTCATCCTGTAGCCTGAAATAGACAACAAAAAGGAGCGCCATCAACTGTGATCCGCTCCTTGTACTTCATTTTATTCAATTGTTCTTGCTTGCTTGCCGTAGTCCGGACATGCTGTGATATGGCGCCATAGTCATTATTGGTTCTGCGGTTATTCTCGGGACACCAAACTCCAGCCCGCTGCGCTTTGAGAAGCGCTTTTTTCGTTTTTGTTCGTGCCATTTCTTAGCACTCTCCTGTTCAATTTGAGATGGTTGTAATGCAGCCTTCGGAATAATTGTAGCACAAATGCTTTTGACAGTATAATGGGTATAACAACCGGATCTCTAACCATTTAAATTATAGACTTGGAGGAATTTCACAATGCAGTATCAGGTGTTATACGAAGGTGCTTTCGCCATGCTTAAAGTCAATCTGGATCCGGGTGAGAGCATTAAAGCCGAAATGGGTGCCATGGTCGCGATGTCGCCTAATGTGGAGCTTAGAGGGACTGTCGACGGTGGAATCATGCGGGGACTTGGAAGAATGCTAAGCGGAGAGAAGTTCTTTTTCCAAGAGCTTACAGCTACCCGGGGACAAAGTGAAGTACTCCTGTCGCCTGGAGCAATCGGTGATATTCAGTCCGTAGAGCTTGACGGCTCCTATAAGCTGTATGTTCAGAAAGACGGGTTCCTGGCAGGAACTCACGGGATTCAGGTCAATACGAAAATGCAGAATTTGGCGCGGGGCTTCTTGTCTGGCGAAGGATTTTTCATTGTTGAAATCAGCGGTAAAGGCACTGTGTTCCTCTCCTCCTTCGGTGCCATCCATGCGATCAATCTGGAGCCCGGGCAAGAGATGATTATTGATAACGGTCACCTGGTGGCTTGGCCGGATTATATGGAATACCGGATTGAAAAAGCTTCGTCCGGATGGATCAGCAGCTTGACCAGCGGTGAAGCCATCGTCTGCCGGTTCCGTGGTGAGGGTGTTGTACTCGTGCAAAGCCGCAATCCGGGAAACTTCGGATCATGGATCAGATCTTTTGTTCCTAACAGAGGTTAAACGCTACATAGCATGTTAATCAAGACGAGGGTTCCCGCGCTGCAGAGCTGCTGCATTTTGGGACAACCCCGTCTTTTTCACGATTACGTTTATTACTACGGATTCTGTAATCGGGCACTAAAATTAAATCCGTCCCCACTCTGCAACATTCCCGGTTATTGATTCGTTAGAGTGGATAAGAGAGGCTACTCGAAGCCCCCCAATCTAATACGAGGTGAACACCTATGAACATGAAAAAAAGTGCACTCGCTGCAATGACAACCATATCGCTTCTCTCCTTCTCCATGGGAGGTCAAATCCTGGCTGCTACTGACGGCTTCAAGGATCTCGGAAATGTTAGCGGAAAAGAAAAAATCACTTCCCTGAAGGATCAGGGCTTGATTAAAGGGTTCCCGGACACCCAATTCTTGCCGCAATCCAAAGTAACTGCTGCGCAGGCTATCCAGTTTATTTCCGGCGGACTCCAGCTCAGCCTAGCTGCTATTGATTTCAACAAAGCTCCTGTTGCCAGCGAACTTTTCACGAATGTTAAAGATAATGCCTGGTATGCTGAAGCCTTTATCAATGCCCACTATAATGGAGTTGATATTCCAAAGAACATCGATCCTTCAAAGCCAATGACCAAAGAGCTGTTCACTTCCCTTCTGGTTCAAGGTATGGAGAAGGCTGGCGGTCTGCCGATGATTAATATTATTCCGGTTGATATTGCCGATGACAGCGCGATGGATGTCTCCTATCAAGGCAGCATTCAACGCTCGCTTAAATACAAACTAACTACACTGGATGCCTCCGGCAAATTCAATCCAAAAAGCGAAATCACACGCGCCGAAGCAGCCGTAATGGTGTACAATGCGCTGGAATACCTGAAATCACACACACCTCCGGTTCAGTAAGAACTGGCTCTACCAACAATAAAGGTGTCTCATATACCATGTGAGTGGTACAGGGACACCTTTTTGATTGGAGTCAGATTCAATTAATGGTTATTCTTCCGCACCGCTCAGCCTGTTCAGAAACTGCAGTGCACGCTGGCTTTTTGGATGTTCCAGAACCTCACGTGGAGTTCCCTCTTCCAGAATGTACCCGCCATCCATCAGGATAACTTTGTCTGCCACATCGGCTGCGAATTTCATCTCATGCGTAACAATAACCATGGTCATTCCTTCTGCTGCCAGCTGCTTAATAACCTTTAGCACTTCACCGACCAGCTCGGGATCAAGCGCCGAGGTCGGCTCATCGAACAGGAGAACCTCCGGCTCTACCGCCATCGCACGGGCAATGGCCACCCGCTGTTGCTGCCCTCCGGACAGCTGGTGCGGATACGAGTCCGCTTTGTCGAGCAATCCTACCTTCTCAAGCAGTGCTAAAGCCCGTTTCCTTGCTTCATCCTTCGGACGCTTCTGCACCGTTATCTGGCCTTCCATAATATTTCCGAGTGCCGTCATATGCGGGAACAGGTTGTACGACTGAAACACCATCCCCGTCTTTTTGCGCAGCTCCAGAACATCTTTTCGTGGAATTTTGGCAGACCCTGTAAAGGTGAGTTTGGAATCTCCAAGCGTAATGCTTCCCCGATCCGGAACCTCCAGAAGGTTGAAGCAGCGCAGCAGCGTTGTTTTTCCTGAACCGGAGGGACCAATGATGACAAGCACCTTTCCGTGCTCCAGCTTCAAATCCACGCCCTTAAGCACCTCAAGCGGGCCAAACGATTTATGCAAATCTACGATTTCAATCAAGCTCATCTTCCCCTTTAACTTGCAGAGTACCGGCTAAGCCGTTTCTCCAGGTAGTTTTGCAGAGCGGACAACACGGAAGAGAACAGCAAATAGATCAGACCCACTTCGCAGTAGAGCAGCAAAGGCTCATACGTTGTGGCAACGATCTGTTGGGTCTTTCTGAACATCTCCACATACGTAATGACCGATGCCAGCGAGGTATCCTTCACCAGGCTGATAAAAGAATTCGCCAGCGGCGGAACCGATACTCTAGCGGCTTGAGGCAGAATTACCCGTCGTAACGCCTGTCCCCGAGTCATACCGACAGAGTAGGCAGCTTCCCATTGACCTTTATGTATAGAAATAATGGCAGCCCGGACAATCTCCGAACCGTAAGCCCCTACACTTAACGAGAATCCGATTACAGCAGCAATGAACGGATCTAGAATAATGCCAACTGACGGGAGTCCGTAAAAAATGATGAACAACTGCACGAGCAGTGGTGTCCCACGAATTATCCAGACATAAAAGCGGGCAATGAGTTTGGGTATGCTCCAGGAAGATAGCCGTACGAGTGCGGTTAATACCGCAAGCATAAGTCCGATTGCAAATGAAACGAGTGTCAACGGAATCGTAAAAGCTACCCCTGCTTTAAACAGGGGCAGCAACGAATCCAATAGTATTTGTATTTTGCGGTCATCCATTGTTCAGACATCCTTTACAGACCTATTGGCGCTTAATGCCTTAAGTCAAGATTATTTGGATACATCTGCTCCAAAATATTTCTCGGAGATTGTCAGGTACGTTCCATCACTCTTCATTTCGTTCAGAGCATCAGTAACTGCTTGAACCAGCTCGTCGTTTCCTTTCAGGAAGACTGCCGCACTCTCGGAACCTTCAGCAATTTCATCCACTTGTTTGATCTTCACATCCGGTTTCTGCTTCTTCAGATCGAGGAAAGACAAACCGTCATTCACGGTTGCATCAATACGTCCGGAAGTCAGAAGATCAATGGCTTGGTTAAAGCCTTCAGTAGCTACGATTTCCGCACCGTTGTCGGTAGCAATCTTGGACAGGTTGCTAGTTAGCGACTGACCCGCTTTTTTACCTTTCAGATCAGCAAAGGATTTGATGTCTTGATTATCTTCCGCTACGATCAATACGGCTTTGGATACGATGTATGGAACAGAGAAATCATATTTCTCTTTGCGTTCATCGGTAATAGATACTTCGTTAAAAATAACATCAAAACGTTTAGCATCCATACCGGCGAAAATACCATCCCACTGCGTTTCAATGAATTCAGGTTCTACGCCCAGACGTTTGGATACCTCTTCGGCGATTTCAACATCAAAGCCGGTAAGCTTGCCATCTGCATCATGGAATGTGAATGGGGCGTAAGTTCCTTCTGTACCGATGCGAAGTTTGCCGCTTGCTTTTACAGCCTCCAGGCTATTTTGCTCTGCCGGTGCTGCACCTTCATTAGCAGCCTTTGTAGGTTCAGCAGCATTATTGGTATTGGCATTATTACCGCAAGCGGCAAGAAGCACCACCGTCAGCGCCAATAGGATCATCATACTCATTTTTTTCATTTGAAAATTCCCCTCTCCAGTTATATCTCTGTATTTCGCAAGGTTTAACCTGCAATTTGAATAGTACACTCTCATGTCAGGTCCGTCAATAGTTTTTTCCGATAAATATAATCGGAATTATGAGAATGAGCTCGAAACCACTGATATTATATAGTGGATCTAAGATTTATCCATTTTGGTAGGGTTGTAACTACGGTGGATGTTTGGACTTCCGGCCGCTGTTGTCTCCAGATTTCTTGATTAAAACCGCTGTTTGCGGTTGAAATCCGGAGACAGCATATGCTTCCGTTGCGAGCTTTCCTACGGAAAGCTTTCGGGCGGACGCTCTCGCTCCTACAGTTCCAAAAATCCTCCTTCGTTACTTTCACCATTTTGCTAAGTTCTTAAGTTCAATATATATCTCTCTTCTTCATTGTTTTGTCCTGCTGACAATAAAAATATCCCCGGCTTCTAAGAAGAAGCCGAGGATATCAGATAAGCATTATTAACCGTGCATGATTTCAGCGCGTACCTTCTCGGTACCTTGTTGACGGGCCTTACTACCTCTCCGCAGAAGTAATCCAAGCACAGCACCGCCAATCGCAACAAACATCATAATATGGAAGGTATCATCAAAACCTTTGGCTAGAACCATCTTTGCAAAATGCTTCGCTGCCTCGGGAGAAGTACTGCCTGCCCCCGCACCAGCTTGAGCCGCAGCCTCCTTCATTTCGACGCCTCTTGCTGTCGCTCTTGAAGTCAGAATTGTCACCAATGTGGATACGGCAAGCGAGTTGATCACCTGCTGCATGGAATTGGTCAACGAGGTAACCCTGTTCACCAGATGACTTGGCGCTTTGTTCAGCAGATGTGTGTTCATCGGCATCATCATCATGCCCATGCCCGCACCGCACATGATCAGCGGCAGAATGACATCACGGCTTTCTGTTGTAAGATCTACGTGTGAATACTGGTACAAGGCGCCGGACACTAGACTTAGTCCGCACACGACCAGCCATCGGACACCGATTTTATCAAACAATATGCCGGCTATCGGCATCATCAAACCTGAAGCAATCGCCTGCGGGAGCAGCGTGAGTCCGGTATCGAAGGCTCCGAAACCCCTGGCTTGCTGAAGAAACTGCGGAAGCAGAAACAACGCGCCATAAAGCCCGAACTGGGCTACCCACTGAACAAGAATCCCCGCACTGAAATCGATGGAGCGCAGTACGCGCAGCTCAAGCAGTGGAGTAGTCGTACGTAATTCAACTATTACGAAAGCAATCAGGGCTACAGCACCAACAGCAAGTCCAATAAGTGTCTTGTCCGAAGTCCATCCTTGTGCACCTTGGCTAACACCATATGACAATGAAGCAAATGCAAGCGGGCCTAATACCATCCCATACTTATCTATTCCAGGAACACGACTGGTTTCGACCTTCGGCAGTTTTTTCAATCCAATCAGCATACAAATAATTCCGATAGGAATGTTAATCAGGAAAATCCAGCGCCAGGAGTGATACTCCACCAGCCAGCCGGACAATACCGGACCGATTGCAGGTGCGAATAACACCGGGATCCCCATGATACCCATAACTACCCCTACTTTGCTCTTAGGGCTTAGTCGGTATACATAAGCCATAGCCACTGGCAGTACGCAACCGCCACCAAGTCCCTGTAGAACGCGAAACACGATTAGCCAATGGGCTGAACTAGGTGTTGCACATAGAATAGATCCTAACGTGAACACAACGATCGCAGTAAGAAAGACTCTCTTAGCACCAAAACGGTCGGAGAGCCAACCTGACAAAGGAATCACAGACGCCTGAGCCAGCATATATCCTGTTACCACCCACTGAAGTGTAGTAAGATTAGTATGAAAATCATCTACAAGCTTGGATAACGCCACGTTCATTGCGGTACTGTCCAGTACAACCATAAAGACTCCGGCAATAATGGCCAGAAGTGGCACCAGAATACTGGTCAGTTTAAAGTCAGCTTCCGATTTCACCGTATGCTCCATTCTCTTTCTCCTCCTGTTACCCAGCTTGCAGCTTGCTTTACATTGACCGCAGCTCGGTTTTATCTTTATAATCAATTTAACGGACAACTGTCCGCATTTGCTTTCTTAGTGTACGGACATTTGTCCGTTAAGTCAAATAAATTCTTCGCTTTTTCTGTAAGCCATGAATATATTACTGAAAGGTGAGCTGTATCTATGAGACCTACTCGATCTACTCCATCCGAAGAAGGATCTGGACTCCCGACAGCAGGTTTGACGAAGGGCCGGAGAAAGCAACCAGAGAAAGACCTGTACCGCGAACGAATTTTGGAAGCATCCCGGCAGTTATTCTCCGAACACGGACTTGGCTCAGTGAGCATGTACCAAATCGCCAAAAAAGCCGGAATCGGCCAGGGCTCACTGTACCGCCGTTACGCAGACAAAGGTGAAATCTGCTCCGATCTGCTCAGCAGTAGCTCTAAACACTTTCTCTCCGAACTGGAGGAAGAGGTCGTTCACCCCTCAACTTCTAACGATACGCTAATGCGGCTCAGACTATGTATTGAAAAAGTCATCGATTACATCGATCAACACGCTGACCTGCTCCATCTGATTAAATCGGAATTTACCGGTAAACATCAGCTGACCCAGTTCGAGCATCCCATCTTTCAAAGGCTGCATGTCATCATAGCCGAATTGTTGAAGCAGGCTGCAGCATCCGGTGAGATCATCCCAATGGATGCTCATTTTACCGCCACCGCCTTGATCGCTGCCCTTAGTCCGGATCTCTTTCTGTACCATCAGAAGGCATACGGATCCACGAAGGAGCAAATCCTGCAGGGTACCCTCACCATTTTTGTTACCGGACTGAAGAAGCTTCAACCATAAGCAAACCCCTGGAGTCCGCTCCAGGGGCTGTTTAATATTTTTTAAAAAATTCGGAAATCCATTCCTTACTTCACATACACCCCAAAATGATAACTTGCTGTGTTATGCCCGCCCCAATCCGCACTTACAACGTACTGATAGTAACCTGACTCCGTAGACACTTGGAATGACCCATTGTTATGTTCAACCTTTTTCTGATTCAAGTCATCTTTCAGTACGCCAATGTAAAGCTTCTCCGGTTTAACTGAAAACCTGATTTTCACTTTGCTCCCAGGCTCAACTTGAGAACCTGATGCCTGATCACGAATCATCTTGTAGAACGTCTCCGGAGCTAACGGATCGGAGCATTCTCCAACCTCTGTATTTGTCCCGAACCAGCAGGAACTGCCACCGATATATTCAAGCTCCGTACGGTTATTCGTGATTTCAGGCTTATAAGGTTTATCTGGAATCTCTTGTGACTGTCCAAAACTGCACGAACTCAAGATAAACATGAGGATAATCAACGTCAAAGTCTGAAATTTCTTAAGTTCGATCATTCAGCACCTCCTACATCTCTAACGAACACTGACTGTAAAAGGTTTCCATGTAAACATCTTATTTCTTAAATGACAACCCCTGTGCTTCGAGCGCAGCATGAAGCTGTCTGATCGCATTGGGTCCAATGCCATGCAATTGCTTAATTTCACTCTCGCTCCGCTGTGTAAGCTGTTCAAGACTGTCCAATCCGGCATTTGCGAGTGCACGCTGGGCTGGTTTAGACAGACCTGTAGGAAGACTGCTATTCTGGTTATTCATTACCAAACTCATTCCCTTCAGAATTATTAGTAGGTAAAAGTCTTGTCCTCATAAATCGGATGAGTGTTTTTTTCTGTAACTACCAGTTCGAGTCCTCCAAATTTGCCGGCCATAAAATTATAAAGCACTGCCATAAGCATACTGAACAGTCCATAAATCCCCAGCATGATGAAGGGCATCACTACAAAAGGAATAGCCATTGCCAACATTGAGGCATCCCCTAATGCAGCACCGACAATACTAACAATAACACCGATTACCGCCATTACGGCGATTGGAATCGATGCGATATATAATGTGGTTTTAAAAGCACTGACTGCCCCGACTTTTTTAAGTTCAATATTCTTCATGATGTTTCTCCTTTAATGTTCAATTTGTTTGTTCGTTACGTACCTTTACTCATACTGTCTATTAGCGTACTAATTTGTGTCATGTGGTGACGGTTATGCCAAATAAATCTTTGAAGTGCAATCTCCAGTGTAATCGTGCCCAGCACCTCGGTCCTTAGCGTTCTTTTGAAATCTTCCGGCTTTGATCCTTGGAGTAAAATCAAAAAACGGCCATGCAGAGCTTCTAACAGTGTTAATGATAGCTCTATAGGTGCATCTTTGTAGTCACACATCTCTGCCCACAAATCCTCACGGTAAGTACCTGACATTGGCTCGCGCTCGGTTAATGCCCGTTTAAATCTTATGTATGCATTCATGTCATTGTCCGCCATATGATGGATAATCTGCTGGATGCACCAGCCGCCCGGGCGATATGGAGTTTGAAGCTGCTGTGGACTGCAGGCCGATACCAACTCCCGAAGATCTTTTGCAAATGCAGAAATCTGTTGAATGATAGCTGTACGCTGTTCACTAGTCGGGTTGGTTATTGGCTCAAAATGCCCAATAGGAAACCGTAAACGATCCAACTCCATTTATTTAGCACTCCTTAATCACTGGAATCATTTCGAATTCAATTCCATTTCAATCACATGCGCGTGTGGTATATCTTCAATGTCATATTGTGTACGTATGACCATTCCATGACATCCCTCGTGTACGGTGACGATACGATGATCTGCGCCTTACGTAGTCTTTCATCTTGTGCGGCTTCATAGACTTGCTCTATTCCCTTTAGAGTAAGCGGCACCAGATCTCTACCATGTCCCCGAAGCTTATACTGCTCATTCAACTTCCAGTCAGGCTCACCATGGCGGATAAAGTAAAAAGTGGTCATGCGCCACACCGGTTCACGTGAATTTCAAACGTGCCTTCATCAAAGAACAGTGGAATTCTCTTGCGGATGTTCTCCTGCATTTCAATGGTTTCGAGGTCAGCAAGCGCAACCCATTCCGGTTTGCCTTCCCGGCTTCCTTGAAGTAATTCTCCTGTAAAATCATAGGTAATATAATTAAAAATCATATATCTTTCCTGACCCGGATTCATATATTCGGCAAGCCCTTTATACACAAGGTTGCTTACGGTCAGCCCGGTTTCTTCCTTCACTTCTCTAATTGCACATTCTGTGGGACTTTCGGGAAATTCTATACGGCCTCCGGGCGAAATATATCCACGGAATGAATCATGCTGCCGGTTGAGAAGCAGAATCTTATCTCCGGAAACAATCATGCAAACGGTGTATAACTTAATCGTCTCTGCCACAGTGAATGATCCTTTCCTTTCATACTGTTTTTGCTTTATCCAGCGCACGGCAGATCCCTTCACGATCCCATGTGGATATCGTATGCTCGTTCCCATCCATAGTGTAAATCCTTAGCCGGCTTGGAACGAATTTGAATACATTTCTTCTCTCTACCTTTGTAATGTCCTTTATGCTGATAGTAATTGAGGAGTGCATTAAAGGTACCTTGGTCTTCAGAAGCATGGTTTGCTCTGTGATGATCAGCTCACATGGGTACATCGTTATCGTCTTATCGAATATATAATTGACCTGCCCCCTATAGAAGATCTTCTCTTCAATATTTGCTTCCAACACAATCAGTCCTTCGAATGGAATCATTTCCCTTTTCATTATACCGAATGGAGTAAATAATGGTATGACAAAAAAGAGACAGCAAAGTCTAATTCGACTTTAACCGTCTCTCAAGGTAAGGACATACAAGTTCTTTACTTTTTCTTCTTCAACATATTCTCTGCGACTCTAAAGTCTACAATACGCTGAATCAACTCCACTGGCAGTGGTTCGTCCATCGGAAATTGCACGGAGCCTTTGGCAGACTTATATTTGGACAGCTCCTCCGTGAAATTACTTATCCCGGCTGCACCCGGGTAGAAACCGATATGATTCGCATAACCGGCAAAATGAACAAGATTACCGTTCAGATAAAAGGTCGGTATACTATAGCTGATCTTCTCACTCGCCTGTGGCGCCCGCTCTTTAATAACTCCCCTGATCTCCTCCAGCTTCATCTGGATAGCTTCAGGAAACGAACGAATATATTCATCCGTTGATTCATACTTGATTCCAACCATTTATGCCCCTCCTAGATAGTGATTTCAATCAAATTGCCTTCCGGATCCAGGATCCCGCTCTCAAAATACCCATCTCCAGTTGTTCTCGGTTCGCTGTGAATAGTATACCCGTCTACTCGCAATGTTTCTGTAATCTCCAGTACTTTCTCCTTGCTCCCGACTGAAAATGCAAAGTGCGCATACCCATGTAGAGCCAGCCTATGATCCCCATTCACTAAATCCGGTTTAGTCATAAGCTCCATTCGCGCCCCGTCGTCAAACGAGAGGAAATAAGACTCGAACTGTTTCACAGTATTGGTATATTTCTCATTGGAGACTGCATTAAAATACTTCTCGTAGAACGCTTTCATCTGTTCAAGATCCTTGGTCCAGAGCGCTATATGTTCAATCCTCATGTTCTGCACCAGCTTTCTCTGAATTCATTATCGCTGAGCTTGTCCTATTAATCAACAAATCCATTAACTCTCACACCGTCCCGTGAAATGAATAAGAGATACCATTCCGGTTCAACGGATCCAGAAAGAGTTTTACCGGCAGCTGTGACATAATCTCATTCGCCGTGTTAATCTTAACCCATTGAACGTCCAGTATTTCCTTATCGGGATCTGACACGTTAATCTCACCGCCAATGATCTTGGCTTCAAACGTAAATAGAAACGCATGATGCTGATTTCCGGCAAAAAACACTTCCCGCAACGAATGCAGGCTTATCATAGCTACTTCCAGTCCAGTCTCCTCTTTTGCTTCACGTTTGACCGCCTCTTCTAACGTCTCACCAGATTCTACAGCTCCTCCAGGCAAGCTCCAATAGGAGGAATCTCCTGTCTGGTTCCTTACCATCAATACTTTTTCCCGGGATTCATCATAGATTAGTGCAGCAGCCACATCTATTCTTCTCACAATCATCGAAACCTCCCACGTTATTCAGGTACTCGGGCTTTTAACTCTGCCCAGCCATTCGCTAAGCATCACATTAAAAATGTCTACCTGTTCCAATTGAAGATTATGGCCTGCGCGGTCAATCACACCAAAGGTAGCCCGGGGATATTGCTCCAGCAGATCCCATGCATCCTTGTAGCCTACAAAGGAATCCTGGCGTCCGGCCAAGATCAATGTCGGCTTTTCATAAATATCATCAAGCTCAAAACTAAACGCATACGCATTCTGCTTAATGTTCTTCATAAACTGCCCATCTGCAAGGTTTAACCCGGCCACTATCTCCTTGTTGTAACGTTCCCATATGTATTCGTTCTGGACCACAGCGATAGAAGAGAATTCTTCGCGCTCATCCGGCTGAAGCCGTTCTAGTAAAGCTTTATCTTCTGCTAAAAGAGTGTGCTCTGGCACACGCCTTTGGCTGGCTTCGGCAATGACACAAGGACACAGCAGAAAAAGACCCTCAATCCGCTTACCGTGACGTTTAATGCAGCCCATACAATGTGTTTAATGCCCGACATCAGAATCGTGCACGAACACATAGGACAAGGTTCACAAGTCGTATAGAGGGTCAGATCATTCCTGATAAATCTCTTACCGCGTAAATCTAGTAATCGGTACCCTGCTTTTCTGATAGCATCTACTTCCGCATGTGCAGTGCAATCTCACTCCGAGAAAACGCGATTTCTGCCTGTGCTGACAACTTCCCCTGCTCCATCTACGATAACTGCACCAATAGGGTATGTTCCTTCAGCCAAAGCTTGTTCCGCTTCTTTAAATGCTAAAGCCAAATATTCATAATCGGATAGTCTCATACACAAGTCTCCTTTTTGAACATTATCTATCGGGAACATCGATCTTTCATTTTTTAATTCTTATTTCCTTGTATGGCTTGATTGACCCGCTCAATAATCCGGTCTCTGCCCCAGACAACAAATTTATATTCTTCTCCCGAACGATGTTTCACTACGATACCATTCGGTAGGATATGACATGTATTAGCAGGGACATTCATTTCACTCTGTCCGGCCAACAGGTTCACCTCCTATGTCTGCGAATATCTTCATTTACTGCAGCGAGTTACTTAGAAATTCTTTTCACGATCAAGCGAAGCAACACGGTTAGCAGTACATAAACGGCCAAAACTATGATCAGCGTAATAATTCTTTCTTTATCTGAACCGTCGGCAAAAATAACAGGTCCTAGCCCAAAAAAAGTAACCAGCGCATAAGCGATGATAAAGAAAATATAGACAAGCAGCTTCACGTCATCATCTTCTTTCATAGGTTGTATCTGTATTTCTTTTTCAATACCGAGTGTTCTCCATCAACTCATTCAAATATACCACTCCCCCTAAATAATGTAAGCGAAAAACTAGATTTAGAAACGAACTTATTCCAGCGCAGCAGGCAGGTAGTAAAAAAAGTTGAGTCCATTATTCTTGGAGGTTCCTAGGAGGTCTGCGTGAGTATGTGCATGGTAATTATGTTGCGAATCGTCTTTTATATTGGTAAATGAATCCGCCTGATAAGCGAGGTGAATCAGCATTTCTTTTTCAGCTGAAATAATCAAATATTGCGAGTGAGCTTTCGTATTCAGTGTATTTTTCAACTTCCAGCGATTCCACTCTTCTATGTGCTGTCTGATTAATTGCTGGTCGGGCTCAATATTAAATGCTACGCCGGGTAAATACTTTAAGGAAGATAGGATCGTCTTTACGTCTTTTGTTGTCAGTTGAGTGAAATGATAATTAAATAGTACAAGATCAAGTTCAAAGTCGCCAACCTTATACCAATTTTCCATCTCCGGAATCGACATATAAGGGCTTTGATGTGGCCTTTGTGGAATAGGTACATAGAACATGGAATCTTTCGTTTTATGGTTTGCAGCAATCAGAAGTAAATCACGTATAAAGCGATAGCCTTCAGAGTTACCGAACAACGCCCTGGAATCAACAATCGGTTCAGCAAACCATAAGTAATCCGGAATCACTTCCGGAATCCATACCGATATTGTTCTATTATGGTATTCAAGCACCTTACGTTGGAATTTCATACATTAATCACTCCCCTTCCTATTCACCTCATATTCTTACTCCACGAAGTGTACCTGTCACTGTATCCTCGCTGGTTCCTGAAAAAGGGGACGAAAAATGTCTCTCATGCATCATTTCGCCTTTCTCATAAGTTTCCAGACAAAAAGCATGTACGGGTTGTATAGTCCTTTAACGGCCTCTTGTCGTAATGTTAAACCTCTGTCTATACTAGAAGCAATCATTTAACAATCGGCAAGGAGTACGACATTACATGAATTCCATCCAAATGGACCCAGGCACCTTAACGGTGACTTGGAACAACAGCACAATCCCGCTTTTACCCAAAGAGTTCGCTTTGCTGAACTACCTGTATCTCAATAAAGGTCAAACCTTATCCCGGGAACAGCTGCTGGATGCCGTGTGGAGGATGGAGTCTCCGACGGATCGAACTGTGGACGACCACGTCTATCGACTGCGGAAAAAACTTAGCACCTGGCACCCTATGATCGGTATTGAAACGGTTCGGGGAATGGGATACCGGATGCAACTACAGAAGTCACCTAATCTGGAGAATCCACTGCTTCAGAATTCAGCGTATAAAGCGGACATGAAGGATATTTCCGACACGTATCTACGGTATGGCCGCGGCGATGCTCTTTTTACCCTGGCACAAAATAAAGAAATATTCGGTTATGAACTGACTAGTCCGCTTCAGGTTATCGTGCAGTTGATGCAGGGTAATGTAGGCTTTCTGCTCGAGGAAGGTGTTCATCCTTTAGGGGAGCGCCTCTTCAGCCTGCTGGTATTGAACCAACTGATAAACCCTGCCGGCAACCGCAAATATCTGGAAGCGGCTCTTCGAGGGAAAGTTCTGCCCCCCGTTCTGCACCATGAGATTGAGGTCATCATTTATCCTTCCATGCTCATGGACTGGGGAAACTTCGAGGAGGCTAAGCTCAAGCTTGATAACCTTGCGGCAGAAGTTGAACGCCAGAAATGGGACGGGTTAATTCCTTACGTGAACAATATGAAGCTGGAGTATGACCTATATACTGAGAATAGGTCTGCTCTTAAGAAGGATTTGAGACAGGCAGAGGAAGAATGGCAGCTGTATCCTTACATGAGAGAGAAAGGGCAGATGCTTATTTATAAAGGTTTGGCTATGTATACCTCGAATCCAATGGAAGCTATTAAAGAGATACATGAAGGAATCGATATTATAAAAGAAACCCATTTCACTATCCACTTGCTCAAGGGTTTGTATACGATACTTTATTTCTCGAAACGTTCGGGCTGGATGGAACTTCACGATACCTACGATAAAGAATGGAGCCACACACTCCTTCGTCTCGGAATTTCGGAAATCAAAGATCAGATCGATCCTTATCTTCAATTCTGTTTAAGTGAGCATTTATAATTCCCTCTGATAATCCTCTGACATAGAAGCCTTATTGTTAAGAAAACAACTTGTCGGAGGTAAATAAATGGAATCTGCATTAAAAGTTAAGAAAAAAGCATTATGGGTACCCCTGCAACGACCGCAATTCCGCAAACTATTTATGGGGCAGCTTCTATCCGATCTCGCGAACTGGCTTGATTTCGTAGCTCTAGGAACGTTGATCGTGTACGGTTGGGGCCAGGGTTCTCTTGCTCTTGCTGCATTATCCGTGTGCATGGGTCTTCCATGGGTAATCGTCGGGCCTTTTCTGAGCGCAAAAACCAGCAACATCTCAGGACGCAAGCTGCTAATCCTCTGCGACATTCTGCGGGCATTCCTTCTTCTTGGTCTAATCTGGTCTAACTCTCTTATCATGCTGTTACTATTTGTATTCCTCAAAATGAGTGTCAGTTCGGTATTTGATCCGGTCAGACAACACGCCGTTAAGAAGCTGACTGAACCCGATCAGTGGGCACAATCCTCTTCTTTAAGCCAGCTGTCTGTAAATCTGATGAAAATAGTGGGGCCCATGATCGGTGGCGGCATTGTTGCAGTATGGGGCGGGCGTTCCCCCTTCTTCATTGGAGCTTGCTGCTACGCCTTATCGGCACTCATCCTGTATGGGTTACAAGAATGGTCTTCTCCCGGTGAAACAACGGGGGCCGGTAAATCAAGATCAGTGATCAGGGAAGCCTGGCAGTATATAGCCGAACGTCCCGAATTGAAGACAGGGGTGGTATATTCATCCCTGCTTTTTTTCCTCATCTTCTTATATGATGCCCTGTTTGTCATGGTTGCGAAGGAAGCGGGGCTTGATGAGAGCCAATTCGGTCTAATCATCGGCTCGGTAGGAGCCGGAAGTGTGCTTGGCGCCCTTGCAGCAGGACATTGGAATGGCTGGCAGCTTCGTGTTTTGTCGCGAATGACACTTGCGGGTATCATAACCGGTGTTTTGATTGGAATTGTAGGATGTGGAGCTTTGGGATGGCTTCCGAATAGTATAGGCTTCTGGTTGCCAATATGCTTGCTTCTGGGCGGGTGTGGTGCGTATAGTATGGTACCTTTCGGGTATCTGCTCCAGAAGGAGACTACGGACGAGACGATCGTTTCAGTCAGTGCTCTCACCAATGCCATGCAGACCAGTTCAATGCTGATTGCTCCTATTATTGGCGCATTCGCAGCAGAGTGGATTGAGGCCGGAGGAGTATTCGTAATCGTTGGTGTCCTGACGTGTGCGATGGCCGGATTGTACCGGATGCGAATCCATATATCTATAGTCCACAAACCGTGATCTTTACCGTGATTTCCCTAAATTCGGTGGTTATGATTCCTAGAAACTCCATTCTGCTCATTCCTATTTTCCTTCCCACTCTCTTGGTGGAACAAAATAGTGATTATATTCTTCCTGGGCTTCTTTCGATAAACCATAGAACCATTGACCATATTCCATAACATAGCCTTCACCCATACCCATTCTCCAAAATATATCATAAGGATGAATATCAGGGTACGCAATCCATTGAGGTAAATAGAACTCACCTGTGTATTCGGGCAGACTACTGCGGATTTCCATCAAAATAACTCCCAGCATGTTTTTTCCTGTGCCATCTCCGCCGTCTGCCCAATAGCTGTCATTAGATGTGTGTTCAATTAAACTGCAGCTCCCGGTAGAGAGCAGAATAGATTTAATATGGGGATATTGCTCTACTTTGGCTCCAACTGCTTTCCTCATCACATCATCTTTAATCTGTTCCCAGTCTGCCCTTAACGGCCGACTCCGCTCTCTTCCCATCCGGGCAACATCCATCGGTTTCTCAACCAGCCTAAGCTCCTCTTCATGGGGAGTGCCCGCAAATTTAGCTGCTTGAAAATAATGCTCACTAGTCGGCCATAGTTTACCTTCAACTTCAATGGGATATTTCGCGAAATTAGAGAAACAACCATAAGGCTTGTTGGTCTCATAAAATAAAAGATTAAACATCACTTGTTCCCCCAATAGTTATTGTCTTTGTAAAGCTTTTGTTTCTTTCATCCATTCCTGATATTGATACGGGGATTCTGAATCACGATCGATGATTTTTTGATATTCCACGATAAAATCATTTCCCGCACCTGCGTTGAGTGCCCATTCATCGTACAGAAAAAAACGACGAGTGCATTCTTCCATCCTGTCTAACAGGAGATACGCTGAAATTAAAGAGTCCAATGTCAATTCTGGTCAAGACCCCATTTAGTAGACATTGAAAAAAGACCTAGGATACAAGCTGATTCCTGTACTCAACAGGAGTCAGCTTGTTTAGTTTTCGTTGTGCTCTATCTTCATTGTAAAAACGTA
>NZ_JBGJZO010000035.1:0-34005 GCF_042610485.1 Paenibacillus oryziterrae | reverse complement strand
TCGGCCAGTACTTACGCTAGTATCGCGAATTCCCCCTCGGGGGAATTCCTTGCTAAAGAGTTTACACAAAATTATTGACAGACCCGACCGTTGAAGCAACTCTATTGGCCAATCAATCATAAATATTTCTTTATCTGGCACTTCATCTATTTCAATTGGAATTAACACGTTATCGATTATTTCATCCGTATTAATACTATCATCAATGATTTTTTCACCTATATGATTACACCACTTAATAAACTTAAAAATTTGACCTTGCTCTTTAGACCAGATTCTTCCCTTGTAAGAACAACCAATATTTACAGGTGTTCCGTTTTCAAATCCACTTCCAGAAACATTTGACTTTGTAGATGTAGATTTTTGTGACGGACTTAAAGCTTGTGCTACATCTGCGCCAGTATACATCGAATATCGCAAATTTCGTCTTCCCGGTTTTTTAAGTCCAATATTTTGAAAAATCAATCTTGAAATCCCGCCCAGTGAGCGAAATACAGTATCACCCATTTGAAGAAATGCTTTATCACCTGATACCGCATTAGCAAGTTCTGGATGAAGAGAATCTTTGTCACTTGAATGGATAAACAATAATCCTTGTTCCGAATTATAGTACATGATATATAGATCCCATTTTTGATCAAAGGTTGATTTCAGTCGACTCCATTTTACTTTTACTTTGCTTTCCGTAACAAAGTAAAGTGCTTGTTCTTTTTTGTTTAGCTAAGCACCCCTTATTACAATTTTGTTATCCAAACCTTCATAGAACTTCTTTGGATCAAAGGTTGGAGTTTTATAAATTGCTGTACTGAATTTAGGTGAAAGCATTTTTGGAGAGAGCTTCTCCTGCTCTTTATCTAATTCAGATTCAAATAATTTATCGGAATTTTCAAGGAAGTTTACCATTTCTGCGTGTTCTTTAACCGAAGCAGAGGCATACTCATTCAATAATATGTTCCAATCTGCATCCTCACTATATAACCTTTCTAATGACTCTGTTACTTGTTGATTTGCTATATTTGCTATTACCGTAGCATTACCAAGTCGCCCACCAGAAGATCTGGTAAATCTTCCTATAAACTGAAGTAAAACAGCCAAACTTTTATGAGTATCATGCAGTGCTGCAATTTTTAGTTGTGGTAAATCATATCCTTCTCCAAGCATGTCGACACATACTACAATTCTAGAGTCTCTATTATTTATTCTATCTATAATTTTACTATTATCTCCTTGTTCACTATGCACCATTATAGGATTAAGATCAGCAGCCATGTTTCTGTAAACAATAAACACTTCATTTGCTCGGTCTATACTAGAACATCTCGCCATTAGTATATGGTCGTATCCATTATTGATATCGTCAATAAGTTTTTCTACTGCTGCTGCAGCTAAAGTTTGATCAGAAAAATCACTTCGTAATTCAAATACAGGTTGAAACTTTATTGGTTTAAAATAACCATCACTTTGTGCTCTTGAAAGAGGGTAAGAGTATATTACTTTTCCATCAACAGGTTTCCCATCTCGCCGAAAGGGAGTTGCTGTAAATTGAATGACAGGTTTCATAGAAAACGCTTCTCTTAACTGGTTCCAACTATCAGCTGCTATGTGATGGGCTTCATCTATTATTAAATAACTGCAACGTTCAGCAATATCATTCATCAATTTTATAGCATTTCCCTGAGCTACTGTGCTAATGGTAGCAACTACAACATTACAAGTCTCAAATATCCCAAGTTCATATTTATTTAAAGGTCGATGCTTTAATATACCAACTTTCGGATTCTTCGAATTTTTAGGAATATTTCCTAGATGCTTTAACAACCCAAGTTCTAAAAACTTTCGAGCAATTTGATCCCTGAGTGCTCGAGAAGGAACAACAACTAAAACACAACCTCTGATATAATTTACAAGGGTTCCTAACATTGTTTCAGTTTTCCCTGTTCCTGTAGGCATTATAATTGTTGCCGGTTGCGAGGATATACTCCAATGTGCTCCAATAGCATGTAAGGCACCAATTTGAGGCGGTCTCAAACCTTTTGTTATAACTTTACCTGTTACTCCATCAATAAGTTCTTCTTTAAAACGAAATTTATGTTGCCAATCTCGAGTCGCTTTATCACGATATTGTACTGTGGGAGTTTCTTGATCAGAAGTGTAACTACGATGCCATATCCATATCAACTCTCCGTCTTTAAGTCTTAGAATGCCATCTACTTCAATCACATCTGGTATTTGTTTAATCCCCTTTTCTACGATTAATACTTTTTCTCCCGAATCTAACTCATACAAATTATCATAACGTTTACCCAGAAATTGAACTTTAGTTATCTTGTTAATAGTTCTGAATTGTTTAGAGTCCAATACAAGTAATGCTTCCCCTATTCTATATTTTTCCCTTGGAGCCATTAGTCTTGGAAGCTCAATTTGTTTTCCAACTTCTAATAACATGACCTCACCTCAAATAATAAAATGAAAGCATTAGTTATATTAATTATTTTTTATTAATTGCTTGATTGAATAGTTCTTTAGTCGGAACTGAATGATCACCGAATTTTTGCGCTACAAAATGCAAGTAAGTTCTTACTAAAAAGTCACTTTTAGTTTCAATACCACTAGTGTGCTGTTCAGATAATTACATCTGTTACGCTTATGATATTTTTTCATAAATGTATTTTCGCATGAACCCCCTGCTCCTCTAACATATGCAAAAGCACCCGGCCGTCAATTAATTCAATTGGCTTGTCCTTGGCAAAACTTCTAGCGTCGGGTCCATAAGTCGATGTAGTAACCAATATTCCTTTCGACGCATTCTCGTTCATCATAGTACCGTACAAGTCTCGGACTGCAGCTACCTCTACAGTATTTTTATATCTTTTTGCTTGTATTACGTATTTCCCACCAAAAACAGGGCGTGGGTCAAAAGCAATGACATCCACTCCACCATCTCTGCTAGATCGTGTCAGTTTGGATTCAAGACCTATTTTCGAAAACAAGTTACATACCAAATGTTCAAAATCAAAAGGGTCCATCTCCAGAAGGTTGGTTCGTGTATCAAGAGTAGATATCATATCTCTTTCATTTACAAATCGTTTATCATACATTACAAGATCAACAATTGGTTTGACAGGAGTGAGTTCAGTTACTGAAGGGGAGAGTTGAGCTTTAAGACCCTTTACACATGCAAGAATATCCACTCTGGCAAGATCAAACTTCATAAATTCGTCTTTTCGGGTCTGAATGGTCAAAATGCACGGCCGAATATCGAGCCCCGTACTTAAGTCCACTGTGGATACCACTCCATTGAACACGACAGAATCCAAATGATTTCCTTGGTCAGCTTCAAAAAGCTCATGGAGTGTACGAAGTGCTATCGATGCTACAAGTGTAGAATAGATTTCATTCAATTCCTTGGATTTAAAAGGTACTCCTTTAATCTCATCGCGGCTCTGTGTATATTTATATTCCTTATTCTTGGGGACTGCCGTCACATCCGGCAATTCATATTCCACTAACAATTCTTTGCTCTCTTCTATATAAAACAATTCAAAGGTTTGAGGAAAAATATCGCTGTAATTAGAACGTCCCAGAACGAGAGTGTTGTAAGCCTCAATGGCTTCTTTTTCTTTACTGAAATAGCTTGTCTTAAAATCGTCAACGGAGCTGTTATGAGATGATATTTCCCCTAAATACAAACGTTTAGCCTCGTCATATTCTGCTCTTGCAGAACTGAGGAATATTTCATTTTCCTTAATCAGTTCATTTATTTTATTTTCAGCGGACTCATAGTTGCGAAGGGCATAGTTATATGCATTCTCCGCTTTTTCAATAGATCTTAGACGCGCTTTTTTCCCGAGTCCAATAATCTTCTCCATAAAAGAGGCTTCCATAGAAATTCCTGCAAAAAATCTTTCCCGTACTGGTACAGGATTAGCTGGAAGAGGCTTAACATATGGTTCAATAAACTCAGGATATTCATCCTTCTTATATAATGATTCAAAAGAAATCTTGTCATCCACGCTGAGCGTTTCACTAATAATCGAATTAAATTCATTTAATCGATAAAAAACTTCTTCATTATAATCATTGCTTTCTTCTTTACGTCCTTCTATGTATAGGGCCTTTTGTTCTTTTTCGTATGCCTTCTGTTCACGTATAGACTGTTTAATGGCACGTTCATTCTCGCGTTCATATTGCCGCTGCAGCCTTAAATGCCGTTCCTGTTCACGAATAGCAGCATTCCTTGATCTTTCAGCTGCACGCTGTGCTTTTGCTGTTTCTTTGATAATTTTATTAACTGTACTTCCAAAACTACGAGCCACCCTTACCCCTCCAGATTACGTTAAATAGGATCATGTTTATCCAAATTATAACACCATATTTCAAATGTTTTACATGGAGATCCTACTTTTTACATAATTCTTTTAAACTATACGTCTAAATTTCGACAACAAAAAGAGTCTGTCTATAGACAGACTCGGATGACTCACCGCTTCACCTTATAAAACTCATGATACAGCTTCATGAGCGCTCTTTTCTCAATCCTGGACACATAACTCCGCGAGATCCCCAGCTCCTTGGCGATCTCCCGCTGCGTCCGCTCTTCCCCGCCTGTATCCAGTCCAAACCGCCCAACCACAACCTCCTTCTCCCGGTCATCTAGGATGTCCAGGTTGCGGTAGATTTTACTCTTCTCAATATTCAGATCCACTGTCACCAGCAGATCGTCGGCTCCCGAGCCTAAAATATCTATTAAAGTAATCTCATTACCTTCTTTGTCCGTTCCAATGGGATCGTGCAGGGGCACGTCCTTGCGGGTCTTTTTCAGTGACCGTAGATGCATCAGAATCTCATTCTCAATACACCGTGCAGCAAAAGTGGCCAGTTTGGTCCCTTTGTTTGGACGATAGCTTTCGATAGCCTTAATGAGACCAATGGTTCCAATGGAGACTAAATCCTCCATGTCCTCACCGGTATTGTCGAATTTTTTGAGGTTATGGACAGGATACGATGTCAGTATTTCAATTCATTTATTATTTTTATCTATTGAAATAATAGCAGATACTTCTTTAATCCAATCACCTCTTAATTCTTGTCCAAACAATTCTTGGTAAACTTTCGCCTTAATCTGCACCATCTCTTTCTCTAAACCGCTATCTTTTTCTTGGAGAATTTTCAAGTCTGTATCAGATAAAGGTTTACTCTTTGACGCAACATATTTTCGATATATAGCAGCATCCATACGCCAAGCATAGAACTCTGCTGAGAATTTTTCCTTCATATTATTCATCATCTGAATGCCTGGAACGTCAAGGTCTCCGGAATAATAAATAACACAGTTTGGATTTGCTGTAAGACACTTTTCTATAAATACTTTAGAAGCGGTTCTAGCTTGACCTATAGTACAAAGTAAGACTGGAAAATCTGAAGGTAGTTGCTCCAAAGTTAATTTGTTTAGATTAAGAAATTGGATTGTTTCATCTACCAGATAAGAAATTACAGACGGATTTTCAATAATATACATTGACGAGTATTTTGGTAGTTGTTTCATTTCTTCAATTTCACGTAGATTTAATGTTCGAGGAGAAATTCCATTAACCAAATGTGGTACAAAAACATGTGAAATCGAACTAAGATCGTCATCTAAAATGTCAAAATGCCTATAAACTTGCCGCTCTAACAAATATTCTGGAATGACTGTCAAATGACTATTAACATTCTCGCTTAGCATTAGACTTTGGCTACTTATATCATCGAGGGCACTCCATAATAATCTTCCTATTACATTTGTTTTATCAAAAGCATGTGAATCTTCGGTAACATAAGCAGCGAACATAGGCAACCTAATTTTCCCAATAGATATTCCACAAGCTCTAAACATCTCGTCCTTTCTCATGAGCAAATGCCAAAGAGCGCTTATACAGGTGAATAATTCTGAATCAACATTTGCGCCTCTATCAAAAGCAATACTCAAAATCCTATGACCTTTGACATCTCCCGCTTTTAATCTATCAAACCATTTAAATGTCTTCTGGAAAAAACATTCTTGCTCAGAATCAGAAACATTGAATCGCATAATAAAATTTTGTTCTACGCGTACAAAAAGATTCTCCCATGCTGAAACTTTTAATTCCTTTTGTTCACGCTTAGTAAGTAATTGACGGCCATAATAGAGCTCTAACAACTCAATTAGAGAAATCGAGTAACCTGCTTCCATGACCGCTTTTTCAAAGTCTATTGCAGGAAAACGCGGTCCCTTGTATCGAACGCCAAGAAATCCCCTTAGTGCTTTTTCCTCTTCTCTAGTAGGCAGCATTTTAACGGTGCCGAATGCCCCATAGCTTTCAAACTTCTTACGAAACAAATCGAAGAGGCGATTGAAGCCGCCGCTACGCCGAAAAATCTCGATTAATTGCCACTTATCCTGCATCGCGAGAATACTCCTCAATATTATTCTCTACCGATAGAAGATGTTTTTCTTTACCGTCCCAATAATAACGTGCAACAGCGAGCACTGGAGAATCTACAGAGCGTAGAATTTGAGCAATGGAGAGTTCATCTACCGTATCATAACACCCCCATAACACCTGAGAATTCATAATATAATCAAATTCAAAGTCGTGAACGAGTTGGAACATTTGTGCAATATTTTCACTATCAATACCTGCAAACGCCTCATCTAGAGAAATCACACGAGGGGCATCAGGTGCAGCATAAGAGTATTTGGCTGCTATCGCTGCAAATAATGGCGAATAAATACTCATCGCTTTTTCACCTCCGCTAAGTTCCCCAAACACCTTATTTGTAAAACGTTCTTCTGGAATTCCCTTGCGTGTGATGAACATATCAAATCGGTACCACTTGCGGTAATCCAACGCCTTTTTCATCTCTTCAAACATAGAAAAGCTGGTGTCATCTTTGTATTTTTTGCGAACTTCATTAATCTTGGATGTAAAATGCAGGCGTACTTTTTCCTTTTGTAATGGCGTCAAAAAGACAGATTCCTTGGACAAGTATGACAATAACTCAGTCGTCGAAATTTGGTCCTCTTCTTTGCTAGTGAGAGGAACCCACTCAAGTCGCATCTGAATCGTGCCGGTTACACGCTGCAGCATTGCGTTAGCATCTTGCTCCCATCTCTTCGCGGATCTTACTTTCTCATGAATTGCAGTACCGATGACATCAATAAGCACTTTTTCAAACAACTTTTGCTCCTCTTTCTGTATATGTCCCGAAATAAGTTTTAATTGATCAGCAACTTGGCTATGCACTTCACGCGGTGTATCCTCCACATGCTGAGGCGCAAATACCAAAAACTGTCGCGAGCAGTGCTGCTCAAAGATTTGCCAGTATGCGTCTTCCTTGTCTTTAGCCGAAATCTCAAACGGAAATCTCCATCGAGATTGCTTAAGGACATAGTCCTCAAGCTCACGCTGAGCGTGGGCTTCCGCACCATTCAGTGCTAAAAGCACCATATCTAATGAAAATTCTTTGCAAGTTCCCTCTAATTCAACTATTACCTGGGCAGGACTCTTTGAATGACAAACTAAACCAAAGGAAATCTCTTTTTCATATAATTTTCTCCATGCGTTGACCAATCGTAGCCTTTCTTCCATAAGTGGTTGCTCTTTCTCTAGTTTCTCTTTTAAGCTGCGAATACTTTGTTCTGTTTCATTTATTAGTTTAAGATTTACTTCCAACAATTCATCTGATCTCTGAACTGCCTTTCTTGCTACCTCAATTTCTTGCTTTACATCTGTATCGCCAAGATCATGAATTTCCTTGAGATACATCGCTTGATAAGACTTATTACGCTCAATATCTTGCTCAATCTCAGCTCTGGCATCTGTAAGGTACTCATGAAAATTTAACAAATGTCCTTTCTCCGACACACAATCAGATATTGACTGATATGCATCAAGCCACGCTCTGTGTACCCTATGCAGCTCAGTTAGCATATATTTGTAATGTTCAATATCACTAAGAGCTCTTTGATAACTGGTGTACGTGAGTGGAAGTTCCATGCTTTCTGCTGCATAGTAAAGCGTATTTCGCGCTACTTGAGTATCGTTTTGGTAAAGTCGCAGAACCGTATGTAGTCTTTCCATCATAGAAAGCTGGGTTACTCGTTCCTGGGTCTTGTTTTCATAGCGGGTGAATGAACCGAGCAACACTTCCATTGATGGAAATATCTCTCTCTCCATGTGAAGTAAACGCTGCTGATTTTCGATAGAACAACATTCAGAATCCAATTCATATTTTCTACTCATGAGTTCCTCAATTAGCTTTTGCAATTCGTTTAGCCTGCGAGCACGAATTTGTTCACGCGCTGATTCTCCAATATAGAAATTCTCATATCGGGGTGCTAATCCCCCAATCATGCCGCTTCGGAACTCCCCCGTTTCAAGTATATATCCTTCTTCATGGGGAACAATTGATATAGTTTGTAGCACAGCATCAATGTCATTCTCAGAGAGCCCGTTAGTTGGTACGGAACGCAAATAAGTCAGCATATTTTCTTTTTTGTAAGAGCCTTTTTGTACCACAGTCATAGAATCAGTAACCATTGAAAGATCACTTTCATGCACGATAAGTGCTGTTAGAAGCCCTGCTCGAGTGATTGCACCTTCAATAGCTTCTTTTACAGACGTATCTATATGATCTAAAAACTCAACGGTCTCGTAAAAATACGCAGTACGGATATTCTGTGTGCGCAAGTGCTCCATCTTTATAAGCTCAGAAGCAGTAAGCTCAGGCATTATTTCTTTATGAACTGACAGTTCATAAAGCTGTGTCTCTGTGTCCTCGATTTTCTTTTGGAGAATACCTATGGTGGCTGTGATGTTTGCTCGCTCTTCTTGGAGTCCGGTAAGACGTTTGTGGAACAAATTATTTATCCAATCTATAACTGCTGCAGTGGATGATTCATCCAATAGTTCCCCAATACCCTGCAAAATTTCCCGTGCTTCAAGAAGCTCATTAGGCTGGACTTGAAATTGTCGAGCTCCCTCCGCCCATTCCATAACTTCATGCTCGACTATATCTGCATTTTTATTATGTTCTTTCCTTAATGCACGGATCTCTACCTCTATTTCCTTTACATGCTCTTCTTCAATTGCTAAATTTTGCTGCAACTGCTCCTCATGTTCGAGCCGTGCTTGTAAGGAATGTAATTGGCCCGCGATTTCCTGTACCCTGATATGATACTCATGAAGAATTTCTTGCCAGTTTTTAAATCCTGCATCCGAAAAACCCTTAAGATTTTGTTCAAAGTACTGACTTAAAGTAGTATGTGATAAGAAAAAAGTATCATCCGCAAGCGCCTCGAGCTCAGAGAGCACATCTTCCCGGCTTTTTGCAGCCTTGTATTCCTTTCCCTCATTTTTCTTGATTCGTTCCTCCACCTCACGCTGCTGAGTTGCATTAGTCTCCATGGCTTCCGTTGTACCTTGCAGTTTATGCACTAAATTCTGTAAAACTTTTTTTATTTTGTCTAACTCCTCCTCCATTGTAAAGAGGGCATGCCCATTCAATAAAGCGATTTTTTTATGGAGAGTTTCTTTAATGTTAGTTTGTTCTGTCCGTTTATGTTCTAAATCTTTTTTATTTTCCATCGCTATAGCCTCAGAAAATTTATATTTCTTTATGAGCTCAATTGATTCATAAAGTCGTTTTTCACTGTATATAAAGTGCTTCGCTTTCTCATATAGAGAAAACTTATTGTAAGTATCATACGCATCCGCTAACATCGCTAGGAACCCCAGTTCCTTCTCAAGACGAGCCTTCTTTGCTTGCAGGCTATCCATACTCTCCAATGACGAAGATAGCGGAGCTAATTCAGATTGTGACAATTCAGGAAGAGCATCAGAGAGAACATTGGATACTTCGCTCGCTTTCACAGCGTTGGAGAGTTTGGGACTTCTTAGCTGAAGCAGTACGCCAATCAGTTCTTTAAACTCCTGCGTAGTTTTAAAACGATAAATATTTTGATTCACTAACTCCATGTAACGCTGTTGGCTATCTGTTACTTCTCCGTCTCTGCCAATATGGTCTGCTAAGTCGCTCATAGTTAAAGGAAACTTTTGGCATTCTCCGCTTACAATCTTTTCTTCGTACAACTTAACATCATACCCAATTCTCTTATTGTAAAGGATAAAATACCATGTCTGCAAAGTATTGTCGCTCTCCCGCCGTTTTCCATTCAAGCCGATGCCAACAGTTACAAAGGTATCTCCTTTGCGATATTCTGTATATAAATATCCAGTACCTTCCTCGCGCTTAGACACATGTTTATTTCCCAGCAAAAGATCAATCATTCGCCGATCTTGCGAACCAAATGGATCAAGACGTGACGGTCGCTTATCACCATCTAGCAAAAAGGGCACCGCCATGGTAGTAGAAACTGACTTGCCAGATCCGTTTGCACCACGAACAAAAAGGCGTCCATTACTAAACTCAAAAATTGTGTCACTATGGTACCAAAAATTAACAAGACCAAAGCGATATAAATGAAACGAATTCATTACCCATTACCTCCGCTATTAGATTAAGCATAATCTCCTGTAACTCGGCCAGTAGCAGAATAAAATACAACCTGCTTGTCCATCTGTACTTCTGCCATATGAAAGTCAGACATATATTCCATAACTTCTCTCCAAATGAGAGTGACAGGTCGTTCTGTAAACGATTTGGTCCACCCATGACTATGCAGTTCTTTTATTGCTTGAAACCATTTTAGCGCCTCATATTCCGTGCATGTAATACGCCCATTGTGGTCAAGGGCTACTTTTTGCTCATTTACCATATCCCAAATAAAGGTCGCATACTGTACAGCTACATTTGAGATTTGATCATCTTTTGGATAATAGTCTCCATAACGAACTTCTGAATGTGTGAGCATCGTTGTACGATGGTACCGTTCGAGATGCCAATATTCAAATGACTCAGAAATCATTTCGTTTAGTCTTTCAAACTCCTGCCTATCTTCGAGCAAAATAACTTCCTCTTCTGAAAGTTCATCATCATATATGGCCGATTCTAAAAAAATTCTACGTAGAACCCGCTGTTTTGGTGTTGTGTTATTTGTAATTTCTTTCGTAACATGTTCTTCTAATTGACTCCAGCTTTGGATTTTATTAAGATCTAAGAAGTAAAGTGGGGCAAAATGACGAAAATATGGGGTTGTCTGAAATAAAACATCGTGATTTTTATCGTCTCTGAATCCATCGATATCGCGATCTACGACATAAACGAGCCTTAACATAACGCAATGTTGTAAAACATCTGCAAATGCCCTACGATGTGGACGTTCCTCCCAGGCGAAATGGATGGCATCTTCCGGATAATACATGCGAATAGCATCGCATGCGTTTTGCAAAGTAAACTGCTGGTCTTCACCTTTGTCTTCCAAGTAAGCAAGAAAGCAGCAAAAAAACATATAATGGTGCACTGTTGAAAAGTTATTAATACCCATAAAGGGCTTAGAAGAGACTGGTATTTTCTCTAATTTAATAAACTCAGTACGTAATATTAAACGATAGCCAAAGTAATCTCGCATTATGTCAGCAATATCTGCTTTTCTAGAGAGAATCTGAAAATATAGGTCCGCCTGCTTGTCACGATGAATCCAATAATAATGAAACAAAGCTTCAACACATTCCTGGAGAATCATCTGATCTCTATCCATGATTCCCCTCCATAAACACAAACTCATAATCACTCATCGTCAGGGTACCGTCAGTGGAACGCAAGCGAATACGATCACTAGAACGTAACCTAAGATAAAATCGACGACCATCTTCTGTTCTACTTTCAAATTTTTTTGTAACCATGGCTTGTCCTAATAACTCAAGCAATAAATCCCGCACTTCAGGATATACTACACCGATCTCCTCCAGCACAATTTTCCCATCCTTGATTAAACTATTAAATTGCTCTTGTATTATCCGTGTCTTCTCCAAATGTTCCTGAATTAGGGCCATCTGAGCTAAGGGGTTTTCGTAAATAGGCAGTTTGGTACGTTTATTACGGTTTCCAGGTGTCTTTTTGTTAAGCGGTAGTTCGAATGGATCGCATTCCCAGACATGTTTCGTAATTTCATCCTCGGATTTGTGCGGAACTAAGAAATGTTTTGTATTAGAAGCACCGAACATAGCACCAGCTATAATATCGCACTCCCTTATGCCAGAGGTATTTGCAAAGATACGAGCTAGTTCCAAGTAGTCATTCTTGCGACTTTTAAAGTAATTGAATTTATCACTGATCTGATCCGCAATCCGTACAATTTTCTGAATAGTACCACGTGTCTGCTCGATAAGAAATCGAGAACTCGCTTTGCGGCCATTAATCTCCACAAACCACCCTTTAAAACCTAGCCACTCTGCTCTTCTTCGCTCTAAGACAAGTTCTTCTTCAAACATGTCATTTATTTGTTGTTCTGCTTCGTATGAAATAATTATGGAAATGACATTCTCAATATCTTTTTCATCAATTAGACTGAGGCTTTCTTCAATTAAATCTTTCTTTTCCATAATACCTACCACGAAGTCGCTTAATAGGCTTACAAACTTTTCTTTGTATGGCAGAAAAGATTCTGTGCGAATAAGACGTTCGTATGGTTCGCTGTTTACGTGCGACAAAAAGTCGGCAGTACCGTTACGAAGAGCTTCAAAGCGGGATATAAGATCACGCCAGATGTTCCGGATGTCCCCTATTGATTCTTTGTTCGAAGGATTCCACTTTTTAAGTTTAGTCAGATCCTCTAAAATATGATCCGCTAATACACGCTCGAAAGATCCTCCGCGAATCGCCTGTAGATTATGCCGCATCTCCTCTAAAGTACGTTCTAATGAAATGGTATATTGTGTGACCTCATAGTAATTCTTACGCTTATAAAAATCCTCGATGCGTTGTGCATGGGACTCATCTTGATGAATGATTAGGTTATTCCATTTTACAAGCGACTTAAGGTCTTCTTCCAATTCCTTTTGAGTGTAATCCGTAAAGTAAGCACCGAAAATTTCTGATTTTACCAATTCCTGATGTATCTCATCCAGAAACATATACGCATTATATTCCTGACGATATTTCTGATAAAAAACGTAGCATATAGGACGGTATCTGTCTGATTTTTGAATAGAAAGATATGTAGCTTCTTTAACGGGATTAATCAGAAAACTCATTCGGCAACCTCCTTACAGGAAATATTTATGATCCCTAAATCCTAGTCTAATGTTTATCCAAATTATAACATCAAATTTCAAATGTTTACATGAAGATCCTGCTTTTACATGATTATTTGTAACTACATGTCCATTTCCGACAACAAAAAAGAGCCTGTCATTAGACAGACTCCATAACTCCTACCGCTTCGCCTTATAAAACTCATGATACAGCTTCATCAGCGCCCGCTTCTCTATCCTTGACACATAGCTGCGCGAGATACCCAGCTCTTTCGCAATCTCCCGCTGCGTCCTCTCTTCCCCACCAGTATCCAGCCCAAACCGCCCAACCACAACTTCCTTCTCCCGATCATCCAGGATATCCAGGTTGCGGTAGATTTTGCTCTTCTCAATATTCAAATCCACTGTCACCAGCAGATCGTCGGCTCCCGAGCCTAAAATATCTATTAAAGTAATTTCGTTTCCTTCTTTATCCGTTCCAATGGGATCGTGCAGCGACACGTCCTTGCGGGTCTTCTTTAGTGAACGGATGCGTGCCTATCGCGAAGCAGGTATACCTGGACTGCAAATCAACTATTCAACGGGAGCGCCAGAGCGGCTGACCAAAGAACAACAGGAACAACTGAAAGCGACGATCGTATCCTCGGTTCCACACGAAGTAGGGTTTGAAAGTAAATATAGCTGGACCCTCTATCTCATTGGTGAATATATCAAGCGGGAGTTCGGTCAGTCCTATTCGCTTCGTGGCATTTCCAAAATGGCGCACCGTCTTGGACTCAGCTATACGAAACCCACGTATACGTTAGCTGCTGCGGATGAAGCCAAGCTACAAGTCTTTACAGAGGTGACGTTTCCTGCTTTGAAAAAAGACTAATGGACGAAGATATTACTCATTTGCTCTTCGAAGATGAGTCCATGATCCGGGATTCCCAAGCGCTTTAGCACACGTGGTTTCTCAAAGGCAAACAACGCGTCATCCGGACCACAGGCAAACATCGCGGCGTCAAGTTGTTAGTTGTACTGAATTATATGACGGTTCAAATTCTCTGGAAAGAAGACGAGCAGTATAACGCAGAGACGTTTCTGTCCTTCCTACAAATGGTGGTTGAAGCGTACCCTGAAGGAAGAATTGTCATGGTAATGGATAATGCTCGTATTCATCATGCGAAATTACTTCAACCCTTTCTGGAAGGTCATAAAGAGCGCCTTGAATTGGTTTTTTTACCACCGTATAGCCCAGCATTGAACCTGGTGGAGGGACTTTGGAAATGGCTAAAATCGGATGCATTAACAACGTGTTTTTCCATACCGTCTCAGAGATCCGCAAAAAAGTTGCTGCGTTTATGGAAAACATTGCTCTCGATACACAGACCATTATTGATGGTCTTTTCCTTCGTTTGGAAAACGATCAACTTGCTGAATTATTATAGTTCAACTTATATAGGATATCATTTTTCATGTGATATTATACCCTCCATTCTAACGGTCTATCTATACATCTAGGTCAACTTATCCAGAAGAACCAGCTTGTTGCTTGAACCTCTTCCCCAAATTTCTGTAATTGCCCCATCCAACCCCAATCTGTTATTTACCATCATATAATCAACTGATTTGACCCAGTCTGTATACTATCTGTTACAAAGCATACCGACTTGATATTATGTTTTCGTGAATACTCCACAAAACTAAACAATAGGAGCGCATCCGCCATACTGTTTTTATTTTGGAAGGGATCCTCTTTTCGTAGCGCTTGTTCAATCGCCAATTGTTGAACATGAGAGGTTAGTATAATTTGCTTGGTCGAGACATGCAGAAAGATAGATCCGTCAGATCTAATACTTTTCAGGGCAAACCCTTCAACTGCCTGTTCCTCTTACTGGCTTTTTAGTATAGTCAATGAGCGCTGTAGTTCAATGCTTTCATGGAAAATCTGTTTTAAATTCTTCAACATATTGATTTTATTCTCTACGTTTTGCAGCGCAGGTTTCTGAACTTTTTCATAACGGTTACTATTCCACTCGTCACGTACGATGGACGGAAGAAGAATGGTCACTTTCTCATCTTCCATAAGCTCGCGTAACTTTCTCAGGTGAGGATCCCACGGGTCTTTAGCCATGTTAATCCATACTGGATGGAGGCATCTATAGATAAACAACTAGCAAACCAACTGGGAGTTATTACACTCGCATATGGTCAATCATGTATGTCTTCACTGGTTGAATGATGGATTCGGATCAAGTAGGAAAAAACCTTGAAAGGACGAAGCCAATCAAGGTTTCAAAACAAATATTTAACTATTTAATGTATACTCCTCAGGCTGCTCATCAAATCCATTCCAAAACACCCACAACCTATTACAATTAGGACACTTAAGGAAACTATTCATTTTCATGTATAATTCCTCTGAATCAACTTGGTTTTCAATCGTATCATATTCAATATCAGATATGAATTTAAATTCAATTTTACACGGAATATCTCCATATCGTAAAACTTCTCCGCAGTTACATTTTATCTTCGGCATATAACTCCTCCTTTGTCACTTAGAAAATATGACTATATCAGTAATATTCGGCGTCTTTCCAGCCGCAGAGATACTGCCTCTAACTCGAGCTAAAGCGTTCCCTAGCTGTTCTGCTGTAACCGAGGTTTGAGAAAGGTCTAATACTATTCCAGTTGTTTGAGAATTTTTTGATGCCATAGCACTTATAATACGACTAACATTGTTAGTAGTAGGCGTATATACATCATAATTCATACCATTTACAAGTAAATCAGATGTACCTCCTCCCGCTCTAGTTCCAACAGGATTCCTCAACACAACTTTATTTCCTAATTGTTGCATATACTTAGCAGCGCTAATTTCACTTGCAGAGAAATTACCGCCTGTTTCAATAACCAAAGAACCAACTTTACCCACGCCATTACCAACAAGGCTAGAAACCCCTTTACTAACAAGAGAAACCCCTTTACTAATAAGAGACTTAGTGAGTCCAACTCCTCCTGCAACAACAGTATCAAATACCATACCTGTCCAAGTATGATCTTCGGTAACACTATCAAAAGATCCTGAAACAATTTTTTTCGTGTTCGTATCATAAAATGCCATCCCAGCGTCTAATTGTTGCCTAGCCCATTTTTTCTGCCCAGCGTTACCCTTATATTCAAGACTTTTTAGATAATCATATTGATTTTCGCTGAAAACAACTTTGTTTCCTGATGGATCAATGAACATTAAGGGATTATTATGAGCATACGTATACAAATTCAATGTCAGCGGATTATCAATCTGCCCCTCATACGTATCCTCATTTAAAAACCGCCCTACACTAGGATCGTAATACCGTGCCCGCAGATAATAAAGTCCCGTTTCCTCATCATAGATCTCTCCAGCGTACTTGAAGGAATTCTGCGTTCCCTCTACCTGGCTGGTAATATTCCCCCACTCGTCATACGCGTAGAAGTTAACGATGGCTCCACTCTTATCCACGATTTGAATTACATCACCATGACCATTATAGAGATAGTAATAGTCTTTATTCGATAACCTGTCCTTCTTAACCAAGAGTCGGTCTCCACGAACATAATCTGCTGTCACTGTGTTGCTTCCGTTTACTTCCGAGATTACTTCCCGATTCGGATTATACCGGTATTGCTTCACACTGGTTCCAGTAGTTTTCTTATACCGCATACCATCTGCGCCATAATCAAATGTTGTGGTGCTACTTCCTTTGGTTGAAGCGATTAATGTATTAAACAAATCATATTGATAACTAGTCTCCGTCATATCAAATGAATCATTGGCAGTAGCGACTAACGTGGATCTGTTCCCTCGCAAATCATACGTGTAGCTCTCCGAAGACCCGTCACTACGTGAGATACTCTCCAGACGATTCAGTTTATCATACGTGTACGTATTCGTTTGTGTCGGTTGATTACTTGCCGTCTGCGTCGTTGTTAGGATGTTCCCATTATCATCATAACTATAACTGGAGGAGGATAACAAGGCCGAACCTTTTTTGTTCGTAACTGTTGTTAACCGGTTTACATTATTGTAGATATATTCGGTCTTTAAAATACTTCCATCTGCTAGCGGTGGGTACGTTATGGACTGAATTTGTCCATTTGGATAGTAAGCATATTTCACATTGGCCGCCTCAGAATCATTCAAAGTTGACTGACCGTCGGTCTGTACTTTATCCAGCCTGGATTTGTCATACTTATACCGAGTAGAAAATACACCAGTTGAACCGTCTCCACTTATATTTAGCAGGCTGACCCGGTTGTTCTTGTCATAATTTAATTGCAATCTCGAGGAAAAATTGTTCCCACCCTGCATTTGAATAGATACGATTCGCTTCAAACCATCCATCTGGGTGGTCAATGAAGATATTTGGGTACCATTCGTGTATTTCTCTTGGGTGTCGTAGAGAATTCCATTGCTGCCAATGATAGTCTTGACCTGCTGGCTTTCACCAGTTTTACCTGTTGCATTTAGTGTCGTCAACCGATTTTGCTCATCGTACTGATACGTAAACATGCTTCCGTTACGATCATTCATTTGCTTGAGTTGACCCAGGTTGTTGTACATATAGGAGGTTTCTTGGGCCGCTGGGTCAGCCTTTGAAGCCAATGATCCAATTTCGTTGAACGTCTTCCCGCTAATTACGATTGGAGAACTGGATTCATTGCTCTGCAGGGTTGAGCCAATGATTTGCCCATTTGCATCATACTGATACTTCGAGATTTCCCCCAGCGCATTCTTCACTTCGTTTAATCGATTGAGCGCGTCATACGAATACTTCGTAGTGACACCCTCTCCATTCAAATTACGCTTAGGATCGACATAACTTACCAGATTTCCGGCAATGTCATAGGTATAGCCTTCCGTCGAAGGTGCGCTTACATTCGGCCAATCTTTGTACAACCGGTTGGTAAGTAGTTGGCCCCACTGGTCATAATCTTGCTCCACATAGCTGGATTTCAGGCTGTTTTGCGACGGATTGCTACGGTAGCTTGCAACATCTCCAGCAGCTACAAAATAGTTCACCAATTGACGAGATTTTCGTCTAGACTCCGATACATAGAGATTCCCGTATGGATCTAGTGCTTCTTTTTGTGCACCCCATGCATCATAAGCGACAGTTATGGTATTCCCCATTGGGTCCAATTGATAAATGGCATGCCCGAGATCATCCGCACGGTATTGGGCGGTCTGTACTTGCCCCTCACTGAACTGCTGATCATACATTAAAAAGCCAAGTCCGTCATATAAAGAATTCTGGTTCGATAATAGGGTCTCCTTACCCGTCGCGGTTTCCGTATACTTGCGGTTGTAATGAACCCATAAACTAAGCGTTCCCGAGTTTTGCGCGTCTATATCGGCGGGTGTATTGATATTTCTATAGGTATATTCATCTGAAACACTGTAGGTCACATTATTCAGATTCTTGAAGTTTGGATACGTCACATTCGTAATCCTGCCTAATGCATCATAGGAGTACGATGTCACGTTTCCATTTCCATCGCTTTCTGTTTTGATTAAACCGGTGGCTAAATCATAGGTCATCGTTTTCTTTATGGTCTCAGTGATATTTTGCCCTGTACTATCTTTCGTCGTAAAGGTGCTAATCACTTCATATGGATATACATAATTGGTATCTTCATTTAGATTCGTTGTGGTGATGGCTTGTTTACCATTCCCCAAATTTTTAATTTCTCGAATACTCATCAGCTTTCCAACTACATTAATATCGGGGTTCGAGAAATTAGATGTCACTGTACTTCCATCGATAGCGGTATAAAAATAACTTGTCACTTCATTTTTGGGATTGGTATAGCTCTTCAAGCGTCCATTCGCATAATAATCGTACTTCTCGGTTAACAGCGTATTATTATTTTGATATGAAGATTTCGTTTTGAGAAAATAATAGGTAGGATCGTACGTATAAGAGCTGGTATATTTCTCTTTGGTTGCAGCATCATTAAACTGGACCTGTGTTAGAGGCTTCGTCTCGCTTATTATTCCTCCCCAGTCCGTATAGCTCAGTTGGGAATATAGTTGATTCGGAGAACTGTCACTGTCACTACTATAATCAGAGGTCTGGATCTGAGTAGGCTTACTTTTGTATGTCGGATCAAAACTTTGATTGGTAACAACGGTTCTTTCACCATTGGCAGCCCTGGTCGTCGTAGACAGGTTTTGCCCATCCTGGTTAAATAGGCTGGTAGTGGATAACCCATTCATCGCAGATGTACTCTGAATCGTCGAGGTACTGGAATAGGTATATGCGCTTGGCACACCATAATTTGCTGTGTAACCAGTATAGTTTCCAGTATACGTATAATTTATTTGATTATATCCCGGATCGGTACTGGATGTGCTAAAGTTACCACTGCCAGCATTGTATTTAAATAAGGTATCTTTTCTAGACTTGACGCGGAATTCTTCCGTAAAGCCAGCATCTCCCAAATTACTGGAGAACTTCTCATATTGAAACCAAGTCACTGAACGCGGATATTGAATCATTTGTAGCAAGGTGGAAAAATTCGTACCCGTATACGGGCTCACATATTGCTTTCGGGAATAATCAAATTTAACATATCCATCATCCACATAATGAAAACTAACCACTTCATTGTTAGGGCTTTGAATATACTGAAATGCGGGTACGTATCCACTAAATTGACCATTTAGCGTCATACTCGCCCTGCTTTTCATATATGTCACATGCTGCTGGTCTGTGCCATTCAGATCTTTTACCGTCACCACAATAGATTCTCCTGCAAAATTAGCATCATCCGGTGTCTGCAGGTTGGATTGGTACGCAAAGTTAACGACACGCCCCATCGTATCTGTGATAGAGGAGATCACTTGATACGTCTGCCCATCGTAGACAGTACGAGCGGTATGCTGAAACTTAATCATGTTACCATAACGATCCACGATTCCAAGCAAACGGCCATCGGCCGCAAAATATTCTCGTTTTTTATCAGCATATTCTAAATAAAAAGCAGAAACTCCTTGTCCATTACTAAATAAACCCTGATAATCCTGGACCAGGCGCAGGTCCTTCCCAGAGTAGCCCACTAAATGGGTATAACTCCCCACAGCATCCGTTGAACTCAAATCAATCTGATATACGGCTCCATCTCCATGATGATAGTACATATATCCGCCCTCAGCCATTTGAATGGACGGGAACATGAACGACCACCCCATGCCTAAGTCATAGCGGGAGATCAAATAATTATACTTTTTCATATCATTAATTCCGGAATTGTAATACTTCATGTAAGGGAATGCGTTGTTAGAATCAAACATGACCCCAATGTTTAAGTCCAATCCGTCCCTACCGGGTAAGCTAATATCTGTTTTCTTCCACACCATTTTTCCTGATGCCGGATCCGTAGTTTCACTAGAACCACTATGATCTGAAAATTGGGGTTTCTTTGTCTGATTAATTTGCATCTGAGTAATTAAACCATTATAAATACTATTTATGTCTTGTGAATAATCAGCCGTTGAAAAGATTGTAGCAAATTTAGTAAGGGTTCCCTCAGAATACACGGAATCTGTGACTGATAAACTATAAGTGGCCTCAGTAACTGAAGTTAATTCATCTGTATGTTTAATTTGTGATTCATTTTGAACTTCTTCGCTACCCATCTGTTCGTAGCTTTGGAGAATGAAATCGATTGATTTCTTATTATTCAACTTAGCAGCTTTAATTATTTCAATTTTCTCAGCCGTACTTAAACTTTTATTTTTCCTTTTCAGATTCGTCTCTATGTTTGGATTTTCATTAAGTAACTCTTTAAGTTCCGCCTCTTTTTCCGATTTTAGATTTTGTTCGACCTCTTCCCATGTCTGATTCATAGCTTTTTTTCGTTCAATTAACTCACGTGGTTGGGTTAACCATTCATTCCCAAGTTGGTCTGATACATAAATATCCTCTTCAGTTACCCCATTAAGAAGTAGTTCTTCCAAGTCTTTTTTTGTGTACACGAATCTATTTTGTTTATGTAATCGCTTGTTAAAACTAAACAAGGATTTCTCCTGTACTTGTTTTCGCCATTCAGGCTCATATACCGCTCCGGTTACGGATGTAATGTGAATGTCCTGAGGAGCAGAGTCAATTCCTTTAACTGTGGTAGTGACATCATCATGAGTATTAAATAATTTCTTCCCATTTTGCGCTGGTTCTTTAGCAGTCTCTGCATTCACCGGTGCAAAATTAATAGAAGGTATTGTTAAAGCAAGAATTAATATAACGATTAAGAATTTATTCCATAGATTTTTCACAAAAGTTCTCCTATCATTTTTATTTTTGTTTTTTAAAATGCTAAGACCTACTATCAATGTAGCCTATACAAATATTGTTAGCTTATTGAAATAAAATCATTATTGTGATCCATTAACATTAAACTCCTTAATCACCGACTGTTAGAGCCTGTGACATCTTCATACTTTTAGACAAAAAGCACTCCAGTGTAGCTTCATCTCTTCAAGACTCTCTTAGGTTAAAAGCACATGAATAATTCCCTATCTAACAACGAAACTTAGACTGGTTGTGACAGTTTAGAGGTTTCCTCTATTAATATTTCATTTGCTAATAAAGCTCTTTTTAATTAAATTCCCATTCAAATCATATATAAAATTAATGGAGTAAATAGGGCTTTCAATGGAGCTTAAGCGTCCGTATTCATCATATTTATAAGTATTACGTTCTTCATTTTATCAATAACTATTGAAACTTTCTCAGATTGACCATATTTATCTTCAGCACATACATAAAAATATGTATTCTCTTTTGGATTAACTTTTACATAAAACTCTTATTATCAAATTAAAGTGGCATAATTACCTTCTTCAGCAAATTACCATTTTGGTCATATTGAAATACTAGCTTTGTTGTGCTAGATAGTACAATGTAGTCTAGTCGCCCATTCTTGTAAACATATTTGAGACTATTATTATTTTGTTGCATCGTTACACTGTTACTTTTTAATGATTCTCCCGTAGAGTCAAAAGCCGATACTGAAAATATGTAAGTTCCGGATTTTACGACATCATACGTATAATTCAAATGATCCGTAGTTCCAATCAATACATTATTGTTATAAATTTTATACTTCAAAAGCTGGCCTCTCGTATCCAAAGGTTCGCTCCAATTAAGTTTTACTGAATTATTTGTTTTTGCAAAAGTAAGATTGACTGGCTGGGACAGCTGGTTGGTTAATACTTGCAAGTCAACTGTGTACCATTTGCCTTCTAACGAGCTCAAATAAGTAAGACGCCCCATATAGTAGACGTTAGGGGTTAAATTAGTTGAAGTATACTCCCCATTTACTGTGTAGTAAGTCTTAGAAATATCAACCCATCCGCCTACTGTAGAATACATTTCCAACCTGTCGCCATAAACTCCGGATGCAGGATAGATAACTTTCCAAGTAATAGAATTATTGGTCGATTTAACCCTCTCTATTTTGGGGGTATCGGCAAGCTCGATCCATTGGTCTACCGTGACCCATGAACCATTGCTCAAATAGGTCAACCTTCCCATGTAGGTTCCAAAGTCCAAGTTGCTGACACTGTAAGAGCCATTGGTTGTATAATAGGTCTTCGAAATATCAACCCAACCTAATTTGGAATTGTACATTTCAAGCCTGTTTCCATAAACCCCTGAAGTTATATAAGAAACGTTCCATGATATCGTGTTCTGATTCGTTTTAACTCCAGTAATAGTTGGAACACCCGTTGCTGCTAGAGCATTTACACTATTGGAAGATGCTTTTGCATATTGACTTTTAATGCTGGGCATAGGCGTTGCGGATGGTTCTTTTGCAGCCATACTATTGGGTGAAATGGTAGATGGGAAAGACGGAATGGGTTGCATTGAAGGAGTAGGCGTTACATTTTCAGTAACACTTTTTGAGCTTTCAACTTGACTTTGGGATGTTGATAATTCCGTATCTTTCTTCTCGGCTAGTGCAGTAAGCGAATAGAATAAAAATAATAAAACGATGATGCCTGACAATAAAGAATACTTTTTCATTTAACTTGGGCCTCCTTGTTATTTTTACAATCATTTTAAATATTATATCAAATAGGTAATATTATCTATTAAAAAATTGTCGAATACAAAAATTTATTTCCAGACATCACTAAATTCTCAATCAGAGTTTGTAGACAACACTTCCAAAAGTACTATCCGAAAAAGGGCTTATCGCTGTCATCTTGACATTCGATAAACCCGTTTAAATTATATGTTATGCGGGTCAAACGTTTCATCCTGGCATTGCCAGATAACGAAGACGGGACCCTTCCGTTAGATTGCGTGGATAAATCAATGTAAATCTCTAGACAGATGCGGTTCTATGAAAGGTTCAGCCAGCGGACAGCCTGAATAACGCAGTTTGTCGCCGGTAATCAATCGGCGGAGCCCATTGCTGAGCAGCTAGGTAAGCTTGCGTGCCCATCTCCGCTGTTATTCGTTACGCTGGCCGCATACAGGATCGGTTTGCAGGTCGGCGTCCATCAACGCAATACGAGAGCCCCAATGGTCCAACACGGGTGCACCATAGGACTTGGTCTCTCCGCTCTTCTTGGAATACTCCTTCATAATCGTCTCCCCTTCAATATCGAAATTCGGCATTATGCGATCCAGTCATTTCGGGAAGTACCATGCTGATTTGCCCATTAGCGCCATTTCGACAGGAACAATCGTTAACCGGACGACAAAGGCGTCAAAAAAAACACCCACGGCTAAGGCCGAGGCTACTGAAAAAGTCCGTTTCACAAAAGAGGTAGAGGTTCTCAAGAAAATTGAGGAGACTCTACCTCTTTTGTCTTATAATTAAAGCATTAGGAAGAGGGCGGGTGAGCGGATGATACGGCAACAACAATTAATGGTATTAAGTCCTTACATGGACCTGTATAACATCGTGGTGCCAAAGGGTAATATGCTTCAGCAAATCAACGAGCTGGTGGATTTCACCTTTATATATGACGAACTGAAAGACAAATACTGCTTGGATAACGGTCGCAACGCGATCGATCCTATCCGAATGTTCAAATATTTGCTGTTAAAGGACATATTTGAGTTGTCTGACATAGACATCGTTGAACGCTCAAGGTATGACCTGTCGTTTAAGTATTTTCTCGATATGGCACCGGAAGATCCGGTAATCGACCCCAGTTCTCTCACCAAATTCCGTAAACTGCGCAAGGAATTCTGTTCTTGCAACGACCCAAATGAGTATTTCCTAGACACTTTACCTTTGTACAATTAATTGCTTCTATTAAATAGGAAGCACAAAGCCTTCAAAAGCAAGAATACAAAGTTAGCTGTGTTGATCTTTTTTAGAACAATTTCGTTCAATATTAACCTCTATTATGACCTTTCCCTTTAATACAATATATGCCATCATAACACCCATAAAATGCAATACTTTGATTTCAAGTCTTCATTTTCTAGAAGAAACTCATCAAAACAAAAAGCAACTCATCCGCAGAAAAGTCGCCTTTTTAACGTCTTATTTTAAGAAATACTACTTTATAAGTATCGTTTCATTCCTTACCGCTTCGCCTTATAAAACTCATGATACAGCTTCATCAGCGCCCTCTTCTCAATCCGCGACACATAACTCCGCGAAATCCCCAGGCTCCTTCGCAATCTCCCGCTGCGTCCACTCTTCTCCGCCTGTATCAAGTCCAAACCGCCCCACCACAGCTTCTTTCTCACGGTCATCTAGATTATCCAGATTACAATAAATCTTGCTCTTCTCGATCTTCAGATCCACTTCCTTCACAATATCATCCGCGTCGGAACCGAGGATATCAATCAGCGTAATCTCGTTACCTTCCTTATCTGTCCCGATCGGATCATGCAGGGATACATCCTTTTTGGTCTTTTTTAAGCGAGCTCAAATGCATGAGGATTCGTTTTCAATACAGCGAGCGGCAAAAGTCGCAAGCTTCGTGCCCTTGTTCGGACGGTAACTCTCGATAGCCTTGATCAGCCCGATGGTACCGATGGAGATGAGATCCTCCATATCTTCCCCTGTATTGTCGAATTTTTCAAGGTTGTTGGACCGATATGATGTAGTATAAATGTTACATCACAGCAAACAGTAGACTTACTAACGAAAGTAACTGTTTTTCTGGGCGGTCCTATAGTTTTAGAATACCTTATTTGAAGTATTTCTCAGAGCATCCCTTTATGATTTGTTCCCTTCTCTTCTCATGTATTTTTATGAGCTGATTTAATACGAAAATTCGCTGAACTATATCCTCTGTAAAGAAAAACTGTCTCTTAAAATAATTTATTTGATTCTGATATGGCCCCTGATGTTTCTCGCTTTTTCCATAAATATGTAGCAACTGAATATGGAGATCATATACTTCCTTATATGTCATCATAGTGCTCCTCTAGTAGCGATATTAGTGATTCTTAAATCCCATTTCTAGAAGTACCTCTTCTTAAACAAAAGCAACCCATCCGTAGACAAGTCGCTTTCAATACGCTGATTTGTTAACGGACAATACTTCTTAACTTTCTCAAGTGTTTACCGCTTCGCCTTATAAAACTCATGATACAGCTTCATGAGCGCCCTCTTCTCTATCCTTGAAACATAACTTCGTGAGATACCCAGCTCCTTAGCAATCTCCCGCTGCGTCCTCTCCTCCCCGCCTGTATCCAGCCCAAACCGCCCAACCACAACTTCCTTCTCCCGGTCATCCAGGATGTCCAGGTTGCGGTATATTTTGCTCTTTTCAATATTCAGATCCACTGTCACCAGCAGATCGTCGGCTCCCGAGCCTAAAATATCTATTAAAGTAATCTCATTACCTTCCTTATCCGTTCCAATAGGATCGTGCAGCGACACGTCCTTCCGGGTCTTTTTCAGTGAACGAAGATGCATGAGGATCTCATTCTCAATACACCGTGCGGCAAAAGTGGCCAGCTTGGTCCCTTTGTTCGGACGGTAGCTTTCGATAGCCTTAATGAGACCAATGGTTCCAATGGAGATTAAATCCTCCATGTCCTCACCGGTATTGTCGAATTTTTTTACTATGTGCGCTACGAGACGAAGATTATGTTCAATAAGTATATTCCGGGATTTTGAATCTCCTTCCGCCATTCTACCCAAATGCAGGCTCTCTTCTGACTCTGTTAACGGCTGTGGAAATGCATTGTTTCTAACGTAGGACACCAGCAGTGTCAATTCTTTTATCAGCAGAGCGACAGCACTTATCAGTCCAGACACTTGCGACACCTCCCGCTTATGTTCAATGAAACCGGCCGCAACAGCTTTACGGGTTCATGGTCATTTCATTGTATGTGGGCCAGTGCCCGGAAGTGCCTGTACAAGGGAAAAACAGTTGAACAAAAACTAAATATCCGTTCCTCCTATAATCCCTATGAGCTTTTCGCTTACCATTCAGAATTATCAAACTCACGATTACACACGTCACACTCTACCTAAATGACCAAACCGAGTCCTGTGGGGATAAAATATAAACAAATTTCGCCTCAAGTCATTTCCTCCGCCATAACGACCCTCACTCATTCATTTCCACGCCATTCCCTTTGGTAAATTTATACCTTTAATGCTCACTTCGCTCTAATTAGTGATGAACTTTGTTGCTTCAAAATTTTCCATTGTTCTAACCTCACGTTCTTAGTTGCTTATCCATGTTACACTGATAATTTCTTATTTAGAGTCAAGGTAATATCCCTCCCTCTACCCTCTTGAGTCCCAGAAAGTTCACTTAGGCTCCCAACTATACTGATGCTATACCCTCCTTCATCTGATTTAATGATAATTTCGTCAATGAGCGATTCAACAATAAATCGCTTATCATCAAACGCTAGTTCCGCTCCTTTGCTGCTGATAAACATATTTATTCGCTCCATTGCCTTTAGGCTTTCCTCTTGAGAAAAATGCCGTTCTTTGTGTGTCTTGATCTGTTTTTCATATCGTTCAAGCTGTGCTTGCAAATCATGAATCTCCCGAGTTATTTTATGAGACTCAGCCGCGAGCTCTTCTTCCGAAATGACGTCCCGCCGGAACATGATTTTCAACTTTTCTGTCTCTTTTCTTTTTCCCTCGATCTGACTCTGGATCTTACCTGTGGTTAATTGCAATTCTTCAATAACTTCTGCTACTTGACCATCCAATCTTTGCATATAGTCTTCTGGATTAGACAAAGCGTCCATAACCATATCCCAGATAAACTCCTCGAGTACATCCGCACGGATACTGCGAGTAGAGCAGCGATCAGTTACACCGTATACCCTGGGGAAAAGATAAAGACAACGGTAACACCTGTATCTTACTTTAGTACCTGTCTTCTTGTTCTTTCGCCCTGAATATGTTGTCCCTCCCCATGTACGACCACAATCACCACATCTGATGAGCGATTTCAACAAATAATTAAAGTGTACATTTCCAGATCGAGTGTTATTCTTAACACGTTGTTTCCGTACTTGTTCGAACAACTCCTCTGACACAATAGGTTCCACCTCAACCAATATCCAGTCACTTCTATCCCGGACTGTGTAAGTCTTTTTTGGAGCACCGCTTTGAGTCCGCTGCCCTTTAACTTTCTTCACTTTTCTACGGTTGTAATAATACTTTCCAATGTAGATTTCTGAACTTAGCATCCTGCCAATGGAACTTCCTCCCCAATTTCCACTTACTGAACGTTTTGGTGGGACCCCCATTTCAAAGAGTTTAGTACCGATTTGACGAATCGTCATATTTTCGTTTAGATACCAGTGGTAGACCTTTCTCACATACTCTGCCTCCATCTGGTTTACAATCAGCTGCCTATCGACCCAATCGTAGCCGAAGGGGGGAACACGCATAGGCATGATTTTTTTATCCTTTTCTACGGCTTTCAGCCTTCCTCGAACCGTTCTTTTCTTAATAAGCGAAAGCTCATATTGAGCAATAACACTCATCAAGTTAAAAAAAAGCTGTCCTTCAGGTGTGTTCTGATACTCCGTATCAACGAAAATCAATTGAACATCACGCGACTCAAATTCACGGCACAAAAACAATTTATCAGTTAAGTCACGCGACAGACGATCTGGATGGGTGATTATAACTCGATCTACTATTCGAGTGCTAATTGCTTGCCGTAGTTCATTCATAGCTGGCCGATCTACATCTTCTCCACTAAACCCTTCCTCACGAAAAACTTTAATGGAATCTTGCAGAATGCACATTTCATATGCTTTGTTCATACAAAGCTCAATCTGGTGTTCTAAACTATGCCCCTCTGTAGCCTGCATACCTGTGGAGACCCGTCCGTATATTGCAGTATACACGCCTATCACCCCAATCCTTCTTTATTTTGCTTCTGCTTGTTGCCTGGCGTAACTGCTGAAATGTACAATAATGCTCCTCTTTATTAACCGAAGATGTCGTTTATTCGATTAACATACAGGGAACGAAACCGACATTTATTAATCGTACGATCTCTGTGTGGGCTAAAGAATAAAAACATCAATATGGGTAGAAACAAACATATACACGGGTATTCTTTGGTGAACAAATTTACTTATGTTCATTGCGATGTGATCAAACTCTTCCATGAGTGATTACTGGTGAAACCTATATAAGAACGTACGTTCGCTTTAAGTATCATGGCCGAATATATGTAGAATTAAACATTATAGAAAATTTTTCACTAATTGATCGACATCTTTGTGGTTCACAGGACAAGGTTTAAAGTCTCTTCATTGGTTAATTGGTACATCTCTTTAAATCTTAGGTTTGAGTCATCAGCACTCCAATTGAATGTCAAATAAACCGACTGAAATCAGTCGGTCTGAATAAAGATTTTTTTTAATATATAGTCAATAACTTTCCTTTTTTTATTTATTGCATTAGATATTGTCTTATTTTTCATACAGCACTTCTTGTTCGTTGATATCTGTAAGTTGACTTCGACATTCTTCTTCTTTAATCCATTGTTCGATTACTTGCAGAGCTCTTTTTCTTGCCTCTTCTTCACTAATCTCATTCATAAAAAAAACCCCCTGATATCGAGATATCAGAAGGCTTCCCTGAAATTTTATCATTCCTACAGTTCACTTAAAGAAGTGAGCTACGCGGATCAAATCCAATCGGGTAACATATTGGCCTTACAGAGTTTGGATGGCGAAGAACTACCGTTGGATTTATTTGACCATTAATCACTGTCGGCAAATATCCATAAATTACGTCCACCATATTTCGAAATAACTTTTCAAATACCCTGTACTGCGTTATTTCAAGCGATTCATTACATAACTCTATAATAATTGTCCCATATTCAATTTCCAATCTTAAATAAAGCGGGGTCTCCAACTCAGTGGTTAATAGAGTTACGCCCCTAACATCATGCCGATCGAACTTCACCTCACTTTGAATAAAGGTCAATAATTCAAACTCGCTCATTGTAAGATCCTTTAATAACTTGATATTCGTTGTACTCCAGCTTTTCACAGGGCAATCTGTCTGAAGCCACTCGAGCGGGACCCTTGCTAATAAACTAATAAAAGCCCAAAACTCTTTTGACAGACTTTTTTGAGGGATAATGTACCTTATATCCCCCCATTCAGGGAGACTTATCGATTCATTATCAAAAGTGACTTTTGTGAAGAGCGTCAGATCATCATTGTTCAACCCGAAATAGCGCCTAAGTTGAACTTTATTAAATCCGCAAACTTCTTCTCTCATGATCACTAATCTTCGAGGACCCTCCGGCAATTTAATTAGTAGATCTCCTAATCTATCAATATCAGTATTCCTTAAGAAACGGAGCTCTGGCCAGGAAACGGAAAACTTACCGTCACTTCCTCTTTTCTCATCTAAAAATTTTTCTAAAGAGAGAACACCTTGCAGATAATAATCAATATTACGCAGTCTTATCCTTATATCTCCCATACATACTCTATTTGGTTTTTGGCTTTTTATGCGCTTGTTAGTCAATCGACATCACCAACAAAAGCATATAACGCATACCACTATGCTGTCTGAGGTCACTTTATAAAGTGACCAGAATACGAACTCATCAATTGGTTATCTTTTATAAAGCATTGAGCAGATACATGTAGAAATTGTTTGCGCTTTAAAACCCTCTTATGACATACCTTGATATCTGCCACCCCCTTTACAAAATCAAGCACAATAAACCAAACAACGTGCGTCTATTGATTTGGAAAGGGACAGAAAGTTACGATTAACAAAAATTAAGCGACACTTCTGCCCATATTTTTCCAAAAAAAGAGCTGTATTTAAATAAATAACCTCGTTCATTTGAACGAGGTTTAGCTCCTAAAGGCATACGAAAATAAGCATTGCTAAATAAATCCCCTTACTTATCTTCGTTATTTATGGTGTTCATGTTTTATAACACCGCTCCATCTTCGCTGAAAAGTTGACAACGAAGAAAATTAAAAGGTTCTATGTATTACCTTAATTATATCATGTCGGATTAGAGTCTATCAAGTTGGAAACAATATTAGTAGTTTAATAGAGGAGGAAGCTAATTTATGAAAAGCATGAGTCTTCAACAAACTCATAATGAACAAGCTCAAGATCAAATCAATGATCAATTAAAAATAAAGAAAAAATATTACAAAAGAAAACAGAAAATTGCTGCCGATGACATCGTTAAAAACAACAAGCATTTATTGAAGTATATCAATGATCTCAAGATAAGAAATACATCAAGTATTTTAGAGGCTTATGAAAAAATAGGATATTTTATTCGCTTTCTTAGTACTATCGGAATTAGCAATTTGGACAACATTAGTTTCGCCGAAATAAAAAAGTATGAGGAGCATCTTGCTCAAAGAATTGAACTTAAAGAAATCAAGAAAAGCACTGCTTATTCAAGATTGCTGGTATTAGGTCACTTTCTTAGGTTCCTTAAAACAATAAATGTTATTCATTTTAATTACAATATCCCTTTGCGGTTTAAAGGTGTAGAGAGTATTAGAGACAATGAATATGTTCAAAACAAGGAACGGCAAATTTTTTTAGAAACAATTATTAAGCATAATGGAAGAAATCTATCCCGTGATTTTGTAATTTCCTTATTACTCATTGAAACTGGATGTAGACCCATAGAAGTAGCAAACCTCAATATGGATCATTTCAATTCCATTGAATCTACAATTACATTTTATTCCAAAAAATCAGGTCAACGAAAAGTTAAAATACATCCTTTTGTTAGTAAACAGTTAAAACTCTATCTAGAAGAAAGAAAACACTCTCCAGGCACTATGATGTTTTTACGTTATTGGGGAGAACGCATTACCTCGGGAACAATTTCTAGTGTAGTTAGATACTACGTTAAAATCGCATTTGGTGAAAACAGGTTTTCCGCTAAATCACTTCGTCATACATGGATCACAAATCAGTTAAATAATCGAAACGATATTAAAGCTGTAGCTCGTGCTGCCGGGCATAAGCATCTTGTATCTACATTACATTACTTCTATCGAGATGCAGAACTTTTGCTCGAGCATTCTTTACCCTATAATCCAATGAAAGGCCTAGATACCAGTGAGCTTTGATCAAACCTCCAAACACGATTACCAAGGTATGTGCGAAGAATTAGGAATTGAATATAGCACATTTTTAAAATTTATAAATGACCCTCAACAATTTAACATCTCTCCCCCAATTACAAATGTTGAAACACCATTATTCGAAGCCATCGACATGTTTATCACTCAACTAAACACAATATATCGACTAAGAAAAATATCATTCAGTACCGTTAAGCTCTATGTGAGTATAATGTCTAGATTTAAGAGTTTTCTTGCTCAGCAGGAAAAAGAATACTCGATATCTACAATTGATGAAGTCATTTTCAGTGAGTTTCTGCTACAATGCCGGCAAGATCCGGATACTTATTTAAGTGAGCGGACACAAAACACCTATACTGCAGTGGTACGACGGTTTTTAGGTTTTTGCTCGATTAAAGAATTAACCTATAAAGACCATCGGTTTAAGTTAAACTTCCTTCGTGTTGAGCTATTACCTCGGTATTTCCCCGATACACAATTAAACGACTTACTAAGAGAGGCTTTACAAAGAAGAGAGGGATATAAATGGCATACCTTGTTCTGCTTTTTAATAGGTACTGGTTGTCGGGTTAGTGAAGCCATTAATATCCGAGTTCGTGATGTTGATATTGAGGATAAGATCATTCACATATATAAGGGAAAAGGTAAAAAAGATAGAATTATCCCTTTATATCCTGAGGTACTCACCTTAGTATTACAATATCTTAACTTCACAGGTATAAAAAAATGGGAGCGTAATCAGACAGGTTATTTATTTACGCATGGATTTGAAAACGAACGAGGCAGTAAGCTATCAATTAGAAGTATTGAAAGAATGGTTTCCGTGATCTGTAGAAAACTTAACTTTCTTGAGAATTATACCGTTCACTCTTTTAGGCATACCTTTGCAATACGCTGTTTAAAGGCGGGAATGAAAATTGAATATCTATCCCAAATTATGGGCCATTCAGACCCTAAAACGACATATATATACCTACAGATGTTACCTGTTGATCTCCAAAAGGAAATATCAGAAAAATATCCCTTTGCCTTTGAGCAGCTTTTATTTAATATATTTTCATTTGAGGAGTAAAAAGATCATGGAAATATTAGCGAATGAAATTCAAAGATATTTGGCCACCATAAAAATTTCTGATCGCAGAGACCACTTGCATCACGTAAACCTTGAACAATTTATTAATTACTTGGCTACTAGCATGGGAACTTTGATAGACAATATACATCTTAATCGAATCTACTGTATTAAAGATGCTAATGAAAACATTATTAAATATAAACCTTGCGACTACAAAATTATTGATAATTATTTGGTTAGCCTACTTCCGTGTAGTTACAACGTACTTCTTAATGTAAAGACCTCATTGAGCGTTTTTTTTAAATGGTGCGAGCGCATGTACGATTTCCCTAATCCATTACGAACCATTAGTTTCAACATCAAAGATTACAAAATCCATACGCGCCCCGCCCGAGTACTTTCAAGACATGAGATTCTTCGATTCATGCATTGTCTCGTGCAGCAGAGTGAGTTCCTGAAACGAGATCTTTTATTTTTCAGTTTGTTAGCTTCTACAGGTTGCAGAATTTCAGAAATATTAACACTTAAGGTACTACAAGTAGATATCGATAATGAAATTATAAGTTTACCAAAGACTAAATCTAAGAAAGAACAAGTCGTAATCTTAAGAAAGGGTATGGGTAAAGCCATACACTTGTATTGTAAGCAAACCGGGTTAAACTCTGAGGACTTAATTTTCACTGTATATGATAAACCGATGACTTATGGTCAAGCTGTATATTTGTTTAATAAATATCTAATTGCAGCTAACATTCCTAACGTTAATATTCATACCACTCGGCATTCTTTCGCTACTCATTTATTTGAAAACGGCGCGGACATCTCAATCATCCAGCAGTTACTCCGCCATGCAGATTTGCAAGTAACAATGGATTATGTTCACACAAATGCTATAAGCAATCAAGGTTTAATTAACAAACAAAATGAAGAATTGTATCGAATGTTGAAAATAAGATAGTGGTCTGTCAATAACTTTTTTTGTAAACTCTTTAAAGCGCAGATACCCCCGAGGGGAAAGCGATTCTAGTTTTATGATTAAAAGTAACCCCTACAAAATCCCTATCTAGACATTGATCGAGTCTGTAAAATAGTTTGTGTAAACTCCTAAACCCAGTAAAATGGAAGTAACAGAAAGGTTGGGGAGAACACATGGGACTTT
>NZ_JBGJZO010000034.1:0-36778 GCF_042610485.1 Paenibacillus oryziterrae | reverse complement strand
GCTGGCATAAAAAATGCACCCCTTGGAATTACATCGGATTTACCCAGGGGTTTTTCCAATGTCTATTCTAAGGGGTGCACTTCAACGATGGAGAACACCTTTTTCTGAAATCCCGCATTATTTGATTGCTCTTAATCTCTGCTTAATCCCTCCGGTGATTACAACGGTAACCCCAAGTACAATTGGCAAAATAGAATGCAGTGTCGGGAACAGGATAGAAAGCGCCGCGCCCAGCTTAGCATCCTGCAGAAGCATATCCCCTGCGGTAAACGCCAGTATATATGCCCCGATAAATACCAGCAGCGGAAACCGGTGCAGCCAGCTGACGATTAGACTGCTTCCCCATACCACAATAGGAATACTGAGAGCGATCCCGATAACTATAAGGGCCAAATCCCCCTTCGCGAGTCCGGCTATGGCCAGGACATTGTCCAAACTCATGATGAAATCAGCCACCAGAATCGTGCGAATGGCTTTCCATACGGTCCCGCCCTCCGAAACCCGCATCTCCTCTTCTTCCTCAAGCAGCAGCTTAAAGGAAATCCACAGCAGCAGTAGGCCTCCTGCTGCCTGAATATAAGGGATTTGCAGCAACAATACAGCCGCAAAGGTAAGCAAGCAGCGCAAAATAACAGCACCTGCCGCTCCCCACCATACGGCTGTCTTCCGGTGCTTCTCCGGAAGGTTTTTACTGGCAAGAGCAATGACCATGGCATTATCCCCGCTCAGCACGAGATTGACCATTAATATTTCCGCAAGCAGCATCATCGAATCCATAGGTCCATAACCTCCCTGAACTACATGTAACTACATGTATGTCCAAGAGCGACAAGCTATGCTTCTTGTCCGGCTTATTTTTGTAAGTGGAAGTAATGTCCGGGCAAGTTTTGGCGTATATCAAACTAAGCCCATTTTTCTCCAATTCAGGAGTTGACCCATTTGAATCCATCATTCTGGGAATTTATTTTAGCGCTGCTCAATATTGTGTTTCTTGATTTATTCCTCGCCGGGGACAATGCGATTGTAATCGGTCTGGCCGCACGCAACCTACAGCCCGGTTTGCAGAAAAAAGCCGTCCTTATGGGGACGGCCGGTGCAGTGATACTGCGTATAATCGCTACCGTGCTGGTAGTCTGGCTGCTTGAGATTCCCTGGCTGCTGCTGCTTGGCGGACTGCTGCTTATTGTCATTGCCTACAAGCTCCTGACAGACGAAAGCAATCACGGGGACATTCAGGCAGGCGGGAATCTCTGGTCTGCCATATGGACAATCATCATCGCAGACGCTGCAATGGGCCTCGACAATGTCATTGCGGTTGCCGGAGCGGCAAAACATAATATCGTGCTCGTTATACTGGGACTACTGATCAGTGTACCGATAGTTGTCTGGGGTAGCACCCTATTTATTAAGCTGATTAACAAGTATCCTTGGATCATTTATCTGGGCTCCGCAGTTCTCGGTTTTACTGCTTCCAGTATGATTGCCGAAGAGAACGGGCTTGGGACCTTTTTTGAAAACCATCTATTTCTTCGATATCTGTTCTCTGTGTTGGTTATTTCCGGCATTCTCGCCTCAGGATATTGGAGAAGGCGGAAAGGACATCAAGATTTAGCAAAGGCAGATATTACAACATAACCTGCCTTATATCATTGAGAACATCAGTTTAGAACCACTCTTCCTTAATTCTGCTGTCTGTCTCTGCTTGCGACTCCGGAAGTTCTTTACCGTACGGCGTAATTTCGAGCGTCTCGGTTGAAGCGACGGCAGCGGCCAGCAGCTCGGAATAATGGGGCAGGGTCGCTTCAATCTTTTCCACTATTCTCTGGTTAGGATTCGTTGTCGGCGATTTCGGCACAAACAGAGTGCAACAATCTTCATAAGGAAGTATAGATAAGTCATAGGTTCCGATCTGCTTGGAAATATCGATAATTTCACTTTTGTCCATCATAATCAAGGGGCGGAGTAAGGGAAGCTCAGTAGCCCGCCCAATCACATTCATGCTTGATAGTGTCTGGCTTGCTACTTGACCCAGGTTATCTCCAGTAACAATGGCGAGTGCCTTTTCCCGTTCAGCTAAGGTTGAGGTGATTCTAAGCATGGCCCGGCGCATTAACGTGATAATCAGATTATCTTGCCCAATCCCTGTGAAAGACGTTTGAACTTCCGTGAACGGAACAAGATGAAGTTTAATACTGCCTGCATAGCGGGAGAGTACCCGGGTTAGATCAATTACCTTCTGGCGGGCAAGCTCACTTGTATAAGGATAACTGTAAAAATGAACACACTCGATTTCGAGACCACGGCGCATCGAAGACCAGCCGGCCACCGGACTGTCGATCCCGCCGGATAGCAGCAGCATGGCTTTCCCATTGGTACCTAGCGGAAATCCGCCTACACCGGTAATGCTATCGCAGAATATATAGGTATGCTCCTCGCGGATTTCCACCCGTAGTTCAAGTTGCGGTGCATTCACATCCACAATGAGACCAGAGTAGCCTTGAAGCAGCGGTGTGGCTACCAGTCTGTTGGATTCAATCGACCCGTAGGGGAACTCTTTCCACACTCGTCTAACATTCACTTTGAAGGTAGTTCCTGCCTCAGGGGCAAGCACCTTTAAATAATGGGCGCTGACATTAATAATATCCTCCAGTTCGGACTTGGCCACCTTGACCGGACTGATGGATGCGATGCCGAATACATTTTTGAGAGCAGCCACTAAATGTTCGGCTGGCTCACCATTAAGCTCTATATAAATCCGTCCGAATTCCTTGGTTAGAGTGACTTTCGGATAAGGGATAAGCATGGTTTTGACATGCCGCAGTACTGTTTTCTCAAAACGGCTGCGGTTTCTGCCCTTTAACATAAATTCTCCGAAACGCAACAGTAGCATATCGGCGTAATCCATACTGCTTTCAGCAGTTTGTACAACAGATTCCATTGATTTCATTATTTCTTTATGCCTCCTTCGGCTACCTTTAACGCTTGAACCGCATTAGTTATTGCCTGTTCTAAAGCTGTAACATCATCCATCGTGTGTGCATCTCCAAAGCTGATACGGATACCTCCATCTGCCACAGGAAGACCCAGTCCCATGGCCAGCAGCACGCGGCTAGGATCCGAGGATTTGGACGAGCAGGCCGAACGGGTGGATACAACCATCCCGAGTTCCTCCAGCTTGCGTGCCATCACCTCACCCTTCATTCCCGGATACGAGAAATGAACAATGTGCGGAGCCCCATCCTCCCTGCTGTTAACTCTTAGTTCAGGAATTCCGTGTAAAAAATGGAGCAGCCTGTCCCTCAGTGGCAGAATACGGGCAATGTAATCGGTTCTACGCTCGCTGCTCATTCGTACCGCTTTGGCTGCGGCAACAATGGCGGCTACATTTTCCGTGCCCGCGCGTACTCCGTTCTCATGAGAACCCCCTGAGAACAAAGGAAACAACGAAACTCCTCGTCTAACATATAGTAACCCAACCCCGCGGGGACCACGAATTTTATGGGCAGACAAGCTGTATAGATCCGCACCAAGTTCTGCAGGTGAAGTCGCTATTGTCCCAAAACCCTGAACTCCGTCTACGTGCAGCAAGGTACGTGAATTGTGGGTCTTGATGATACGGGCAATCTCGCGAATCGGTTGTATGGTTCCAATTTCGTTATTCACCTGCATCACACTGACGAGAACCGTATCCTTGCGGATTGCCTGACCAAGCAACGCAGGATCCACTACCCCCGTACTGTCTGGAGCAATAAAAGTAATATCCCAGCCCAACTTCTGTAACTGCAGACAGCTCTCATATACTGAAGGATGCTCCAGCTCTGTAGTGATAATATGGCGACCTCTTCCGGAATACTGCATAACTGCGCCCTTAATCGCCAGATTGTTACTTTCTGTAGCCCCAGATGTGAATATGATCTCATCCGTCCCTGTGCCAAGTGCCGATGCGCAAACCTCGCGTGCCCTGGCAATAAGTCTGCCCGCATCTGTTCCCAACCGGTGCAGTGATGAAGGATTGGCATAATGAATCTTCATAATTTGTTCCATCGTCTGCACGACTTGTTCATATGGAGGAGCAGCGGCGGCGTAATCCCAATAAATCATATCTTGAACTTCTCCTTTGGCGCAAATAAAACCCTATTCTTCTTAAAATGCTCAAAAAGGATCAAACGGACCGCTAGCATGCATAAGGCATCAGCTTCATTGTCCCGTTTGATCCTTTATATTATACCGCGTATTTAGCGCGGGCGCGTTCAATTTTAGAGATGTATGCCTGTGTTTCCTCCGGCAGCCTTTCAAGCTGGGCCATCAGCTCCGCATCGTTGCTTACACCGAGCTTGGAGACTCTTCCCGGCCCCGCATTATAGGCGGCTAAAGCCATTTTCTCCTGGCCGTCGAATCTCTTCAGTTGATAGGATAAATAACGGACACCGCCATCAATACTTTGCGCAGGATCAAATGGATCGGACACTCCTAGCCCTCTAGCCGTTCCGTCCATCAACTGCATTAACCCTTTGGCTCCGGCAGAAGAAACTACATTTGGGTTAAAGGAAGATTCCGTGTCAATCACCGCTTTAATCAAATCAACCGGAATACCATATTTACTGCTCGCCTGCTGAATCAAATCCTCATAATCCGTAGGCTTGGTCTCTCCCGTGCTTCCTGTCCATATTTCACCGGCAGCTGTTATTTCCCCGGAAATGTTCCCATCCGTACTTCCAATTGCATTCGAAAGATGTTGCCAGAGTAATCCGTCGCTGTATGAAACTCCAGCTGGCAGCTCCGAGGGATCCGGAACCTTCTCTTCTCCCCGTACTTTCATTTCCTGAAGCATGGTTGCAAAAGTGGCACTCCCCGAACCCGATATGTCATTATCGCCCACAGAACCGTTTCCATTCGAGGTGCTTTTCAAATTTACCCATTTCAACTGGCCTGGCCCGCCGGCTGATGCTGAATTGATCTCCATGCTCGAGAATTCCTTCTTCCTTATTGATTTATATATTAATCGCATATTTTAGATTTGAAATATATCTTCATCTTACATTCTATCGCGGATTAAAGCTATATCTCCGGGCACAAAAACAGACTTCAGACCCGTAATTTTAGGTCCTGAAGCCTGTTTCAGATTAACGCGCGAAGGGAATCATTACAAAATAGCTGAGGGCAGATACAATACCGAGACCCATTGCCCAGGCACCGGTTGTTTTTTGACCCCGACTATATGCAAAATACCCCAATACCGCTGCAACCGGTCCAAGAATAATGGACCACATGAATAGAGAACCAATACCGAATGCTAATCCGACGTAACCCATTGTTTTGCCGCCAGTTTCATCCGCAGTTTCTGCCTTATCAATGTTTGAATTGGTGCGCATTTGAACAGGACTGATCTCTGCAGCGTACTCCTCACGGTTTTCACGGTCCATTCGCGGATAATCTACCCGCTTCGGCTTCAGAATTACTTTTCTTCGTCCTGAAGATCCGGGATTCCTGCTCCTCTTGTCTGTGTCCATGGTCGTCCTCCTAAGATTTAGGCTTGAAGGTCAGACAACAGGTTGAAGAGGAGGTTGGTGCTTGATCTCGATGGTCGGTATTAGTCATTTCTTCGGCGTATTCTTCTTTAAAGCGGCTTCCTGCATGTTTGTCGATTTCAATCATGATCTGATCAGCCTGACATACGTTATGCTCGCCCCAATAATTACAATTGCTTACACTGCATTTAACGAATGGTTTTGCAGTATTGGACATAGGATATCACCTCGGCTACATTATGTCCGTGTGATGAATCCTTTATGCCAACAAACAGCTTCCAGTTACAAATCCTAAAGCTGGTTCTGCATCCGGCGCTCTGTCAAATAATCGCTCTCATAATACGATAGATCATCGCGCAGTTCTTCATACACCTTGGTAATCTCAAGGATTATATCGCGGACCGGACGAATCGGTTTCTTACGGAAACGGATAGCATCCTGGCCTGTGTAGGCATAACGTCCGTCTTCAGAATAACTTTCGTTCTTTGGATAAAAGAAATTGTTCACTCCATAGTGATATACGTTATAAAGCGCTTTTTGCGCAAAGGCTTCATCGAATGTGGCACGGCGAAGGGCTACGCCAAGTTTCTCATAGGACATTTCGGAAAAGACCAATAGATGACGGAGATCCGACAGAAAACCCTGGTAGAAATGAATCATCTCTTCATCTTGTTCGACTCCGAATTGCGGCAACGCATAGTGATTCAGGAATACTTCCATTTTTTCGATAGCATTTTTCAGCTTTTCTCTGGACGATTCACACAATTTATGCACGTTAGCTGCTGACATGGCGGATGTTCCCCCTTATTATTCCTCGCATTATACTTTTTGATATTAGCATAAAAATCTGGACGGCGGTATCCTTTTCTGGTAACAAAACTTAGCGGCTTCGCCAGCCTGGAAAGGACGGTATACGGTTCTTAGAGAAATCTAAGGTAAACGCAGATCTGAAACATTAACTTTCTTAGATTTTGCATAAAAATCCTGTGCTCATCTCAATCTATGGGTATTACAGTGCCATGGAGGAGCGGAAAATATGTCCCGAAAAAATATAGTGCTTGCCAGCTTGCTTACCGCTGCATGCACGGCTGCCGTGTTGAGCTTAGCCCCCCGGGCTACTGTCGAGCATACAGCACAGGCACCTGCTCAGCTTAAGCCTCTGGCTGAGAAAATAAATAAAAAAAGTGCTTTGGTTCAAGATGTGAATGCTACAGACCGCCTCAACAGGGTGGATGTCAGCAGGCATTTGCAGACCCTACTCGCGGACAACGGACATTCAGATCCCCGTTCTGTTTCAGTGTATGCTAACAAGCTTCAGCAGGGGCATGGGCATATTGCCATGCTGGTGTGGATCGATTTTCATACAGGTGAAACCTCGACCTATAAATCCACCATTCCCAAAGGCACTGAGAAAGAGCAGAAACAGCTGAAAAAACATTTACGAAGCGCCAAAAGTGCCCTGAAAGGACATCAATCCTATGAATCTCCGGTATTTACCGTTGGAGACGAGAAGTATTATATTATGGCTCAGCGGGACCGGGATGGTCATAATGGTGTCATTGCCGTGATCAGCCAGAAGGTACTGGGGCGGGTCGCACAGCATCAATTAAAGAACCTGCGGCTGATTCCTTACCCTAAAGAAGGCAAATTCCGGGTGGAGTCCGTTCATGCTGACACCTTGAAAGATATCACGGTAAAGACCGGTCATGACAATGAGAACGCCAGCCATTTTTACGAAAATGAGATTGTCGTCAGATTTCAGGACGGCCAGTTGGCTCCAACACAGTTGAAAATCATTGCTGCGGACATCCATTGCGGCAAGCCCCGCAAACTGGGATATGCTTATATTTTCCGCTCGTCCACCATGGATTATAATCAGCTCAAAACTTATTTCGCCAACAAATGGCATCCCAAATATTCAGAGCCCCACTATATGTATTTAACCAATGATGTTGTTAACGAATATCAGGAGGGTACAATCTCTCCTAACGACCTGCTCTATTCTACCTACCAGTGGAATCTGCCTGCGATCGAAACCCAAAAGGGCTGGAGTGTGTCGAAAGGCAACAATGATGTTATTGTTGCCGTCGTCGATACCGGAGTTCAAGCCAGTCATCCTGATCTCCAGGGCAAGCTGCTTGCCGGATACAATGCCATAACCAGCGGCTCTACACCTGATGATGATGTAGGTCATGGAACACATGTCGCGGGAATTATCGGTGCCGTCGTCAATAATTCCGAAGGTGTAGCCGGTATCAGTTGGTACAATAAGATCCTCCCGGTTAAGGCACTAGACAATTCCGGTGCAGGTACGACCTATTCTGTGGCGGAAGGAATCATTTGGGCGGCAGATAACGGTGCCAAGGTGATCAATCTAAGTCTTGGCAATTATGCGGATTCGCAGTTTCTGCATGATGCCATCAAATATGCTTACGACCGTGACATCGTGATAGTCTCTGCAGCAGGGAATGACAATACAGAGCGTCCGGGTTATCCCGCTGCTTATCCTGAAGTACTGGCTGTAGCCGCAACCAATGCAGCTGGGGAAAGAGCTTCTTTTTCAAACTATGGTGATTACATTGATGTAAGTGCGCCAGGTGAAAGCATAGCCAGCACCTATCCTGACAATCAGTACGCCGCGCTGTCCGGTACCTCAATGGCAAGTCCGCACGTTGCTGCTCTAGCAGGTCTGGTCCGTTCGGTGAATCCGGAATTATCCAACACCGAGGTTATGAAGCTGATGATGAACAATGCCATTGACCTTGGAACTCCAGGGCAGGATAAATATTACGGATACGGCCAGGTAGATATTTATAAAACACTGCATGCCGCCGGCGGTAGCGGAGTGCCTCTGCAGTTGTGGCCGCAGCAGGTCAGCGAGCAGATGAATCACCTTCGTCAAAAGGCGAATCCTTAATCGGCTTACTTGAGAAATTTAGTTAGGAGTGAAAGGAACAATTTCAGACCCTGCTCCATCTCTCCTTCCGTCATTTGGGAATAGCACAGCCGGATATGGCTGGATCGGCTGTCACCTGAATAACAGACATCACCCGGCAGGAAAGAAAGACTGTTCTCTTTCGCCAAAGCATGAAGCAGAGGGATATCCGCATTGGGCGGCAGCTTCACCCACAGGTTCAGTCCACCTTCCGGAATATTCCAGCTTACACCATCAGGTGCATATTCATTCAACAGTGTAATTGCTTTCTCCATACGGTTACGCAGCAAGATGCGCAGCTGTGAGGCGTAAGCGTTGTAATTCCCTTGGATGAATGGAAGCACAGCTTGCTGAGTAAGAAGCGGGCTGCCAAGATCGCTTGCAGATTTGGCTGCAATCAGGCGGGACAAGATATCATCTCCAGCTGCCAGACAGGCAATCCGGCTGCCGGGGGCAAGCACTTTGCTGAAGCTTTTCATATAGACCACATGGCCCCCGGAATCCATTGACTTCAGGGAGGGCGGTGGAGGTGACCGGAAATACAGATCGCTGAATGGATCATCCTCAACAATGAGACAGTGGTAGCTGCGGGCAAGATCGAGCAGCCGCTGTCTTCTTTTTATGCTCATGGTGACACCACTCGGATTCTGAAAAGTCGGGACTGTATAGATCAGCTTCGGAGGCCTTTGATCGCACAACCTCGTAAGAACATCAACCCTCATACCTTCTTCGTCCGTAGGCACACCAATCATTTCCGCTCCGCGTCCTGCGAACACATCGATTGCACCTGTATAACTGGGAGACTCCATATATACCGTATCTCCAGGGCCTACAAAAGTTCTTGCAACCAGATCAATACCCTGCTGGGATCCGCTGGTGATCATCAGGTTTGAACGCGGGAGAGTCATCCCCCGTTCAAGCAGGTGTACCCTCATAACCTCCCTCAGTTCCTTATCTCCCTGAAAATTCCCGTAGGATGCCATCAATTCAGGATGCTCCGTCACAAGGGAGGCCATTCTTCCGCCAATCTGACGAAGCGGTAATAAGTCTCCATGAATCGCTGCAAGATGAAACGGATAGGCCACTTCTGAATAATCAAAATTCCGCCACAGCTGTGCCCTCGGCAGGTAATCATTATAATTTTTAGCCCACCCTTGGGTCGTATCCTCTCTCAACTGCGGCGAATTCTTAACGTAACAACCCGCACCCTGCTCACAGATAATCATTCCGCGCCGCTCCAGATCAGCATAGGCCTTGCTGATTGTAACCTGGCTAACCTTCAGAGACACCGCCAGCTTCCGAACAGAAGGCAAGCGTGCGCCAGGTTCAAGTAGCCCGGAAGAAATACGATATCCCAAAGCTTCGCTAATCTGCAGTGGCAGGCTCTTGCGGCTGCCCCGGATCAACTCAATATGCATGGCAGAACAGCCCCTCACTGTTATATTCGGTGCTTTACTGTTATACAGCTCTGCCGCTATGATACCATCAATTCAAATGAGGCGGGTGGTATTTGTTGAGTATTAATTATTCTATAGCAGCTAAGCATATGGGTTCATCAGCAGTACGAGAAATCCTGAAGCTGACCCAGGGTAGCCAAATTATTTCACTTGCGGGCGGTTTACCGGCTGAAGATCTCTTTCCGCTTGAGGCTGTCCGCGATGCTTACTCCAAAGTCCTCTCTTCAAATGCATCCGTGCTTCAGTACGGGGTGACAGAAGGTTATGGACCGCTGAGAGACAAGATCGCTGCAAGATTGTCATCGCTGAAGAAGATTCCGGTTTCATCCTCCGAAATTCTGCTCACCACAGGCTCACAGCAAGCCATTGATCTGATATGTAAAATATTGCTTGACCCCGGAGATGCGGTGCTAGTGGAAGCACCTACCTATCTGGCAGCCCTTCAGGTGCTTGGATCCTACCGCGCCGGGATCCACTCCGTGGTAACCGACGAATATGGAATGCTTCCGGATCATTTGGAGGCCCAACTGAAGAAATACAAGCCGAAGCTGTTATATGCAGTACCTACATTCAGTAACCCAAGGGGCTCGTCGTGGAGCGAAGAACGGCGCATCCGGACCGTGGAATTGTGCCGACAGTATGGCACGCTGATTCTAGAGGATGACCCTTACGGTGAAATTTCATTTAACCGGGGTAGCTCCGCTTCTTTCCTGCCCACTTTAGCAGCAATTGACAGAAGTTATGGAGGCGGGTGTGTGATCTACACCGGCACTTTCTCCAAGATCGTCGCCCCCGCCCTGCGAACCGGATGGGTTGCCGCGGAGTCCGAAGTGATCCAGACGTTAACCAAAGCCAAACAGGCGGCTGATTTGCATTCCAGCGCTATCGATCAGCGGGCGCTGGATCAACTGCTGCTGGATTTTGATCTGGAGCAGCACATCTCTCTAATTACAAAGGAATACCATTCCCGGATGCTGGGGTTATCGGCTGAACTAACTTCCCGAGGATGGGAGGGTTCACATTTCATTGAGCCCAAAGGTGGAATGTTTCTATGGCTGACCCTCGATCACTCCATTCATACCGCTGAGCTTCTGAAGCTTGCGGTTTCCAAAGGGGTTGCTTTCGTCCCGGGCGAAGTATTCTTCCCTTCACATCCGGAGCAGAACACGATGCGCCTCAACTTCACTCATACTTCGCCGGAGCTTATCTCACTAGCTGTGCAGCGGCTTGAGGATGCTATTACAGAATGGAAACATAAAAAAGCGGCGTCACCGGTATAACCGTGCTGACGCCGCTGTAGTTCATATCAAATTGCTTCAAGTTGTTGCAGTTAGGAAAGTTTGCCGTAAGCCGGGTTCTGTACTCGTTGTGGTTCAATCGGGAACTACCCTCCCACCATAAGCGACAATCATCTATCTAGGCCATACATTACTGCACAGCTCCAGCGACCAACCTAGACACGCCTCAGGCGAAGGCTGCCTCTTCCGGTAAAGGAAGCTGCTGCGTCTCATTAGGTCTTGCTCCAGATGGGGTTTACCAGGAACGAAGTCACCAGCGTTCCTCGGGGTCTCTTACACCTCGGTTCCATCCTTGCCTGTGCTGCTCTGTGAAGAGCAGCCATCGGCGGTCCATTTCTGTGGCACTATCCTTCGGCTCGCGCCGACTGGACGTTATCCAGCACCCTGCCTTATGGAGCCCGGACTTTCCTCCCGCAGCGCTCTCACGCCGCCGGCGATTGTCTGTCAAACTTTCCGAACAACATTGTATATTATACAGACATCACAGCAACGGCACAAGTGTTAATGGGAGGAAAGCACTCCTTTTATTACATGAACAGAAAAGGCTCCGTGTTTACCTGTGAGGCATGCACCCGGGTATCATACTTGTTCTCAGCAAGCTTTCCGGCCATCCATTCTCTAACCTTGTCTTTCATGATCTTCTCCGCATTATGCCCCGGATCAATGAGTGCAATGCCCGCCAGGTATGCATCCTGCGCAGTATGATAGTCAATATCGCCGGTAACCAGGACATCCGCACCGCGGAAAATCGCACTGCTGTAGAATTTACCGCCGGAACCGCCAAGTACTGCTGCCTTGCGGATGGGACGGTTTAAATCTCCGACGACGCGGACCTTGTCTACATTCAAGCCGCTTTTGACAGTCTCAACGAACTCACCAAGAGTTACGGGTTCCTTCAGCTTGCCCACACGTCCCAGACCAAAACTCCGGCCCTTAAGATCCATAGAGTACAGATCATAAGCAACCTCTTCATACGGATGCGCCTTCAGCATGGCTTGTACCACTTTACCCTTGATGCCCATGGGAACTATCGTTTCGATCCGCATTTCTTCGGCGCGTTCCATTTTTCCCTGTTGACCGATGAACGGCTCAGTGCCCTCCTGCGGAATAAAAGTGCCATATCCTTCAATGTTGAAGCTGCAATGGCTGTAGTTGCCGATCTGACCGGCTCCTGCGTTCAATACCGCGTTCAGCACCTGCTCATGATGCGTTTTAGGAACGAACACTACCAGCTTGAACAGCTGCTCCGTATGAATATCCTTGATCGGAGCACCGTTCTCGATCCCCAGAGCTTCCGCCATCCAGTCATTCATTCCACCTTCGGTTACATCGAGATTCGTGTGGCTGATATAGACAGCGATATCGTTTTTAATTAATTTCTCGTACAATCTGCCGGCAGGTGTATCCGTCTGAATGCCGGCAAGCGGGCGGAAAATAATCGCATGATGCGCGATAATCAAATTGCAGCCGAGCTTAATTGCTTCTTCAGCGACTGCATCGTTCACATCAAGTGCAACCAGTACGCCCGTAATTTCTTTCTGGAGCGTTCCGAGCTGAAGCCCGATCTTATCGCCTTCTTCAGCGACATGTTTTGGAGCCAACTGCTCCATGTATTGAATTACAGTTTGTCCTTTGGCAAACATTCCAGCACCTCCGTAATTTCCTGAATGCGGGCTTTGATCGCCTTGCGTTTTTCTTCAGCCGCTTCCAGCTCTGAACGGGATAACGAAGCCAGGATCATCTCCAGCTTACTGATCTCACTGTTCCATTTAGCGTGGAATACCTCATTTGGGGCTCTCAGCAGCCACGGACCCATCTGCAGCAGCAGCTCACGTCCGCATACCATCTTTCCGTTATTTAAGGACAACGGTTTGTATAACTCTTCATTCGACATTACGGAGCTGTCTGATGTCTCCAGTACAGCGGTAAGCACCTCATAAATCTTACCGTCTTCCTCCAAAATATCCTCCGAGATAAGCACCCAGCCATTCTCAAGCAGCCAGCGGCGCAGGTTATCCTCGCCCACATTCGGCTGCAGCGCCAGCAGGCTTACGCCTTGAAGCTTGCCCAAAGCCTTCCCGCGTTCCAGAATCGAGGCGATGAGCGAACCACCCATGCCCGCAATGGTTACACAATCCACTTCCCCGGGCTCCAGCACTTCCATTCCGTCCCCGCGCCGCACAGAAATCACTTTCCCTTTACCAGCTGCGGCAACCGCCTTAGAGGCAGCGTCAAACGGTCCGGGATTCACTTCGCCTGCTACGGCAAACACGGCTTTCCCGCTTTCGACTGCAGCAATCGGCAGCAGTGCATGATCTGAGCCGATATCGGCCATTCTGCTTTGCGGAGGAATTTTCTCCAGCAAAAGCCCAAGTCTGTTCGATAATTTAATATTATTCATGACGACACCCACGTTATCCATTTTTTTCTAAAAACAAAGAGCAGCGCCAGTCCGGCTGCAATTTTCAATATAAGTATAAGCGAAATCCACTGAGGATAATCCGGTCTCAGCAAAAGGGTATCCAGCTCCGGCATAATCCATAAGGTAACTCCTACGGCAAAATAAACCGCTGCCACACCAGAAACGCGGTGGTGCAGAAGCCAGCTAAGCCATACCATCAGCACACAAAGCGGAAGCCAGAGCAGCTCTAATTCGAGCACGGATGCTTCCGGCCGGAGTTCGCGGAAAAATCCGGCATATAAAAGTGCCCAGAATCCAAATCCGCAATACTGCAGCAGGCCTATTCGCAGCACAAAACCGAGTATACACCATAACAATCCGCAGAAAGCTACCAGAATCGGCTTCCAGAATACCGGATCCAGATCATGAAGAGTAATCATCCACATTCCAAATCCTAGCGTAAGCACACTTCCGATCCCCGCCAGCATCAAGCTGGTTACACGCTGCCGCTCCCGAAGAACACCGGCATAACCATAACAGACAAGCAGAACACAGAAGGCTGTAGCCAGTTGCAAACCCCATGGGAAAACGCTAAAATAAAGACTAATCAAGAAAATCAAGGAAATTATCCCAAAACCAAACAACCAGACTTTGATGTTCCCCTGCTGCAGATTCTTCAGCGATACCGGATTGCTGTCCTTAACTGTGGCTTCATCATCGTACAGATTGGTCAGGAAATCACAGTACTGCTCCGGCAGCAGCTTGTTTCTTCTCCAATATTGAATTTCTCTTAAAATAACTTCGCGTTTTTCCAAATTCAATTGCTCATCCCTCTCCCCAGGGTGAAACTTGATTTATGGTCACGTCATTATAAATAAAAGAACCTCCTGCTACTGTGCAGCAGAAGGTTCTGTTCCAAGCGTCTATTCCAGGAAGTCCTTGAGCCGTTTGCTGCGGCTTGGATGACGCAGCTTGCGCAGCGCTTTGGCTTCAATCTGACGAATCCGCTCGCGCGTTACGCCAAAGACCTTGCCTACTTCTTCGAGTGTACGTGTTCTACCGTCATCAAGTCCGAACCGCAGGCGAAGTACGTTCTCTTCACGCTCAGTGAGCGTGTCCAGCACATCCTCCAGCTGTTCCTTCAGCAGTTCATACGCTGCGGCATCTGCCGGAGCGAGTGCCTCCTGATCCTCGATAAAATCGCCCAGATGCGAGTCATCTTCTTCCCCAATCGGCGTTTCCAAAGAAACCGGCTCTTGAGCAATTTTCATGATTTCTCTAACTTTTTCTACGGTCAATTCCATTTCAGCTGCGATTTCTTCCGGAGAAGGCTCACGTCCAAGCTCCTGCAGCAGTTGACGGGATACGCGAATCAGCTTATTGATGGTCTCCACCATATGCACCGGAATCCGGATGGTACGGGCTTGGTCCGCGATTGCACGGGTAATAGCCTGACGGATCCACCATGTAGCGTAAGTACTGAATTTGAAACCTTTGTTATGATCGAATTTCTCAACAGCCTTAATCAGACCCATGTTACCTTCCTGAATCAAATCCAGGAACAGCATTCCACGTCCGACATAACGTTTAGCAATACTTACCACGAGCCGAAGATTCGCTTCCGCAAGCCGTCTCTTGGCTTCTTCATCACCATTCTTGATCCGCATTGCCAGTTCGACTTCATCGTCAGCTGACAGCAAAGGTACCCGGCCGATTTCTTTCAGATACATACGGACAGGGTCATTAATCTTGATTCCCGGCGGCAGTGACAAATCATCGTCAAAGCTGAAGTCATCATTATCATTGCCCTCATTGTCCTCACCTTGACGGAGCGTCGTAACTTCTTCGTCGTTCTCATTAACAACTTCAATTCCCAGGTCACTCAGCTGTTCGTAGAACTCCTCCATTTGCTCGGGGTCCTGATCAAACGGCGATAATTTCTCCATAATATCCTTGTAGTTCAATGATGATCTTTTCTTGCCGTGCTCAATAAGTTGATCCTTGACCTGGTCCAAAGTAAATTCGGCTTCCAGTTCAGTATGCTGATCGTTCGCCATAATTCGACTCCCTCCTCCCTAGGTACATCCTGTCATTCATCTCATTGTCTCTCTAGGGCTATAATCTCACTTGCGATTTGTGCTGCTCGTAAAAAATCTCCGGCTTTCTCCGCTCCGATCATCTCTTCCCGTTTCAGCTGCAGCTTACGCTGCATAGGGAACTTCAGTACTTCCCGGATGCAATCGTCCAGAACCTGCACATTCCAATCGGGTGGTGTATCCATCATGGATATCGACGTTACGGTCTTCTCCAGACGATCATCCTGAAGCGATGACAGAAACCGGCTGATATCCGGTGGCTTGCCTTGTGCGTAAAAGGCGTATAGATAAGCGGCAATTGCCGCATGATCATCGATATTAAAAGCTTCTCCGAGGCGTTCTCCCACATAATGGGCGGCTTCCGGATCCTGCAGCATGAAGGACAGCAAGCGTCGTTCCGCTACATGATAAGCAGGCAGCAGCGTTGGAGTCTGAACATGCCCTTTTTTATGCCTACCATTATTCCACCTTTTATCGTTATTATCCCCTTCGGGAATGTTTTTTTGCATCGAAGCTCTGAGCAGATTGCAGTCCTGCTTTAAACTATCGTAGGACAGGTTCAATTCAGAGGCAATTTCCCTCAGATAAACCTCTCTTTCCGTTGATGAATGCAGCTGGGCAATGATCTCAAGCGCTTCTTTTGCATATGCGATTTTACCATCTTCCTCTAGGAGTATATGGTTTTTTTTCAGATATATAAGCTTAAATTTCACCGATGAAACCGCAGACTCGATAACCTGATCCCTGAATCTGTCACCGCCATAGCGGGATACGAATTCATCCGGGTCAAGCCCGGTCGGAAGCACCGCTACTTTAACGCGCAGTCCGTTCCCTTCCAGCAGCGGAATAGCCTTCATCGCAGCAGCTTGTCCAGCACGGTCACCATCATAAGACAATATAATCTCATCTGCCATACTCTTCATTAAAGCAATATGCTGCTCTGTAAGCGAAGTTCCCATCGTTGCCACGCCGTTATGCACGCCTGAATCCCAGGATGAAATGACATCTCCATATCCTTCGAGCAGAACGATCTGCCGGGTTTTGCGGATGGATGCTTTCGCCTGATGCAGATTGTACAGAATACGGCTTTTATTAAAAAGCTTACTCTCCGGGGAATTTAAATATTTCGGCTGTCCATCCCCGAGAATTCTTCCGGCAAAGGCAATAACCTTACCTGCCCGGTTGTGAATGGGAAAAATAACTCTTCCGCGGAAGCGGTCAATATACCCCTTTCCCTCACCCCTCGCAGCCAAAAGACCACCTTTCTCCATTTCATCCAGATCGAAATTCCTTTTTTCCAAAAACTGAAGTAATGTGTCCCACCTGTCAGGTGCATAGCCAATCTGGAATTGATCAATCATTTTGTCGCTGAAATTACGGGATTTCAAATACTCCATTGCGGCTTTGCCGTATTCCGTGTTCTTCAGCAGAAAATGATAGAATTTCGCAGACCATTCATAGGCTTGCAGCAATCGGTCGCGGACAGGGTCAGAAGGAGACAATATGCCTCCATTACCTTCGGGAATAGGAATGTCGCTTTCTTCAGCCATGATTTTTACGGCTTCGGGGAAGGAGAGTCCTTCGATTTCCATCCTGAATTTGATGGCATTACCACCCATGCCGCAGCTGAAACAATGGAACACTCCCCGGTCCGGCGTAACAGTGAAGGAGGGGGTTTTTTCCGAATGGAAAGGACAGAGGCCCCATAAATATTTCCCACGCTTGGTTAGCTGGACAACCTTGCCGACGGTTTCAGCAATATCATGCCGAGCCAGCACACTTTCGATTACTTCTTCAGGGATATTTCCGTGCCCGCTAGCCACCTCAACCACCTTCATCCCTTAACAAATAAATATAATTCGCTACTCTTGCACGTTCTCCTGCAAAAATGTTAAAAGTTTTGTCAGTTTATGTTGAAAAAAATTTTTTTCTTCCGCCGTGATTGCTTTTGGGCCTTTAGAATAATGTCCTTTTCTTCTTTCAACCGCTCTGGCGTGTCTGCCCTCCAGCATAAAATCCATGGTGGAATCTTCATATTCCCGTCCACGAAAGGAAAGTGCACTGCAGCGTTTGCCAAGCGCCAGCGCCGCTAGCCCATAATCCTGTGTCAGGACAACATCCCCCGGCTTCATATGGTTGGCAATATATATATCGGCACTTTGATCTCCGCGGTCCACCTGCACCACGGTTACACCTTCCTCCGCCTGAAGTGCATGGTCGTAAGAAGACACCATCAATACCGGAATGCCAAAGTTACGGGCGACAGCAGCGATTTCTTTCTTGACCGGACAAGCATCTCCATCGACTACAATGGTTCTTCCCTGCTTCATTTCCATAAGGGTCACCGATTTCCCGTGTAATATATATACGCGCTGATCACATTTAAATCCTTCTTTGAAAAGCATAAATACGGAACGGATGTCAAAGATACGCATTGGCACCGTTCCGTATATTTATACCCTAAACCATCAATCTATACCATAAGAAGTCTATATTTTGTGGGAAATCAAGCAAAAGGCTTATTACCAGACCAATTTGCCGAAATCAGCGAACGATTTGGTGTCTGTATCGATAGCGGCTAATAGTGCAAGACGATTCGCACGAACCTGTTCATCCTCTGCCATAACCATAACCTTATCGAAGAATCCGGTAACGTCCTCTTTAAGACCGGAAAGAATATTCAGCGCCTCATCAGCATTTCTTGCTGCCAGTGCTTCCTGGTACGAAGCGTGTAAAGACTGCCAAGTCTGGTGCAGCTTCACTTCGGCAGCATCTGTCAGCAGGGCCGGATTGATGGAACCGCCTTGAGATTTCGCAGCCAGATTGCTGACACGGGTAAAGGAATCAACGGTGATTTTGAAATCCTCACGGGTTTGAACCGCATCATAGAGGGCACGACTTCTGGCTACAACTGCAACAATATCATCGTAGCCGGCAGCGATAACCGCATCCACTACATCATAGCGAACATTGTCAGTTAATAACCGTTTGACGCGGAGGCCAAAGAACTCGTAAAGGTTTATACGCAGCTCAGTACCAGAAGTTTTCATTTTCCGTGAATTTTCATGAACAGTTGCTGCAATTTCAAAGATTTCAGTGAGTCCAATCGTAAGTTTATGCTCCAGTACGATTTGTACGATTCCGGCAGCCTGACGACGCAGCGCGTAAGGATCCTGGGATCCTGTCGGGATGATACCGATGGAGAAACAGCCGACAATCGTATCGATTTTATCAGCGATACTGACTACATACCCCGCTTCAGTGGAAGGAACGGAGTCACCGGCAAAACGCGGCTGATAATGTTCGAATATCGCTTTAGCCACAGTCTCCGGCTCGCCAGCCTTGCGGGCATAATCTTCACCCATCGTGCCTTGAAGCTCGGGGAATTCATAGACCATTTGCGTAACCAGATCAAACTTACAGATATCTGCAGTACGTGAAACTTCTGCAGCCGACGAACCTGAAAGCTGCAATTTGGCAGCCAGAGCATCGGCGATTTTCCGGACACGGCGCACTTTATCGGCAATGCTGCCCAGCTCTTCGTGGTAGACGATATTCTCCAGTTTAGCCAGCGCATCCTCGATTTTAAGCTTTTGGTCTTCCTGATAGAAGAACTTCGCATCTGACAAACGTGCACGAAGCACCTTCTCATTACCTTTGGCAATCACATCCAGCGACACTGCGTTGCCGTTACGTACGGTTACGAAGAATGGCAGCAATTTGCCTTCAGTATCAAGAACCGGGAAATACCGCTGATGCTCGCGCATGGAAGTGATTAGCACATCCTGCGGAATATTCAAGAAGGAAGGATCAAAGGTTCCGAAGAGCACAGTAGGTGTCTCCACCAGGAATAGTACTTCTTCCAGCAGGTCTTCCTTGATTGCGATCGTCCAGTTTTTGTCCGCCGCAAGCTCATTGATTTGCTTCAAAATGAGTTGCTCGCGTTCTTTCACATCCACAAGCACATGCTGGGCGCGGAGACTTTCAATATATTCAGAAGGCTGGGAGATAACAGTCTCTGTACCGAGGAAACGGTGGCCACGGCTGACATTCCCCGCTTGAACACCTGTAATTTCCAGGTCCACGATCTCTGAACCAAAAAGGGCTACGATCCATTTGATCGGACGAACAAATTTGAAATCATATGTGCCCCAGCGCATATTTTTAGGGAAGGTCATAGCGCTGACGATACTGTACAATCCCTCGGCTAGCAAGGAAGCGGTCTCTACACCGGCACTGCTTCTTGTAGCGTAGATATATTCCACTCCGGCAAGCTCCTTGAATGTGAACTGGTCAGGAGTTACACCCTGGCTGCGGGCGAAACCAAGTGCTGCCTTGCTCCATTCACCGGCAGCATCCAGTGCGATTTTGCGTGCAGGCCCTTTAACTTCTTCATTGATATCCTCTTGCTTCTCGGCCATATCCTTGACCAGTACCGCGAGCCGGCGTGGTGTCGCATAAGCAGTTACTCCACCATTGGCGATACGTGAAGCTTCCAGCCATTTGGACATCCGCTCCTGAAGCTGCTCCATAGCCGCCCGGATAAAGCGGGCGGGAATTTCCTCTAGACCGATTTCAAACAATAAATCCTTAGACATGTTCCGCACCTTCTCTCTTCAGCAGCGGGAAGCCCAGCTTCTCGCGCTCCTCCATATATGTTGCAGCTACCGTCCGGGCCAGATTCCGCACCCGGGTGATAAAGCCTGTCCGTTCTGTTACACTGATCGCTCCACGAGCGTCTAGCAGATTGAACGTGTGTGAGCATTTCAAGACATAGTCATAAGCCGGGAATACCAGGTGGTTCTCCATTGCTCTACGGGCTTCTTCTTCGTAGGTGTTAAACAAGTTGAACAGCATTTTAACATCCGATACTTCAAAGGTATACGTGGAATGTTCAACTTCCGGCTGATGGAATACGTCTCCATACGAGATTCCGTTCACCCACTCGAGGTCAAATACATTTTCTTTCTCCTGGATATAAGAAGCCAGACGCTCCATACCGTATGTAATCTCTACGGCTACGGGACTGGTCTCAATACCACCTACCTGCTGGAAGTACGTAAATTGCGTAATTTCCATACCGTCAAGCCATACTTCCCATCCAAGACCTGCGCAGCCCAGAGACGGATTCTCCCAGTTGTCTTCCACAAAACGAATATCGTGGAGCAACGGATCGACACCAAGCGCCTTCAGGCTATCGAGGTAGATTTCCTGAATGTTGTCAGGCGAAGGCTTAATGATCACCTGAAACTGGTGATGCTGGTACAGACGGTTCGGATTCTCTCCGTATCGTCCGTCAGAAGGACGGCGGGAAGGCTCCACATAGGCTACTTTCCATGGCTCAGGACCAAGCGAGCGCAGGAAGGTCATGGGATTCATCGTACCTGCCCCTTTTTCCGTGTCATACGGCTGGACGATTATACAATTGTGCTCCGCCCAAAATTGCTGCAGCGTTAAGATCATCTGCTGAAAATTCATAATACCGGCTCCTTCACTTTTTCAAAGTTTTATTACTTCACTGCGTATATCAAAATGGTAATCAGGGGAGACATTCCGGCAATACAAAAAGCTCCCGCCCCCATGCCTGATATACAGACATAGGGACGAGAGCTTAACATTCTCCCGCGGTTCCACCCTACTTGATTTCGTGATCCGAAATCCACTTTTAAAGTGCCGCCTAACGTACTCCCGGATGCCATTTCATGAACATTGTCCTGCCGGGCTTGCACTATCCCCCGCTCGCTGAATAAGAACCGTCGTCCATTACTTTCCCGTTCACAGCACGTCTCCACTAGTTTGGAGAGCAGCCCACCTATTCACTACAAGAAACTGTACCTATAGTACCGGAATTTTATCCATCCGTCAAATATTATACTTGTCGAGCTGGTCAAGAAAACTCTGAGACTTGAGACGAAGCCCAAGCTGGATATCCATAACCGTTCTCATAATCTTCTTAAGCTCCGTGCGAGTATCCTCTTTAACATCCACATTACCGAGTCTGGTCAGATCGAGCTTCGCGAAAAGTCTAAGCAATTTCAGCGCCCGCGGTGAAATGTCCAGCGCTGGCGGATCATGATGCTTACAGCTTCGGCACAGCACGCCTCCAAGCCGGGGACTGACAAACAGCTGATCATCGGGTTTCTCCCTGCCGCAAACCACGCATTGATCCAGCTCCGGAGCATATCCCGCTGCCTGAAGAATCTTCATTTCAAATAAATTGATAATAACTCCGGGTTCTTTCCCCTCTTCCAGTGCATTCAGACACGCTTCAAGCTGCCGGAACCAGAAACCTCCAGTTTCTTCATCATGAAGGACACGATCCAGCAGTTCACATGCATAAGAGGAATATGCGGCTTTAACGAGATCCTCGCGCAACGGATGATGAGACACTGTAATTTCACCTGAATTCAGTGTTCCCAGTCCGCCGTTATTGTTCCTGAAATAGGCGAACTGTCCGACGGTAAACGGCTGAATCAACGCGGCATGGCGGCTTTTCGCTTTCTTCGCTCCGCGTACCAGAACTCCTACCTTACCGGCGTTCTCGGTGCAAAGCGTAATGATTGCGTTCCCTTCACCGTAGTCCATGCTGCGGATGACGATCCCTTCCACCCTGTGTAGCATGCCTCTTCCCCCAACCATTCGGCAAGCAACCAGTCCTTACTGTGCTTCTTCGTCATAGGTCTCTTCGTCCTCCACAGGCAGTCTACTGGCGTCCGATATGGGCTCACCAGCTTGCTTGTACAGCAGATAAGCATCGACATCTCCAGTCATCGTAAAATACTTCCACGAAAAGTCTCGCATGGGTATTCATCCTTTCTTCGGAAACACGATGTCTCTTCGAAGTTAGGATGTGCGATGAACGAGGATCTATCCTTGCAATTCCTGCCAGTCCCCTTTTTGGGGGAGTCTTAAAGATCCTTGTGGAAGCCTAAATCACGAAGAACACGATCCTGGTTACGCCAATCTTTTTTCACTTTAACCCACAATTCCAAAAAGATCTTGGAGCCGAGCAGATTCTCGATATCGGTGCGGGCCCGTCTGCCCACTTCCTTCAGCAGAGCACCTTGCTTGCCGATGATAATCCCTTTTTGGGAATCACGTTCCACAAAGATAACCGCCGAAATATGAACGACGCCGTTGGATTCCACTTTCATATCCTCAATAGTCACAGCGATGGAATGCGGCACTTCCTCACGAGTCATATGCAGGATCTTCTCACGAATAAGCTCTGCGCAGACAAACTGCTCCGGGTGATCAGTAATTTGATCTTCAGGATAGTATTGTGGACCTTCAGGTAAATATTTCTGCAGCTGCTCCAGCAGCGTATTCACATTGCTGCCAAGCTTGGCGGAGATCGGTATAATCTCGGCGAAATCATGAAGCTTCCGATATTCGGCCATGAGCGGCAGCAACGCTTCCGGCTCAAGCTTGTCCATTTTATTCATGACAAGAATAACCGGTGTAGTAATCCCGTTCAATTGCTCGGCAATGTAACGGTCTCCCCCGCCAAGACCTTCAGCAGCGTCAATCAGGAAGAGTACAGCCTCTACTTCACCAAGAGTCCCGAGCGCGGTCTGATTCATGTAATCGCCAAGTTTGGACTGGCGTCTGTGAATCCCGGGCGTGTCCAAAAAGACAATCTGGGAATTGTTATGGGTATACACACCATGAATTTTATTTCTTGTAGTCTGAGGTTTGTCTGACATGATAGCAATCTTCTGTCCGATCACCTGGTTCATTAGTGTTGATTTGCCTACGTTCGGTCTGCCGACAATGGCCACAAACCCTGATTTGAATTTCATATAATCTTCCTTCCGGTATTCAAACTTTTCTTTTAAGTTAACACTTACAGCAATACTTAATGCACCGTCTAGTTACTTTCCATCTGCCTGTCCCTGCTCCAGATCGGCAGGGCCGAAAGCTCCCGGAAGCAGATCGCGTACGGTTGTCTCCTGGACATCACCTTTCAGATTGCCGAGGATCACCTTCATGTCGGGATGACAGAGCTCCACCATGACTTGACGGCAGACACCGCAGGGCGAGACTGGGCCTTCTGTATCGGCAACAACAGCAATCGCCTTGAAACTGCCAGCTTTATGACCGTCGGCAATGGCGCGGAATAATGCGGTCCTTTCGGCGCAGTTCGTTGGGCCGAAGGCGGCATTCTCTACATTGCAGCCATGATGCACATGGCCGTCCTGATCAACAAGCGCTGCCCCCACTCCAAAGCGGGAATACGGGATATATGCGTTGGTACGTGCTTTAATGGCTTCTTGTAGAAGTTGTGTTGAATCCATAGTTATCCCCCTAAACGTTTTGCTGAGCAAAACTAGCTTCTTGAGTATATTCTAAGCTACGTCAAATTCGCAGAAAATTGGGAATTAAAGATAGCGGAGTCGCAAAGCGCTGGTCCGCCTCTCCTGTGAATTCAATTGTACATTGATTATGACATAAATCCGCTAATCCAGTCTATCACAGGCCGGTAAAAAACATAAATTCCGGTAATCAAGGCAAACGCTGCAGTGAGCAGCACGGCCCCTGCGGCAGTATCCTTGGCTTTTTTAGCCAGCGGATGGACTTCCGGCGAGGTAAGATCTACTACCGACTCCACAGCCGTGTTAAGCAGCTCTGCAGTCAACACAAGTGTTATAGCTAGCATAAGAAACATCCAGCTTGATGCCGGCAGCCTGAACAGGGCTGCGAGTAGAAGCACCACCACTGCCAGACCGCTATGTACCTTCATATTCAGCTCACTTTTAAAGGCACTGGCAATACCATGGGCTGCAAACCGGAAAGAGTGCCAGAACTTTTTGTGTCCCACGGCCGTATTCTTGGCCATTAGCGGGTAAGTCCTACCTGAGCCAGCACGGCTTCCTGTTTAGACATCATTTCGGCTTCGGAAGACTCATCCTGATGATCGTAACCGAGCAGATGAAGGAATCCGTGAACGAACAGGAATCCCAGCTCACGTTCCAGTGAATGGCCATAATCGAGCGCTTGCTCCTTCGCCCGGGTTACCGAAATAATAATATCTCCAAAGGAAACGGGAATTTCCTCCTCTTCTTCCACTTCATAAATGATTTCCGGCTCGTCCTCGCCTGCCTCATTCATAGCAAATGAAAGCACGTCAGTTGGGCGGTCAATCCCGCGAAACTCCTTATTCAGTTCATGGATGCGATCATTATCAACAAAGGTGAGATCCACATCCCCCTCATCTATTCCTTCAAGCTCTCCGGCTTTTTGCAAAACATTCTCCAACAGGGCGATGAGAGATTCCGTAATCTCCAACTCTTCCTGTTCGTTATTCCAAATTATTTGTAGGCTCATGCATGAACAGCCCCTTCCTCTTTTTTCGGTTTGCGCACATCTTCCGGATACTCAATCCGGGAGTGGAAAATACCCATGACCGCTTCCTTAAGTGTACGCGAGATAGTCTCCAGTTCCTTGATAGTCAAATCACACTCGTCGAACTGATGGTCGTCGAGCCTGCTTTTTACAATTTTCTCAATCATCGTTTCCACTTGCCCAACAGTAGGCTTGCGCAGGGAACGGACAGCAGCTTCCACACTATCGGCAATTCCTACGACCGCAGCCTCCTTGGATTGAGCTTTCGGACCTGGATAGCGGAAATCGTCCTCGTCAAAATCAGGCTCCATCCCTTTTTCTTCCGCAATTCGCAATGCTTTATGATAAAAATAATGCAGGAATGTAGTCCCGTGATGCTGCTCCGCAATGTCTCTGATCGGTTTAGGCAGTTTGTACTCCTTCAGCATCTCTACACCGTCACGGGCATGCGCTACAATGATAGATTTACTGAGCATCGGTTCTATGGAATCATGCGGATTCTCCATATTATTCTGATTCTCAATAAAGTAAATCGGACGTTTCGTCTTACCGATATCGTGATAATACGATCCTACCCGGCACAACAGGCCGTCTGCGCCGATGGCTTCTGCGGCAGCCTCTGAGAGGTTCCCTACCATTACGCTATGATGATAGGTTCCCGGTGTTTCTGTGAGCAGCTTTCGCAGTAGCGGATGGTTCGGGTTCGAGAGCTCCACGAGTTTAAGTGCGGAGAGAATGCCAAACGTAGTCTCAAAGAACGGCATAATCCCGATAACCAGAACCGCCGTTAGAAGCCCGCCAGCGAAGGCAAATCCGATCGCATACAAGGTATCAATCTCATTCCAGACGCCGCCGCCGAGTAAAGTCAGCGTGAATACGGTTAAGGAGCCGAACAGGGAAGACATAATCCCGCCCTTAAGTAGGGTGGAACGCTGCCCGGCCCGGTGTGTGGCAAAAATCGCTACGAATGAAACAACAAGAGCAAAAAAGCCGTACGTGAAATCGAACACCGTGTTTTGCTGCGTATTTAAAATAATGCTGGCCAGAATAGCGAACAAGATGGTGCAGAAATAGGCAAGCGTCAGATCCAGTAACATAGCGACCAGCATAGCTCCGATCGCTACAGGAGCCAAGAACCCGACATAAGTACGGGTATCACTTTGTAAAAAGGCTGCTAGCCGCATCGAAATGATAGTAATGACAAATACAAGAACCAGCATTAACAGCTGGGAGTTATTATATTTGAAACCTTTCGTGCCGGTATATTGAATGAACATTAGCAGACCGAAGGACAACATGGCTACTAGAAGCAGCAGACCAAACTGAGGCCAGTAATTCACCTCATTTTTAAGCAGATCGCTCTCATCCAGCAGCTGATATAATTCCGGTGTGATCAGTTGCCCCTTGGCAACAAGTACGTCTCCCTGATTAATGTTCACCGTTGGCGTATTCTCGCGGGCCTGCACCTCAGCTTCCTTGGTAGCATCCTCGTCGTAGAATTTATTACTCGTAATGACCAGACGGGTCAGCTCCTGCACAACCTCCCGCGCCGTCCGCTGAGTCAGTGAACTTACACTGACCAGTTCAGCAACTTTCGCACGGACAGTCTGGGCTTCCTGGATCTGATCATTCATGAGCCGGATGACAATCTCGCGGGCCACAGGCTTCATTTCAATGATATCTTCAGAGGTCAAGCGCGGGATCTTGATAAATGTTTCTTCAGGAATGGAATACGTCTGATCCTTAATGACTTTCTGCATCTCAGTTAGTAGATTCTCCGAATACGTACCGCTGCTGCGTGCAGAGGCCACAAAACTCAGGATGAAATCAGAAGCCCGCTGCGGTATTTCTTCTCGGTAGATCCCGGTCTTATCGCTCTGGGAGATCGAATCATCCTGGTTCAGGCGGTCGATCCGGTCAAGCAATGAGGTTATAAGATTCTCACTGTGGATCGGAATAATTTTATACTTGAATTGTACCTGCTCAACGGCTTCTTCCTGTGCTTGCAGAGTAGCCTTCTTATCAGGGATCTGCATCGGCGCAATGATTTCCTTGGCACTCTTCGTACCTTCTTTGATGTCATATTTCTTGGGCAGCAGATCGGGTGCCAGTGTGAAGTAGAATAGAACACCTAGCAACACAAAGAGAGCATAGCGCGTGACCGCGCTATACTTCCAGCCGCTGTTGCTGTATACGAATCCGCTGAGTTTGGACGGTTGCTTTGAGGCCATGAAGACAATCCCCTTTTTAGTCGAGGTTTTCGGCAAAGCGGTCATAGGCAACGATTATTTTCTGTACCAGGGAATGCCGGACTACATCCTGCTCCCCGAAGAAAACAAAACCAAGCTCTTCAATACCGGATAAAATCGCTTTGGCTTCGATCAGACCTGATTTTTTGCCCCGTGGCAAATCAATCTGGGTAACATCGCCTGTAATGACCATCTTTGACCCGAAACCGAGTCGTGTCAGGAACATTTTCATTTGCTCCGGTGTCGTGTTCTGTGCTTCATCTAGAATAATAAAGGAATCATCCAAGGTGCGTCCCCGCATATAGGCAAGCGGTGCGATTTCAATAAGCCCGCGTTCCAGCGCCTTGGCGACCTGTTCTGGTCCCATGACGTCATATAAGGCATCATACAGCGGACGGAGATACGGGTCCACCTTTTCCTGTAAATCGCCCGGCAGAAAGCCTAGACTTTCTCCAGCCTCCACTGCTGGACGGGTAAGTACGATTTTTTTGACCGACCCTTCTTTAAGCGCAGCAACAGCCAGAACTACTGCCAGGTATGTCTTGCCAGTACCCGCTGGTCCGATACCAAATACAATGTCCCGTTTCTTAATGGTCGTTACATAGTGCTTCTGTCCAATGGTTTTGACACGGATAGGCCGTCCGCGGAAGGTCGTTGTAATTTCGCCTTTAAATAAATCCAGCAGCTGTTCAGCACGGAAATCCTTGGCCAGTTCCACAGCATACTGAATATCGCGTTCGCTAAGAACATATCCGCTACGGATCAGGGATAGCAGCACATTGAAGAGCTGACCCAGCATCTCCACTTCCTGCTCCGCACCACGTACTGTAAATTCGGCTTCGCGCGAGTCAATCACTGCCGGAATTTCACTCTCGATGATTTTTAGAAATCCATCCTGCGGGCCGAACAATGACAACGCTTCTCCCGCATTTTGCAAAGATATCCGTATGCTTGCAGTCTGTTCTGACAAGTAGCCTCATTCTCCTCGGTTATATACTAACGGAAGTTCCTCCGCAATTCTTTCTTCTACTTCAAAAAGCACTTTCATATAAACTTTACCATTCTCTTTCTTCTCATGCAAAATTTTTTGGCTTTTGATCACACTGTCGCTGCCGTAACGAGCTAAAATATCGCTGCGTGCGTTCTCCAGTCCTTTGCTGCGGGCTGCTTCAGGTGTGAGGGTCTCCGTGACCTCCTGAAGCTCCAATTCCTTCTCCGTCATCCACCCGATCGGAAGCTTGATCGAACGCCAGGTCAGCGGATTGTCTTCCGTTAGAATCTTCGACTTTTCAAAAGGTGAGTCCCCATAACCCCAGAGCTGAACCGCCCATTTCCCCAGCACCAGATAGGCATGATCCTTACGTTCTCCCGTATATGCACTGGATTTTATTGTTAGCGGAACACTGATGCTGTATTCATGCCAAACCAAGCCTCTGACCTCGCCTTTGGCCACGACAAACTCCATATTCTGCTCATCCCCAAGAGTACCGGAAATGAGAATATCCCCTTTCTTGACCCGGTCATTGCGTTCTACTACAGGTCTTCCCTGCTCGGCATAGATATCCGTCACAACGGCATCCGTTCTGCTGATCAGATGGCGCTGGCTGTATAACGGCTTCTGCTCAGGCTGCACCGCTTCAACGATCTGAATCTTGACCGAAGTGCCCGTCCGCTGCAATCCTACCCAGGATACCCCGGGCAGACGCGCCGTCAGCTCTTTGGAGAGCTTGTCCGGGTTGTCCATACGCCAAATCCACTGATAGGTAAAAATCCCTTCCTGACGCGCAGCGTCCAGCACATCCTCTGTGGCAATACGTTCATTGCCGACCACCTCTACATTCCATACCATGGACGACAGCAGCACAAGTGCAACACCAAAGAGCAGCAGCCCTGCCCCAAAAAACTTCCGTTTCCATAGCTTGGCCATCACAAAAGGAAGTCCCTTCCGACCAGTGATATGCATATGACAGCCTGTCTTTCTTAAAAGCGGACGGAGCGCATAGAAATCATTCAGCAGCAGCGTAAAACACACGCCACTCTGCAGTGGTCTCACGTCCCAGATCACTATGCCTCCCCCGGTCAGTATATTAATAAACATTTCCACCTGCGGTCCGGTTATTTGTAGTGTTACAGATCCCCGCAGCCATGAAAAAGGTTCTTGCTTCATGAACTCTCCCCGCCTTCCCTATATTTGATATCGCCGATCGTCCCCTCAATGACCATTTCCTGGCCCAGAATACTTCGGATCTCTAGGCCCTGCCCGGAAATTTCCAATGTACCTTTGGAGTGGGCAAGCTTCAGCATCACGGAGGAGAAATGCAATACACCGCGATGATTCTCAATATACAGTTCCTTATTGCCGATCAGGGTAATCCGGGGAAGATCATGCATCAGGTCCTGCGGCAGATCCAGCATCCCATCCGTCCATCCCCGCAGCCTCCGGCCGATCCGGGTCATATATAGAGGCCCCCCCTTTCTTTACTTTACACCTTATGCTGCAGCGCCTATATTTATGAGAAATTCCGGACTGGAAGCAACCCGTAACGCGCAGTTTAGTTCTATTGAGACTTAACACAAAACGCACATAAAAAGCCCGCAGTTCCCTGTATAAGGAATTGCGGGCATTGCCCGATCCGTAAATGAAGTTATCTTCTCCTGGAGGTGTGATGTGGTTGCCTGGAACGCGGCGGTCCCAGAATTTCAGCCCAAATCAGACCATTTCGCAGTTGCTTAACATCCAAGTCAGGCGAAATTGAAGAAGGCTGTGGTTTTGGACTAACGGCAGTAGTAATAGCCTTACTCGGCTTCATCTCATCCCCACCAGAGCGCCCGAAGCCATCACGCAGACGGTCCATGTCCTGCTGTATATACTCCGCCCTGGTTTCTAGATTACTCCGCCAAGGCTGTTCTAGCGATACGCCTTCACCACTCCAGCTATCGGCATCAGGTAACCGCGAGGATGGAGAATCACCAGAGAAGCTGCCGTAAGGTGAGCTGGCCCGTTTGGGCACTACAGGCGCGGGTGATGACTCATTGTTTCTTCCTGGGGTAGGAAATCCGCTCTTTGACTTGCCCCGCTTGCCGGCATCCCAAGGCTCTTGCATCTCACCCATTTTATCAAACACACTTTTCACGCCGCCCCCGAAGCTCGGCATGGAGCCCCGCGGAGAATGCTGACCTTTATTTTTTGCTTTTTGCGCTTTATTCACATTGGATATCACCGCGAATAGTATTACAGCTATAACAGAAACCCAGGTCACAGCGGCTCACATCCCTTTATTTATTGGTTTTGGGATTGTCCTGGTTATCGTCCTGCTCATTGATTTTGCCCAGGGAGCCCCGCATTTGTGTATCCGCCTCTATGTTCTTCAGGTTCATATAATCCATTACACCCATTTGACCGCCGCGCAGTGCTTCAGCCATGGCGAGTGGAACCTCGGACTCGGCTTCGACAACCTTGGCCTTCATCTCGACTACGCGGGCTTTCATCTCTTGTTCATGCGCTACCGCCATGGCTCTGCGTTCCTCTGCCTTAGCCTGAGCGATGCGCTTATCCGCTTCGGCCTGCTCAGTCTGCAGATAAGCACCAATGTTCTTACCTACGTCGATATCAGCAATATCGATGGACAGAATTTCAAAGGCAGTTCCGGAATCAAGCCCCTTCGACAAAACGGTACGAGAGATGGAATCCGGATTCTCCAGGACATCCTTGTGGGAATCACTGGAGCCCACAGTCGTTACGATCCCCTCACCGACACGGGCGATAATGGTCTCCTCACCCGCACCGCCGACAAGGCGGTCGATATTGGCACGTACCGTTACGCGCGCTTTGACCTTGACTTCAATCCCGTTCTTAGCAACAGCGGCAACCACCGGCGTTTCGATCACGCGCGGGTTAACGCTCATCTGTACAGCAAGAAGCACATCGCGTCCGGCCAGATCGATGGCCGCAGCCCGTGTGAACTCAAGAGGAATGTCAGCACGCTGCGCTGCAATCAGTGCATTGACGACGCGATCCACATTACCGCCAGCGAGATAATGGCTTTCAAGCTGGTTAATATTAAGACCAAGTCCCGCCTTGGTAGCTTTAATCAACGGATTAACAATCCGGCTTGGGGTTACGCGGCGCAGCCTCATGGCAACCAGAGTGATAATCCCGATTCTTACACCAGAAGCCCAAGCTGAAACCCAGAGCATAACCGGAAAAAAGCTAAAAAAGACGCTGAGTAAGATAATCCCAGCTACCACAATCAGCAATAAAGTAATTAAAGAAGCTTCACCCATAATGTATTGTTCCTCCGATAAATGTGATGTTTTAACTGTACAAACCTATTCTACTTCCTTTACTACGATGCGGCTGCCTTCTACTTTCACTACGATAACCGAAAGATTCGCAGCAATAAAACCGCCCTCGGTAACGACATCCACCCGTTCCCCTTCAATAATTGCCGTTCCGGAAGGACGCAGCGGCGTAATACTGGTACCCTTGCCACCAATCAGCATGATTTTCTCCTGTACAGGTACAAATCCCCGATCCTTGGTAAGACTCTCCTTCAGGATGAACCGGTTCCAGACGCCGCGCTCTTTAAAGAGCACAGCTACTGCAATGATTACCACGGTCGCCCCGGCGAATGCGATGCCCAGACTAAAGAGTGCATGTGTGAAGCTGTAAGCAGCCCTTACAACGCCTGCTATAAGACTGGCAGAACCCAGCAGCCCCAAGATACCGAAGCTAGGCACGAACAACTCCATCACCAGCATAATTAGCCCCAGAATAAACAGCAGCCATGTCTCCGCACCTGCAAAGCCGGCAACATAGTTCCCGAAGAAATATAGCACAAAAGCAACGATCCCTATAATTCCCGGAGCACCAAAGCCTGGCACAATCAGCTCTATAACAATCCCGGCAATACCGATGAAGAGCAGAAGGGTCATAATAATCGGGTTGGTCAGAAATCTTGACATTTTCTCTGCTCCGGTATGCTCCACGCGAAAAATGTCTTCTGTGGAATATCCCAATGAAGAGATGGCCTGTTCCGGTGTATCTGCAATCCCATCTGCATACCCTGCCATCAGCGCCTGGTCACTGGTCAGTGCAATAATCTGACCTTTATCCTTACGGACTCCGAGTTCTGGTTTATCGACGACGATGTTACTGTCAGTCATTCCTGCTGCTATCTCCGGGTCACGTCCATTTAGGGCCGCCGCCCCGACCATCTTTGATTTCCAATACGAGACCAGTTTAGGGTCACTTACAGCCTTACCGGTCATATTCACGAGTGAAGCAGAGCCGATCATGCTTCCCGGCTTCATGATGATATGATTAGCATTCAGCGCGATATAGCTTCCGGCAGAAGCTGCGTCGCCTTTAATATAGGCTGCCGTTGGGATTTCACTCTCCCTGACCATGCTTCCAATCTCTTCCGCACTATCCACCAGACCCCCAGGGGTATCGATCTCGAGCACAATCAGGACTGCACCATAGTTCGCGGCTTCCTCAAATCCCCGTTTCAAAAAACTTTGCAGCCCCCGTTCGATTTCCTGATCCACCGGAATTATAAACACCGGACCGTTCTTGGGTTCACTTCCTGCTGAACCTGATGTTCCTGCTGCACCCGCCGGCAGAAGCGGCAGCAAGCATAATATAATCAGCAACGCTGCTGCGATTCCGGTTCTGGCCATTCCTCGTAGTCCTTTCAATTCAATTCCTCCTCTCTCCCATGATTCATATCCATATATGTATGGTGTCTGCTAAGCCGTATTACGATACTTTCCGTTTAGCGTTCCAAATATTTGCATACAAAAAGAAAAACACCCCTTATACAAGGGGTGTTAGCGCTATATTATTGCAGAAATTGCTGAACCGCCTGGTTCACAAGCTTACCATCGGCGCGGCCTTTAACCTTAGGCATCAGCGCGCTCATAACTTTGCCCATATCACTTTTCGAAGAAGCACCGGTTTCCTGGATGGTCTGCTGTACAATAACTTTAATTTCTTCTTCGGTAAGCTGTTCGGGAAGATACTTATGGATAATCTCGATTTCTGCCTTCGTACTCGCAGCAAGCTCATCGCGACCCGCATTCTCAAATTCCTGGAGGGCATCTTTGCGCTGTTTGATTTCACGGCTTAAGATATCAAGCACTTCGTTGTCGTCTAATGTTCTCTTCAGATCTATTTCAAGATACTTTATTGTCGAACGAATCATGCGAATCGTGGAAAGTGTGAACTTGTCCTTGTCTCTCATCGCTTGCTTCATATCTTCGTTCAATCGTTCGCTAAGATTCATGCGTGGGTAATCCTCCTAAAACTTTCTCTTACGAGCAGCCTCAGACTTCAGCTTTTTCTTAACGCTTGGCTTTTCATAATGTTTACGTTTCTTCACCTCAGCCAAGACACCATCTTTAGCGATGGAACGTTTGAAGCGACGAAGTGCAGCATCAATTGACTCGTTTTTGCGAACTTTCGTTTCAGACACCAGTTTCCCCTCCCTCCAAACAGACCGTCCAAGAGCTCAAACACGGTTCATCAAATTACATTATAGGTCAAACTAAAATATCGTGTCAACCGTCCAGCCATTCTTTTTTCACGTTTTACAAACATATCTTGATTTAGGCGTGTGAAGAGGAGTTACCGGTCAATGCTCCGAGCCGGGCTCCACCCAGCAAATGGTAGTGTAAATGAGGCACTGCCTGTCCGCTGTCAGGTCCGCAATTGTTGATCAGACGGTATCCCGACTCTGCAACTCCCAAATCAATTGCAATCTGCTGAGCTACACTGTGAAGCTCGGCAATAAGCGGTAAATCCTCCGCAGTAACCTCATTCATGGAAGGAATAGGTTTCTTCGGAATGATCAATACATGCACGGGTGCGGCAGGCTCGATATCATAAAACGCTAGTATCCGTTCATTCTCAAATACTTTCTTGCAGGGAATGGTCCCTTCAATAATTTTGCTGAACACAGTCTCCATTATGACGGCTTCCTCCTAAAGTTTTGAAGTTGCACACATCATATCACGGATTCAAGGGTTAACGGAAGCGCGGGGTGTATGACCTGAAGATGCCTGATTCTATAATTCGGCAAGCTGTATCAGTAACAGATGAGAAATGGCCCGACCCTTGTCCAGCAACAAGATAATTATTCATCTACCGCACATAGTACAACAAAAAAAAGACAAAAAAAAGAAACACCCTTACAGCTCAGAGAGCTGATTCGGCGGCGGACGTATAATAAGGAGTTGTTCTCCCAGTCATACGTCCGCCGAGGTGTTCCTAAATGATGTCGGCTTAGCTGTATTATAACAGCGCCCTGATACTGTATCTGTGATTATTATCACACAGGACAAACCGTTTTACATTTTTTCCAAAATAATTCTAGAACCCCCTCCACCGTGCTCCGCAGGCACTACCACAAGCTTCCGGGGAAGTCTTGCACGCAGTTCCGGGACATGGCTAATAATTCCTACAGAGAGCTGATCATTATGAAGTTTCTCCAGTGAAGTAATGACCGTATCCAGCAAATCGGGGTCAAGCGTACCAAAACCCTCGTCCAGGAAAAAGAATTGTAGCGGATATTGGCCGCGTAGTTGAATCTGTGCGGAAAGCGCCAACGCCAGTGATAATGAAGTCAAAAAGGTTTCTCCGCCAGACAAGGTGGACACCGGGCGTCTAACACCACCGTTCCCGTCGTCTCGGATTACGAATCCTCCCCCGGAATCCACTTCGAGCGCGTACCGTTGCTTGCTCAAGAAACGCAGACGCTGCGAAGCAGCCTGACATACTTGCATAAGTTGCTCCTCAGCGATATATTCCACAAAAGCATTACCGCGGAGGCAGGACTGCAGCTTCGACAGCCGGTCCTGTGTCTGCGCATGCTCCACTCTTTGTTCCTCAAGTATCTTCCAGCGGATATGTTTGTGCCGGATATCCTCAACATCCCGCTCATCCCGCGCCCGGCTCTGAAGCGCCAATTCATCCTCCTCTTTACATTTACGCATCGCAGCCTCACTCTCCAGCCATTCATCGGAACTCAGCTTACCACCGTCCAGCTTCTCGTCAATGTGACGCAGCTGCAGCTTCACTTCCGCCTCCTGTTCACGATGGGTACGGACACGGGAAGATGATAGGCTCCGTTCCTCGGGACTGAGGGAAGCCGTTTCGGCTTCCTGGGCGGAGGCGAATGGTGAAGCAGATAACCGCTCCGAGAATGTCTGCTCTGCCCCTGTATGATGTTCCCGGGCTGAAACTTCTGCCTGGCGGGCAATCGCCGCATTCTTGCTGTCATGCTGCGCTTTATCTGCAGAATCGCGATGAGCCTTCTTGCCTTCTTCCACAGCTTCTACAAGAGTGCGCAAACGCCGCTCGCATTCCTCAAGCAGAGGCCCCGCTTGCTGACCGCCTGTATAGAGCTGCAGGCGTTGCTCTTTCTCACTAAGCAGCTCTGTCTTGCTCTCATGCTGGGTATTCCACTGGGCAAGTTCAATTTCAAGGCCGGAGTTTTCCTCTACGAGCCCGGATAATACTGTGTTCTTCTCGTCGAGGAACTTGACACTGATCTCCAGTCTCCCGCGTATCTCCTCAACTTGCTCGTCCTTTGACAGCATTTCGCTGTAAGCCTTCTCCGCATCCTCCGGTGCCAGATCCGGGAACCGACTGGTCCAGTCTTGGCGTAATGAATGAAGCTGGCGTTGCTCTTCTTCTGCCTTAGCAGCAAGACCAGCGTGCCAGGATCTTTCTGCTTCGGCTGCCGCTGATTCTTTATGGAAATACTGCTGGGCATCCTGCACTGAAGTTTGCCACTGGGCTGCTGCACTCCGCAGAGCTGCTGATTCCTGCTTACGCTGCAGGAGTATCGCCTCAAAACGGGTTAAGAAGCTTTCCTCCGAAATTACAGAAGCGAGATTACTGCTAATTTCAGAGTTCGAGTTCATTGCAGCACTTGCTGTACCAATTCCGGTGATGCTTTCGCTTAACCCCTCCGCTGTTGCCGCTGCCTGTACAGAAGAAATCAAGGCGTCTTCCCCATAAATCTGTTCCAGCCAGGCCGAATCCTGTTCCCGCACGCTGCGGAGTGAATGACGTACCTCGAATATCCGCTTGGACAATGTCCGCGCGTTCTGCAGTTCTTCCTCCCGTACTGCACGCTCCCCGTCCTCCTGAGCGGATGCCGGAGAGGGATGATGTTCACTGCCGCAGACCGGGCAAGGCTGTCCCGCTTCCAGCCCTTGGGCCAGCGTGAGTGACAAGCGGTGGACCTCGCGGCTGGCGAGCGCGGCCTCAAGCTCGCCGCAGTATTGCTCCAGCTGCTCAGCCGCTGTATGAGCAGCCGCTTCGGCGCCGCGCAGCAGCTCCAGGTGCTGCGCAGCTTCGCCGGCTCTGGCGGCGCGCTGCGCCTCCAGCAGCGCGCGCCCGGCAGCGGCTTCTGCAAGCCGCTGCTCTGCCCCCGCGAGCGACGCCGTCCGCTCGCGGTGC
>NZ_JBGJZO010000033.1:0-40991 GCF_042610485.1 Paenibacillus oryziterrae | reverse complement strand
GAATATTCCATGAACCGCCGTATACCGAACGGTACGTACGGTGGTGTGAGAGGTCGGGGGCTCGCCGCCCCCTCCTACTCGATTGTTTATGAAAAAGGCAAAAAGCATCGGAGCCATATCAGAACGTAATAAATTATTTTAAGAGACAGTTTTTCTTTGATGAAGATATGGCTCAGCGGATTTTTGTATTAAATCATTTTGTGAAAATACAATCTGTCACTCTTAATACGTATGTTCATACATTTTGTTCTTAATATCATTTATTCGATCAACGGTATATTTGAGAAAGGATGAATTATTTTGGAAGGTGAAGAATTGAATGGATCTCTCATATTCGACGACAGCATCGTCATACATGGACAGCAGCTCCAGGTTATAGCCTTTGTGATAATACAATTCCCCCAATAAATAAGAGGTTTCCAGTTCAGAACACAACTTGATTGCTTCTTCGCAATGATTAAGCGATAACGAATATTCTCTCATTCTGGTCAATATTATGGCTGTGCTGTAGCGGATTTTCAAAGCGATGGTCGAGTTTTGCAGGTATGTAATATTACTTAATTGTTTCTTTGCCCGTTCAAAAAATTTCAGAGCCAATTCATTGTTTTTTTCTTCGCCGTGAATGATGCCGATACTATGCAGAATTTCAACTTCTCGTTCAGAATGGAGATCCGACGTATGCTTCAACTCCATTGCTTTATTTAGCAAATCGATACTATGGGCGTAGTCACTCTTCAGATAATAAGTGCATATGCCTTCCTGCCACAAAATAAATTGTTTGAAGTTTGAATCTTTGTAATTGGGGCTGGTTTTCTCAATCTTTACGATAGAGTAGATCTCTTCGTAATTCCTCTCCCGCAGAAATTTTTTAATCTGATGGTGAAGCTCCCGGATATATGTGTAGTTCAGGTACCTGCTGCTATCTATCAAGTAGTCCAGTGATACATTCAACCTCTGGCTTAATTGATAGCATATCTCGATGGAAGGGAGATGTTTGCCTTTTTCAATCTGACTGATGAGAGCTTGTGTGCAGATCCCTTCAGCCAACGCCCGTTGAGATAACTTTTTTTCCTTACGCAACTCCGCCAGAACTTCCCCAAGTCTGTTTTGCACGGTTATCAAATCCCTATAAGAATTCTTATAATTCAAATGGATATCGTAAGAAACCAAATGATTTATAGCAGTTATCTACAATTATAGCATAATTATGAGAAATTCAGGAAATCGAAAAATAGTATATATTGTTAATAATTACTCATTTTATTAATGGAGGTATATCGATGAAATTATTTAAAAAATATGCAATTAACGTATTGGTTCTTGTACCGGCACTAATTATTGTACTTGAGCTGCCCTTTCAGCATTGATAATTTGATCGCAGAATACATTAAGTAAACGGAATACCGCTCTTCCATATTAAAGGAATGACATCCATGTCGTTCCTCTTTTATTTATGTGGGCTATGCCGAGTCCATTGTCACCCTCATAATTCTTACATATAAACATTCTTATCAAACGGGTTAAGAATCAGTGCTCAAATAACAATACAATCCTCTCAGTGCTACTGCAACCCGCAATATGGAAAAATAATAAATTTATTGAATGATGTAGTATACATGAAGAGCATACATTCTCTTGCATGAAGCACCACATTTTAGGAGGCAGAATCAATTGGAACCAAGTCAACTGATTAATCGCATGATGGATTGGAACAATACAGCAATCTCATTTCCTAATCTATGCCTTCATCAGCTATTTGAAATTCAGGCAGAGCAGCGGCCGGATGAAGTTGCGGTAGTAAATGGCACGGGGCAGATAACGTATCGGGAACTAAATGAGCGTGCCAATCAGCTTGCCCATTACTTGCAGAGCTTTGGTGTGGGCCCTGATGTACCCGTTGCAATGATGCTGAACCGCTCCATTGATATGGTAGTCGCAGTACTTGCAATTCTTAAATCGGGTGGTGCCTATGTACCCATAGACGTTGAAGCTCCCCATATGCGTATTCAGCAGATTATGCAGGAGGCACAGCAGCCGCTTTGTATTGCACATGCTGTTTTTAAAGACAGCATTCCTGATAGTGCCGGAACAATCCTTATTCTTGAGGATATTATCGAAGCGTTGCGCACGTATCCGTCTTATAATCATAATTCTGGAGTCACGCCGGATCACATTGTATCTATCTACTACACATCCGGCTCCACGGGCAGACCCAAAGGTGTGGCTAATATTCACAAGGGCTGGGTCAACAAGATGAACTCTCTGCAGCGGATCTTCGGACTGCATCCAGGGGAGACCGTACTTCAAAAAACCACATTAACCTTCGACGACTCCGTTGTTGAACTGTTCTGGCCTTTGACGGCGGGGGGGCGTGTTGCGCTTATTGAGCCTGGCTTGCACCGTGACCCGGAATCTATTCTGGAGGCGCTTAGCCGTTATGAATCATGCCTGCTGATGATCGTTCCAAGCATGTTGAACCGTCTGCTCGACATCATGGAAGACGGGGAATGGAAGCAGTTGTTGAAGCTGCGATATGTTATGGCGGGAGGAGAGTCTCTAAGTGCGGATACAGTAAGGCGTTTTTATAAGAAAATGCCGGGTACGCTTTACAACACTTGGGGGGCAACGGAGGTATCTGTCGATTCAACCATACATATCTGCTCAGAAGCTGATTTGGAGGAAGAGGGCGCCGTTTGCATTGGCAAGCCGTTTGACAACAACCGCGTGTATGTGCTCGATGAGGAATTAAATCCGGTCGATACGGGAGTGCACGGAGATATTTACATCGCTGGAGTAGGCGTATCGCGGGGATATCTGAATGATCCTGAGCGTACGGCAAAGGCATTTATGCTGGATCCGTTTGTGCCGGGAGACCGCATGTACAAGACTTTCGATAGAGGATACTTTCGGGAAGACGGCTCCCTTAAATTTCTTGGCCGCAGTGACAATACGGTAAAAGTCCGCGGTATTCTTGTCGAGATCGGTGAAATTGAGGCGCGGCTCTTAAAGGTTGAAGAAGTCAAGGAGGCCGCCGTAGTTCTGCGGGAAGATGTACCTGGTGTTAAACGATTGGTTGCCTATGTCGTTCTGCACAATCAACAGACACTTTCGAAAAGCGATCTGAGGAATTACCTTGTTGCACACTTGCCTCTATATATGGTACCCCACGCAATTTTATTTCTTGATGAAATGCCTCTTAACCGAAATGATAAGCTCGACCGTAAGGCATTGCCAATCCCCAATAGTTACAATCGTGATTTAGACACAGATTATATGCCGCCCAGAAACGAGATGGAAACTTATCTTTGCGGAATTTTTGCCGATGTGCTGAACATAGAGCATGCGGGCATATTCGATGATTTTTTTGAACTTGGCGGCGATTCGATAACCGCTACTCAAGTCATGACACGCTTGCGTTCCACCGTAGACCCGCATCTTTCGTTGAGTGTTTTATTCGAATTTAAAAATGCAGCTGGCTTGGCAGCCCGCTTCCAGGAAAGAAGTTACAGCCAGGCGGATCAGGATTTGGAGCAGCAGGGCATCCAACGAGTAAGCCGTAGCAGCGCTCTGCCATTGTCTTATGCCCAGGAAAGATTGTGGTTCCTTCAACAAATGGATTCAACGGGTCCGGCTTACAATGAACCTATAGCTTACAGAATAAGAGGAGACTTGAATATTCAGGTTCTGGACAAAGCGATTCAAGAGGTGGTGAAGCGCCATGAATCCCTTCGCACCTACTTTGACCTGGAGGATGGACGTCCGGTTCAGAAGATTGCCCCGGCAGCCCAACTGGATATTCCACTGGTTGATTTATCCGAAGTGCCGGTTCTAGACCTTGAGTGCGTTCTGCAGGCAAGAATGACAGAGGAATCCAAACAGCCTTTTGATCTGGGCAGACCTTTGCTGATGAGAGCATTCATCTTTCACTTGGCAGCCGATGAGCATGTACTTTATGTAAATATGCATCACATTATAACGGATGCTTGGTCAGGTGTTGTGTTTCTGGAAGAGCTCGGCGTGATCTATGACATGATGCTTAAGAAAAACGCCTCTGCCATGGATGAGCTTCCATTTCATTATGCGGATTTTGCCGTGTGGCAGCGCGAGTGGATGGAACCTGCTATTCTGCCTAAGCAGATGGCTTTCTGGGAAGAGGAGCTCTCCGGTGAACTTCCGGTTCTGCAGCTCCCGACAGATTATCCAAGGCCACCGATCCAAACCTATGAAGGTGATCGCTTGTACTTCACTTTGGACGCAGAATTAGCTGCGTGTCTTGAACGGTTAGGCAAACGCAACGATGCATCGATGTATATGGTGCTTTTGTCTGCATACAATATTTTGCTCCACCGCTACTCCGGGCAGCAGAGTATTCTAACGGGTTCTCCGATTGCCAACCGTACAGTTCCCGGGCTTGAACGGATGATTGGTTTTTTTGTGAATACAATCGCCATGCGCAGTACGTTCGCCGGTGACGCTTCATTTGAGCAATACTTGCAGCAGATTAAAGAATACAGCCTTAACGCCTACAATAACCAGGATGTTCCATTTGACCATCTTGTCCGAAAATTGCAAGTGCAGCGAAATTTAGCCTTTTCACCGCTGGTTCAGGTCATGTTTGCTTTTCAAAATAAACTTGAAGAGAGACTGGCTTTAAGCAACCTGATGGTATCAAAGATTGATGTGAACGCTAATACTTCTCGGTTTGATATGACTTTATTTTTAACGGAGACCAAATCCGGCGGGCTGGATGGAATTCTCGAATATAATACGGGGCTTTTTAAAAGAGAGACGATTGAACGTCTGCACGATAACTTTATTACTCTCCTGAAAGGAATTGTTTCAGAGCCGGCTCTTGCAATCGGCAAACTTCCGCTTGTTTCACCTAATGAACAGGTCCTCTTGGAGAAGTGGAATGACAATCAAGTGAAATTGCCGTCAGAGCGTTTGATCCAGGACTTCATTCATGAGCAGGTTCAGAAGACACCGCATCTGACTGCGGCTGTTTATCAGGGACAGGCCATAAGCTATCTGGAGCTGGAACATCGTGCGAATCAATTGGCCCGCTATCTGATCCAAAGAGGCATCGGTCCGGATTGTGTTGTAGGAGTATGCATCCAGCGTTCATTGGAATTGATCATTGCCGTGTATGGAGTGCTTAAAGCAGGAGGAGCTTTCCTACCGCTTGATCCGGAAGCGCCTGCTATGCGGCTTCAACAAATTATCTCCGATGCGTCGGCCACTGTCTGTTTAACGCAAAATGCCCTTAGAAACCGGCTGCCGGAGGAAGGCACTTTGCTGATCTCGCTGGATACGGAGTGGGGAGAAATTGCGCAGGAATCGAAAGAAAATCCGAAAGTGCAGATCTTCCCGCAGAATAGGGTATCTGTGTACTACACCTCAGGTTCAACAGGCAAACCCAAAGGGGTAGTGAATCTTCACGAGGGATGGGTTAACCGGATGTGCTGGATGCAGAACCGGTTTCAATTGCAGCCCGGAGAAACTGTTCTGCAGAAAACCACATTTACCTTCGACGACTCGGCAGTGGAGCTGTTGTGGCCGTTAATGACGGGGGGGCGTGTTGCATTCATTGAACCGGACGCCCACCTGGATCCGAGAGCAATAATTGAAGCAGCGATCCGCTACGAGGCTGTTCATATCCAATTTGTTCCTAGCATGTTGAATTTGGTATTGGATGAGCTTACGCCTGAAGACCGAACTCAGCTGCATAAATTGAGAAGTACAATTTCTTCGGGGGAAGCGTTGAATTCAACCACGGTCAAACGCTTTTTCGAGAAGATGCCGGGAAGCCTGAATAACACCTGGGGGGCAACTGAAGTGTCGATTGACTCGACCATTCATACCTGCTCAGAGCAGGATGCAAGAGAAGATGGAATCGTCTGTGTCGGGAAACCGATTGATAATAATCGTTGTTACGTGCTGGATGCCAATCTGCAGCACGTTCCAATCGGAGTTACAGGCGAACTTTATTTAGCCGGGATCGGGCTGGCTAAGGGCTATATAAATGAACCGGAGCGTACTAAGGATGTATTTGTGCCAGATCCTGCGGTGCCGGGTGAACGAATGTATAAGACAGGAGATTTGGGCTACCGGCTCCCGGACGGTGCCATTAAGTTTATAGGACGGACAGACAGTCAAGTGAAGATCCGGGGTATGCGGGTAGAGCTTGGTGAGATCGAGTCGGTTTTGCTCAGCCATCACAATGTCAAGGAAGCCGTTGTTCTGATACAGGAGGACCTGGCGAGCATCAAGCGGCTGGTCGCCTATATTGTAGCGCTGGAACCGCAGAAGGAATTGGATACCGAAGAGCTTCGTCTAATGCTAAGAGCAACGCTGCCGGATTACATGGTTCCATCTTTTGTAATGATCATTGAGCAAATGCCTTTGAATTCTAACGGCAAAGTGGATCGTAAAAAACTTCCCAAAGTGGATAGCCAACACCACTATACAAGTACTGAGGTTTGCGAACCCGAAGGTCCGGTTGAAGAAGCGCTGGTCATAATCTGGAAGGAATTGCTGAAGATCAACAGTATCGGTACAATGGATAACTTCTTTGATCTCGGCGGGCATTCTTTGCTGGCTTTTCAAGTCATTTCCCGTATACGGGAGCAATTTATGATAAATCTGCCTTTGCGGCTGATATTTGAGAAACCGACTGTGCAAGAGATGGCCAAAGAAGTAGAGCAGCGGGTCTTCGAAATGGTTGCAAGCATGTCAGAAGAAGAAGTGAATGCGATGTTATGCATCGAGTAAAGGAGGAAAACACATGTCTATCAAACCTGAAGGGTTAGATTCAAGCAAGCAAGCTTTGCTGGAAAAGATGCTCCGTGGACGTAAGGCACGGCCATCGATTAAGCGCCATGACAAGACGGAGCTGGCTCCTGCATCGTTTCAGCAGAAACAGCTGTGGATTCTGAACCAGTTACATCCGGGAACCTCAGCCTATAACATCCCCTATATATTTAAAATTCATGGCCGATTGGATGCCGCGGTTCTCCGGCTGAGCATTGATGAAATTTACAGACGTCATGATGTGCTGCGCGCAAGGTTTGAGATGAGGGATGATGAGCTCTATCAAAGAGTGTCCCAAGCCCAGCCGGTACCCTGTCATGAAACGGATCTGCGGGCTATGCCCAAAGGGGAACGCGAAGTCAAAGTGCAAGAGCTGTTAATGGAGCATGCACAGATGCCGTTTGATCTATGCGAAGGTCCGCTGCTTAGAGCATCTTTATTCCGCTTGGAGGATTCACTCAGTATTTTCTTGCTTAGCATGCATCATATTGTGTCCGACGGCTGGTCGGACAGTGTGCTTTTTAGCGAGTTGACGGCTTGTATCGCCGCCTTGTCCCAGGGCAATAAGCCTGAACTTAAAGAACTGCCTATTCAGTACAGCGATTATGCTATGTGGCAAAAAGAGTTTGTGAGCGGTGACCAGCAATTTGAACGTTCATTGGCGTACTGGAAAAAGCAATTAGGCGGAGACCTGCCCGTAATCCAACTTCCGGCTGACCGTCAAAGACCGCCCGTGCAAACCTTCCGGGGAGAGGAGGTACGCTTCCAGCTCGATCCAAAGCTGAGTGAGGGAATTGCAGAAATATGCCGCCGGGAAAACGTATCCCTCTACATGTTTTTGCTGGCTGCCTTCAAAACTTTGCTCTTCCGCTATTCCGGCCAAGAGGATATCCTTGTGGGCTCGCCAGTAGCCAACAGAAATGCAGTTGAAACAGAGAATTTAATCGGTTTCTTTGTCAACACGCTGGTCATGCGTACCGATCTATCCGGCGATCTCAACTTTTTGGAGCTTTTGCAGCGTGTGAAGCATACCGCTCTGGAAGCTTTTGCGAATCAGGAAGTTCCTTTTGAAAAGCTGGTTGAGGAAATCAAACCGCAACGTTCGCTCAGTCATTCCGTGCTATTCCAGATCTTGTTTACTTTGCAGGGTGCGCAGGACAATAAGATTACTTTGGATGGACTGGAGTTTGAGCAGGTAGAGGTGGATCTGAAGTCGACCAAGTTTGACCTGATGCTCGGCATGCAAGAAGGGGATTCGGGGCTGACAGGAACCTTCAACTATAGCAGTGATCTTTTTGAGCGCGGCACCATTGAACGTATGGTCGATCATTTCAAGATGCTGATAAAAGAAAGTATTTCCAATCCAATGCATTCGGTATCCAATCTTCCGCTGTTGACAGGAGAGGAGCAGCATCAGCTATTGTTCGAATGGAACAGCACGGCCATGGACTATCCGCGAGATGCAACGGTATATGGCTTATTCAAAGACCAGGTTGCAAGAACACCGGATGCGGAGGCGGCAGTGTTTGGAGAGTGCTCGTTAACTTACCGGGAATTGGATGAACAGGTCAGCCGCTGTGCCAACTATTTATATGAAGCAGGAATGAGGCCGGGGACCAACATTGGTTTATTGGTTGACCGCTCTCTGGAAATGGTGGTTGCCTTGTTGGCTATTATCAAGAACGGAGCTGCTTATGTCCCGCTGGACCCTTCTCTGCCCGTTGAGCGTATCCGGTACATAGCGGAAGATGCGAACATCGACATCCTTCTTACTACCCTTAAGCGGAGAAAAGAGTATACCGGCCTTGCAATAAACGTCGTGTGCTATGAGCAGACAATGTCGACGGGAAATGAAATTTTGAACAAAGAAATATACAATACCATCCGGACTAACGAACCTTTATACATCATGTATACATCCGGTTCAACAGGGAAGCCCAAGGGAGTTGTCGTTACCCATCGGAATGTTATCAACCGATTGACATGGATGAAAGAAAACTACCGGGTTACAGAACGCGATTGTGTACTTCAAAAAGCATCGGTCAGCTTTGATGTTTCGGTTTGGGAAATGTTCCTCCCGCTAATCTCCGGTGCGAAGCTTGTGCTGTCGGACCCGGAGAAGGTTCAGGACCCTGACTATCTCATTCAAGAGATATGCCGTCATGGAATCACGATGATTCATTTTATTCCGTCCTTGCTGCGCCTCTTTTTAGAGCATAAGGATGTAAAAGCATGCACAAGCCTGCGTGTTGTCAGTTCAGGTGGTGAGGCATTGCCTTATGAGCTGCAGCAGCTCTTTTTTGAAGTGCTTGATGCAGAGCTCCATAATCGCTATGGTCCGACGGAGATTACAATTAATGCCACGCATTGGAAATGCGACCCTGAGTCACCGCTCCAGGTTGTTCCTATCGGACGGCCGCTGGGAAATACAAGTGTGTACATACTGGATGCGCATCGGCAACTGGTGCCTATCGGTGTCGCCGGCGAACTGTACATTGGGGGAGACAGCGTAGCGGCAGCATACAAAGGGCAAGAAGAGCTGACGCGGGAAAGATTCCTGTCCAATCCCTTCAAAGCGGATGGAAGCAAACTGTACAGATCGGGAGATATGGTGAGATGGCTGCCAAACGGAAGCATAGAATTTCTCGGGCGAATGGATGACCAGGTTAAAATTTCGGGACACCGCATTGAACTTGGGGAGATCAACAGTGTACTGATGGGCCATCCGGATGTGCTTAGCAGCTATGTGGATACACTTTTGAATAAAGAAGGTACTCGGCAATTAATCGCTTATGTGGTATGGCCCAAGTCTAAAGAGACATTGCCGGCTGAACTGAAACGCTATCTTGAGAAGAAGCTCCCCGGTTATATGCTGCCTACTCATTATGTGGCACTCAGTGAGCTACCGGTTCTGTCCAATGGCAAAGTTGACCGTATTGCTCTAGCTTCTTATAAACCGGACGAATCGCATAGCTTGCAGAAAGTATCGCCGCGCAATTCTCTGGAGGAGACCCTAGAGCTCATTTTCTCAGAATTGCTGGGTCTTTCACAAATATATGTGTTCGATAACTTCTTTGATATGGGCGGCCATTCTTTGCTGGCCATGCAGGCTATATCGCGAATCTGCCGGCAACTATCCATTGATATTCCGTTCCATATTTTATTTGAGAGACCCACAATTGCATCGATAGCTGAATATATCGGCATGGTTGAAACAAGTGGAAGCCGGAAGGTGGAAATGATAGAAATTATCGACCGTACGGAGGACATCCCTTTATCTTTTGCTCAACAGAGGGTGTGGTTCCACAATCAGCTGGACCTGGAGGGCGATCCTTATATAATCCCGTCGCTATACCGGCTGACTGGGCCTTTGAATATCCAAGCTTTGGAGCAGAGCTTTGATGAAATCATAGGGCGCCATGAATCATTGCGTACGGTGTTTCAGACGATTGATCTGGAGCCTGTACAAGTAATTATGCCTTCTATTCGTTGGGCTGTTCAAATCGAAGACCGGAGAGACGGGTTTGAAAAAGAAGCTCTGTTCAATCAAATACATAAGGATGCGGCCCAGCCATTCGATTTAGCCGCAGGCCCGCTTATCCGGGTGAAATTGTATTGGACAGGAGAACAGGAATACTTCCTGTTAATTGTCATGCACCACATCATTTCCGACGGCTGGTCACAAACCGTGTTAGTGCAGGAGCTCTCCGCCCACTACCAGTCATTATTGCATGGGAGCGCGGTGCTGCCTGCTCCATTGCCTGTTCAATATGCAGATTATGCGGTATGGGAGCGCAAGTGGCTGCAGGAAGATGTCTTGCAGCAGCAAGCCTCTTATTGGAAGCAGAAGTTTGCCGGGGAAGTTCCTGTCCTGCAACTGCCGGCGGACAAACCACGCCCAGCCATTCGCAGCAATAAAGGCGCCTATTACCGTGTTGAGCTGCCGCCTCATTTATCAGACCAGTTGAGAGCATTAAGCAGAGAAGAAGATGCCACCTTGTTCATGACTTTGCTGACAGCTTTTAAAATATTGCTGTTCCGTTATTCGGGGCAAGAGGATATTGTTGTCGGCACGCCAATAAACAACCGCCCACGGGCAGAAACTGAACAGCTGATCGGGTTCTTCGTGAATACACTTGCCTTGCGGACGGATCTATCCAACAATCCGAGCTTCTTACAGCTGTTAAGCCGAGTCCGTGAGACTACGCTTGGTGCATTTGCCCATCCGCATCTGCCCTTTGAGAAACTCGTGGAGATTCTGCAGGTAGAACGCGACGTGGATCGGACACCGATCTTTCAAGTGATGTTTATTATGCAGAACAACCCGGGACAGGAGCTGCAGCTCTCTGGTCTGACGGTCGAGAATCAGGACATGGACACCGGAGAAGCAGAATTTGATTTAACGCTCATTGCTGTAGAAACGGAAAGTGGCCTTGCGCTTGATTTCAATTATAATGCTGACATTTTTAATTCCCCGACGATCTCTGCCATGGCATTGCATTATGAAACGCTGCTGCAGGGGATCGTCAGTGAGCCGACGTCAGGTATTGCCCATTTGCCGCTTTTAACAGACTCTGAGCGCCATAAGATAACGGTGACCTGGAATGACAGCCGCAGAGAATATCCGGTCCATAGAACGATCCAACAGCACTTTGAGCATCAGGCAGAGCTTACACCGGATAAACTGGCGGTTGAGTATAAGAATAGGCAAATGACTTACCGCGAACTTAATCAACAAGCCAATCAGTTAGCCCGCGTGCTTCGAAATGAAGGGGTTCAGGCGGATTCGGTTATTGGCATGATCGCCAGATCATCGCTTGAAATGATCATTGGTGTACTGGCAATCCAAAAAGCAGGCGGAGCCTTACTGCCGTTTGATCCGGCGACTCCAGTTGAACGGATATCTGCGGTAATGCAGGACAGCGGAGCAAAGCTGCTGCTGACTTATCTTGATGCGCCTCTTGAAGTTTCATTTGAAGGCAAGATATGGGATTTAAGCGACGCCCACTTATTCAATGGAGACAGCGCCAATCTGCCGTTGATTAATGGGCCAGAACATCTGAGTGTTCTATTGTATACGTCCGGTACGACGGGAAAACCAAAAGGGGTTATGATCGAGCACCGGCAGCTGGTCAGCTATATCAACGGATTTATTGATAAATTCCAAGTCACTACAGATGACCGGATTGTGCAGCAGGCCACTCTTGCATTTGATAATTCCATTGAAGAAATTTTTGTTACCTTATTGTCCGGGGCAAGTCTGTTTATAGTCAACAAGCACGAGCTTCTGGATATGCAGTATATTACCGGATGGATTCAGGAGAAAGGAATTACTGTACTTAGCACGACCGCTTTAATGGTAAACGAATTGAATCAGCATTTGCGTGAGCATCAACTCCGATTAGTGATCTCTGGTGGCGATGTGCTTAGGAGCCAATATATTACTAACCTGAAGAATGTTCAGGTCTACAATTCTTACGGGCCTACCGAAGCAACCATCGCTTCGACAGCCTATCTCTACACAGGCAATGAGAAGGATATTATTCCTATCGGGACTCCGCTCTATAACGAGCAGTTTTGGGTGCTGGACCGCTATGGAAACCTCGTGCCTGCGGGCGTTATTGGTGAGCTGTATATTTCAGGAAGTGGTGTCACACGCGGATATTTGAACAACCCGGTATTAACAGCGGAGAAATTTGTGGATAATCCGTTTCTCCCAGGCACCAAAATGTATAAAACAGGCGATTTAGTGCGCTGGTTGGCGGATGGAAATCTTGAATTCATCGGCCGTGCGGATCATCAGGTTAAAATCCGGGGCTTCCGTGTGGAATTAGGTGAAATTGAAGCCAGCTTATTAATGAATCGTGCAGTGAGCGAAGCCATTGTAATCGACAGGGAAGAGCCGGCAATTGGCAAGTACCTGGTTGCGTATGTGGTTTTGAAGAATGATAGCGTGCAGGAGAAGGATTTGCGTGACTATCTTTCACAATTACTGCCCGCATATATGATCCCGGCGGCTTTTGTAATCATGGATAAAATTCCGCTTAACCAAAGCTATAAAATTGACAGAAGAGCTCTTCCCCTTCCTAACTATATTGAAGTAAAACGCGAGATTGTCCTGCCCCGTACAGAGACCGAGAAACAGATCGCGGAGATATGGTCCCAATTGCTGGGACGGGAAGAAATCGGAATCGGGGATAATTTCTTTCATTTGGGAGGTCATTCCTTACTGATTACGCAAGTGGCGTTACGAATGAGAAGGGCTTTAAACGTGGACATCCCTGTGCGTCTGTTTTTCGAAACGCCGACGATCTCTGAATTAGCCCCCAAGATTGATACCCTAATCCGTGAGTCTTCACCCGTGACAGTACCATCCCTTAAGCGTATTGACCGGACCAAGAAAACATTTTGACCTGCAGAGGCAAAAAAGAGGAGAGATACTATGAAGCTAAAAGGGCTTTGGAAGCATTCTGATTTTATGAAGTTATGGACAGGGCAAACGATTTCGATGTTTGGAGCACAAGTTACAGCGCTGGCTCTTCCGCTCGTCGCAGCGATTACACTGAAAGCCTCCGCATTTGAAATGGGACTCCTGACGGCTATCGGCTATCTGCCGTATATTCTGTTCAGCTTATTTATCGGTGTATGGGTAGACCAGTTTTACCGCAAGCCGCTGATGATTATTACGGATCTGGTCCGCGGGTTCGCTCTGCTAACGATCCCAATTGCGGCTTGGCAAGATTTTATGACGTTTGAACTGTTATGCACGGTGTCTTTCATCGTAGGAACGGCCTCCGTTATTTTTGATATTGCCTACATGTCTTATTTACCGTCTATTGTTAAAACGGATGAGCTCATAGAGGGGAACAGCAAGCTGGAGTTCAGCAACTCCGCTTCGCAGATTTCTGGACAAACGATCGGCGGGGGACTGGTTCAACTGCTTACGCCTCCCATTGCCATGTTATGCGACGGAATCAGTTTCTTTGTATCGGCGTTCACGCTGCTGATTATTAGAAAAAAGGAAGAGAAGCCAAGTAATCCGGATCCGCAGCAAAATGTGATCGGCAATATCAAAGAAGGATTGAAATTTGTCTTCGGCAACCCGATTCTTTCCCGCATTACGATCTCCACCGGTTTGTTCAATCTTTCGGGTCTTATTATGGAGTCTATTTATATCCTGTATGTAACCAGAGAGTTGGATCTGTCCCCGCTTGTACTGGGAATAATCTTCTCCGTTGGCGGAGTCGGAGCCATGGTGGGAGCTGCCGTTGCTGAAAAAGCGGCCAAACTGTTCAGCTTGGGAAGAACGTTGTACTTAATGCTGATCGCTTCCGGGGTGTTTTATTACTTGGTGATTACGACGGAAGCACTCCCGACAGCAGTAACCGTGGGACTTCTCATGATAGTTCAATTTATGGATGCCGCAACGGTTGTCATATACAACATCAACCAGCGTTCATTGCGCATGGCAATTACTCCTGATCATATGCAAGGACGCATGAACGCATCCATGCGCTTTATCATTTTCGGATCCATTCCAATCGGCGCCTTGCTCGGCGGTTTAGTCGGGGAACTGTTTGGTGCTCAGCTGACTATTGCATTTGGTGCAACCGGAATGGTGATTGCCGGTCTGTTCATAGCGGCCTCTCCAATATCAAAGCTGAAAGAAATTCCCCCGCTTAAAGAAGAAGTAGCGGCTTCATAGTTGAATGAAAGGAAGAGGCTGATGTCAACGAATACGATCGGGGAGATTAAAGAGGGGGAGAGCTTCGTCTTTCCTGCCTCTGATGCACAGAAGCGATTATGGTATTTAGATGAACTCATTGCGAACAATCCGGCCTATTATCTTTCGTTCCCCATGCGAATGATTGGCCCATTCAACGTGACGGCATTCATAAACAGCTTAAATGAACTTGTTCGCCGGCATGAGTCTTTCCGCACTTGGTTTTCATATGAGGAAGAAGAGCTTGTACAAGTGGTTACACCTGCTTGCACTTTGGAAGTACCTCTCTATGTTGAAGAGGGACTGTCGCAACAAGCAAGATCCGCCCGGGCATTGGCACTTGCCAAGGAAGAGTCGCTTCGTCCGTTTGACCTCTCGCAAGGGCCGCTTATACGAGCGTCCGTAGTAATGTTCGATGACGAGGATTATGTTGCGCTGCTCACATTCCATCATATTATTACGGATGGCTGGTCTATGAACGTCATGTTTTCAGAGTTGGAGGACATTTATGCAGCCTTCTGCCAAGGCAAGCGCCATGGGCTGCCGGAGCCTGAACTCCAGTATGGGGATTATTCGGTATGGCAGAAGGAATGGTTGAAGTCTGAGGGATATCGTTCCCAGATTGAATACTGGCGCAATCGGCTTAAGGGACATCGATCTCTTCTGGATTTGCCGGTTGACCGTCCGCGTCACGCAGTACAGCTCGGACACGGGGGGAGCTTTGAATTTCTCATCCCGGACTCTGTAACGGCTACAATGAATGAGATTGGGCAGACATTGAATGCAACAAGCTTTATGGTCTACCTGGCCGCCTTTCAAGTGTTCATGCATCGTTACAGCGGCCAAGATGATCTTTGCATCGGGGTGCTTAACGCCAACCGCAATCAACCCGGTTTAGAAGAGGTCATCGGTTGCTTCGTCAATACGTTGGTGCACAGGGCACAGCATAAACATGGACAAAGCTTCCGGGAAGTTCTGTCCGTGGTCGTTGCAGATTGCTTGGATATGTTATCCAATGCCGAGGTGCCGTTTGATAAAATCGTGGATGAAGTCGGCGAAAAAAGAAACGTTCATCACTTGCCGCTGATTCAAGTGTTATTTGAATGCATAAACGAAGACAGTCTCCAGGAACAACTGTCATTGCCGGGAGTCTCCATTACTTCAATTGATACACCTACGGAGACCGCAAAGTTTGATTTGTCTCTGTATATCCGACAACAAAGCGGAAAAGTCTACGGCAAGTTTGAGTATAATGCGGACTTATGGGAACAAGGAACAATAATGAGAATGGCGGAGCATTTCGTTGCATTATTGGAAGGCATTGCATGTGCTCCGGATCAGCCGGCGGAGCAAATATCGCTTTTATCAAAGAGCGAGTGGCAGACATTTATGCAGCATACCCAAGAAGAGCTTGCAGATGGCAATGAGTGTGAATGCATTCACAAACGATTCGAGGAGCAAGCGGAACGCACGCCGGATGCGGTGGCTGTAGAAGCAGATGATGGCTGCTATACCTACCGTGAACTAAATGAACAGGCAAACCGCCTGGCGCATTTTTTAAGAAATAAAGGCGTTCGGACAGAAGATATGATTGTTCTTTGTATGGAACGGTCAGCAAAGATGATCGTTGCCATTCTTGGTGTGCTTAAAGCCGGGGCGGCTTATGTTCCTGTTGACCCCGCTGCGCCTGCGGAAAGAATCCGGTTTATTCTGGAGGATGCGGCTGCAAGTCTCATTCTGACACTGAATTCACCATTGCAGGACACTTCGAATGGCTGTGAGATTATTGATCTCGATAATATTTATGTGGAATTGTCTTTATCTCCCGCAGACAATTTGGCAGTTAAGGTAGAACCGTCCAACCTGGCCTATGTCATTTATACTTCCGGTTCTACGGGTAAACCCAAAGGTGTAATGATAGAGCATGCCAATGTGTACAGGTTATTTACGGAAACAGAGCCCTTATTCGGATTCGATGAACAGGATGTCTGGACCTTATTTCACTCGTATGCATTTGACTTTTCGGTGTGGGAGATCTGGGGTGCATTGTTCTATGGTGGACGATTGATCATTGTGCCGCATTGGGTATGCCGCTCCCCTGAGTCTTTTTATCAGCTTCTTGTTGAGCGCAAGGTTACTGTACTGAATCAAACGCCATCAAATTTCCGGCAAGTTATCCAGGTGGATCAGCGGTTAAAGTCAGAGATGAGCTTGCGTTATGTTATTTTTGGCGGTGAAGCACTGGATTACCGTGTTTTGCGCTCATGGTTCGAACGCCGGGGGGATTCGCATCCTAAGCTGGTTAATATGTACGGGATTACAGAAACAACCGTCCACGTTACACATCGGGTCATCCAAGCGAACGATTCCATTGAAGGAAAAGGCAGTCTTATTGGAACGCCAATCCGGGACCTGCAAGTATACATATTAGATGATCTGCTTCAACCCGTTCCTACGGGCATCTATGGTGAAATGTACGTCGAGGGAGCAGGCTTAGCACGCGGGTACCTCAACCGAAAGGAACTGACCACGGAACGGTTCATTGTTCATCCATACAGTGAAGATTCGGGCCGGCGGCTGTACAAAACGGGCGATGTAGCCCGGCGGCTGCCAGACGGTGAGCTGGAATTTCGCGGACGCGCCGATAAGCAGGTGAAAATCCGCGGTTTTAGAATCGAGCTTGGCGAGATTGAGGCGGTATTGCTCCAACACCCGCAGGTTGCCGGGACCGTGGTTGCGCTCAAGGCCTTCCCGGGCGGCGGCCAGGGGCTGGTCGGCTATGTCGTTCCCGCTTCGCCTGAAGCTGAGCTGGGGACAGAAGAGGTCCGCAATTTCCTGGCACAACAGCTTCCTGATTATATGGTCGTTTCACAAGTGATAACGATTGCCGGCATTCCGTTGACGATTAACGGAAAGGTGGATGTGGATTCTTTGCCGGAGCCGAATTTTGAGCACAGCAATGGGGCTGGCCGTTATGTGGAGCCGGCGACAGAGGACGAAGTGCTGATGAGCCGGATTTGGGCAAAGGTACTGCAACTGGACCGGGTCGGAGTGACGGACAATTATTTTGAATTAGGCGGAGATTCAATCCGCAGCCTGCAGATTTTGTACCAAGCCCGTGAGGCTGGCCTGAACTTTCATATGCAGGATCTTTTTAAACATCCTACGGTCAGAGGTTTGGTTCAGGTCCATGTGCCGACTGTCGTGAAGCAGGAATTGGCAACTCCGTGGCCGGTTGAGCCAATACAGGTGCCGGAAGAGTACGAGGATATTTTTCCAATGGCGCAATCTCAACTGGGCATGCTGTATCACAGTAAACTGAATTCAAAGACATCCGTCTATCACAATGTGCACACCTTTCGGATACGGGCTCCATACAGTAAGCCGGCATGGGAGTCTGCAGTTGAAGCTCTGATCGCCCGTCATCCTATTCTGCGAACCTCATTCGAGCTAACCCGTTTCAGTGCGCCTATGCAAATCGTGCATAAAAAAGTGGATGTGCCGCTGTCCTTCTATGATGTCAGCGGAACCAGCATCGGGGAGCAGGAGGTCCTGCTTGAACAGTTTATCCAGAAGGAACGCGGTAAACCTTTCCATTGGGAAGCAGCCCCTCTAATCCGTTTCAGTGTTCATAAACTGGATCAGGAGACCTTTCAGCTGGGGATTACAGAGCACCATGCGATTCTGGACGGCTGGAGTGTGGCGACCCTGCAGGTAGAGCTGTTTAATTTGTACTTTCAAAGCATGGGACTGGCAGAGGAGCCTTTGCCGGAAACACCCGCAGTTACGTATAAAGATTTCATCTGTTTGGAACAGGAGGCCATCCATTCATCCGAAAGCAGGACGTTCTGGAAGCGGCAGTTGGGTAGCATCGATTGCAATAAGCTGCCCAGAATACAAGAAGACTCCAAGTCCCGCGAGACGGACATGCAGTCGGATACTATAGATATTCCGGTTGCCCTGTCCCCTCGATTACTGGGACTTGCACAAAGATTGCAGGTTCCCATCAAGAGCGTATTGCTTGCAGCCCATCTGCGCGTACTCAGTCTGGTGTGCAATCAGACTGATGTTACAACGGGACTGGTGTTCCATGGAAGACCGGAGCTGCAAGGCAGTGACCGTGTGCTGGGGATGTTTCTCAACACGCTGCCGCTCCGCCATAAATTGCAGTCTGGCTCGTGGAGCCAGCTGATCTGCGAAGTGTTTGAGCTTGAACAAAATATTTTCGCACATCGGCATTACCCGCTTGCACAAATTCAACAGGATAACGGTGGACTGGAGCTGTTTGAGGTGTTCTTTAACTTCACGAATTTCCATGTGCTTCACGAAATACAAGATAGAACACACCTGGAAATTCTTGATGAAAGATCGCACGCGGAGACCAGCTTTACCTTTGGGGCAGAATTCAACCTGGATTCTTTGACTTCCAATCTTCATTTGGATCTAAGGTGGGACAACAGCCAGCTCTTGCATACACAGGTCAAGCAAATAGGCGGCTACTACCTGGCTGTGCTCAGTCTAATGGCAGAGGATGAGAACGGCAGCTACACAGGCAGAAGCTTTCTATCGGAAGAGGAGAACCATTTGCTTTGTATGTGGAACAAAACCGGGAGGGATTATCCGGTTCGGTGTCTACATGACCTTTTTCAAGAGCAGGTTCTAAATACACCCGATTGCATTGCCCTGCACTTCGAGGGAGAAGAGTGGACCTATAAGCAGTTGGATAAGAGGGCCAATCAGATCGCCCATGCGCTCAAAATGCACGGAGTTGGACCGGAGGTTAGGGTCGGGGTGCTGTTTGAACGGTCGCTGGAGATGGTGGCTTCTTTGTACGGCACGTTAAAAGCAGGGGGAGCCTACGTACCGTTTGACCCGGAATACCCCGAAGACCGTCTGGCGTTTCTGGCAAATGACGCGGGTGTTGAAGTTCTGCTCACACAGCGCAAATGGCAGAATAAACTACCGCCATCCCAAGCAACCGCACTAATCGTGGAGGACATTCTGGGTGAGGCAGAAGATGAGGAGTTTGTATGTGACTCATTTGACCCGGACCGTCTAGCTTATGTGATCTATACCTCCGGTTCTACGGGCAATCCCAAGGGTGCCATGATCTCCCACCGCAATATCTGTAATCGAATCCTTTGGATGCAAGAAGAGTACAGGCTGACCGCAAGTGATACTGTTTTGCAAAAAACGCCTTACAGTTTTGATGTATCCGTGTGGGAATTTTTCTGGCCGCTCCTTGTGGGAACCAAGCTCGTCATTGCGCGGGCAGGAGGACATAAGGAACCGCGTTATTTGGCTGATTTAATTAAGGAGCACAAGGTAACTACGATCCATTTCGTTCCTTCAATGTTGAGTGTGTTTATGGAGCAAGTATCCGCTGAAGAATGCGGCAATCTCCGGCAGGTATTCTGCAGCGGTGAAGCTCTGCCTTACCAGCTGCAAGAGGAATTTCTCTCCCGCTTCAATGCCCAGCTTTATAATCTTTACGGTCCTACAGAAGCGGCTGTAGATGTCACGCATTGGAAATGCCGGCGGGACTATCTGAAGAATATAGTACCGATTGGGCGACCTGTCGCCAACACACAAATGTATATACTTGACGATCATTTACAGAGAGTCCCCGTAGGAACACCCGGTGAGCTGTATATTGGCGGAGTACAGGTTGGACGCGGTTATCTTAATCGCGAAGAGCTTACCGCAGAGCGGTTTATTCCGGACCCTTTCCGAAGAGAAGGGAGCATATATAAAACAGGAGATTTGGCGCGTTATTTACCGGATGGCAATATTGAGTATTTGGGGCGCAATGACGATCAAGTTAAGATTCTGGGCGTTCGCATTGAGCTTGGTGAAATCGAGAACGCACTTTTGAATCAAGAGGGGGTTCGTGAAGCCATTGTTTTAGCTCCGAACAATAATATTGGGGAGTTATCACTTGTTGCCTACGTGGTAGCCGAAAAGGACCGAAGGGCGGATATATGGGAGCAGCTAAAAGGGAAATTGCCATTTTATATGATCCCGCGGCTTATATTCATTGATCATGTTCCAGTCAACCATAATGGCAAGGCGGATCGAAAAGCACTTGCTGCTCTCGGGGAAGGCCAGTCTTTTGACAGTGAACGAGAATGGATTGAACCCCGCGACAGCGTGGAAGCAGATCTGCTGCACATATGGTCGCAAATTCTAGACCGCACCCCAATTAGCATAGATGATCATTTCTTCCAGCTAGGCGGTCATTCACTTGCGGCAGTTAGACTGATGTCCCGTATTTCAAAACATTTCGATATTGAGCTGCCGCTGTCAGCGATTATACAGCATGCAACCATTCAGGAGCTTGCAGTATTAATCCGTGAAGGAACTCATTCAGTGGGGCAAAATTCGCCGGTTGTAGCCTTCACACCTTCATCATCGGTGCAGACTCCGCTGTTTCTCATTCATCCCATCGGCGGAAATTCATTCTGTTATGCTCTGCTGGCAGAAGAATTGAAAGAAACATTCAATGTCTACGCTCTTCAATCGCTTGGACTGGATGTTAATGTTGAGCCTCAAACCAATGTTGAAGAGATGGCGGCTTCATATATTCACACACTCCGCAGCATTCAGCCTGAAGGGCCTTATTATATTGGCGGCTGGTCGTTCGGTGGTGTGATTGCCTTCGAAATCGCACGTCAGCTGCAGGCGATGAATGAACAAATCGGTTTGTTGATATTGCTGGACAGCACCGCTCCTCTCGCAATATCCCGGACTGACGAATACTTTAAAGGGAGATTGTTGCAATCCTTCGTACGTGATTTGGTAGGGACCCTGGGAAGCGAGATGACACGGGATCAATTGAAGTGGCTGCAGAGCTGTCAGAATACAGCAGAGCTTTTATCGTGGCTTAAAGAGAACAGCTTCCTGCCGCATGATATTGAGCAAAAAACGGTAGATCATCTTTATCACATTTTCAGGATAAACAGTGAAGCTGAGAGCATGTACGCACCAAATTGCCATTTAGATGTACCTGCTTTGCTTATTGCAGCTAATGACGGCGACGGCGATGCCGCTTTAGAACTTAGTATAGAGTGGAAGCAGCTCATTCATCATCCACTGCGAACTGTGAGTATGCTTGGTAATCACTATTCAATATTGTCCCAGTCCAATGTCGCCGTTGCCGCTGCCGAGATTAAGAGCATGTGTAGAGCATTAAGCACCGAACAACTTATGTCCAGGAGGTAATACGTATGTTCAACGGAGATTTGGAGGGCCGGCTAATAGACGCTACGCTCCCCATCCGCCAGCATGTTCTGGCAGTAGCCTTATACCATCTTTTTGATACCGGTTTGTTTGATTTATTGGATGAAGAGACCCCTATATTGCTGGCACTCATTGCATCTCAGCTGGGGATGGATGAATACAAGCTGCAAGGATTTCTTAAATATTTGAAGATTGAAGGAATTGTCGAGGAGCAGCATGATGCTTATGCGTTAACTAAAAAGGGCCGGGAATATTCTGACTTCCGCCCTTGGTATATGATGCTGATCGGCGGGTATGCGAACACCTTTTTCCAGATTGGAGAGAAATTATACCAGAATGCGGGCTGGGCTACCCGTGATGCCATGAAAGTCGGCATAGGTTCCTGCGGTATCAGCCATTATGATGCCATTCCTCTTACTAAACGTTTAATGCAGAAGGCAGACAGCGGGTGCAGCAAGCTGCTTGATCTGGGATGCGGGAACGGGATGTATTTGGTGGAGTTCTGCAAGCAGTTCCCTTACATTGAGGCATGGGGGACGGAGCCGAGTATCGGCGGTTATCAGGAAGCACAGCGGCTTATCCATGAAAACGGGCTGTCCGACCGGGTCTGGGTATCCAATTTGGGGGCCATTGAATTTTTTGAACAGAACATTGATTATGACGCGGATTTCATAGTTCTTGGATTCGTGCTGCATGAAATTCTCGGACAGGAGGGCGAAGAAGGTGTTGCCAAGTTCTTAAATACGGTCACTGAGCGCTATCCCGACATCAATATCATAATTATCGAAGTGGACAACCGTATCGACGATCCGGCGATCATGCGCCATGGCCTTTCACTCGCTTATTATAATCCTTACTATTTGTTGCACTATTTCACTGAACAAAGGCTGGAGACGGAGTCCTATTGGGACAAGCTTTTTGAACGCTGCGGCTTAAGTATTATCGCAAAAGAGACAACAGATCCAAATGTTGATTCAACCGGGCTTGAGATCGGCTATCTGTTAAAAAGACGAGGGTGAAAAAATGATCCGTATAACGAATCAGGACAGTCCATACACGGTGCTCCAGCAGCGCCTGCAGTACATTGCCCAGCATCCGGAACGCTCGTTTACTTATTTTTTAGAGAACGTTCCCCAGTGGGATTCAAGGCTCCATCCAGCACAGCCGGAGGAAATGTATATCCGCGATTACGCGCCGTGCAATGGTTATGATTTCTTAATTGAAGCGTTGCAGAACCGGGATCACAATAAGTACGGACTACCTCTTCAGCGTGAAAATTTATTGGTGACCAACGGGGCCATGCATGCGCTGTCGCTTATATTCCGTTCGCTCTACCGGCCGGGAGCGGTTGCTCTCTTGCAAGCACCAGTCTTGGGCAGTGTAGCGGATGTTCTGACAGCGGCAGGTTATAAGATTATATTCTTCTCCTCTACCCAAAGCGGGGAGATTGATGTGGAACATTTATCAGAGTTGTATACATCTGATGTTCAGCTCATCTACGTCAACACTCCGCACAATCCGCTGGGCACCATTCTGCCACAGAACTCTTTAGAAGAATTAGTTCATTTTGTTCAAAACAAAGGAATCGCACTGGTGGCCGATATGTTGTATGACTCTTATACCTTTGAGGGCAGAGCGGCATGTTCTCCTTTATCTGTGACAGCGGACTGGAATCAGCTTTATACAGTTAACTCAATGTCCAAAAATTATGGAGCACCTGGACTGCGAATTGGCTGGATCACCTCAACGGCGCACAATATATCCAGGCTGTCGGGATTATGTGAGGCAGAGTGTGTATCCATTAGTGGTGTATCGCAATTACAGGCCTACTGCTTAATTCAGCAGGGCAATGGGGAGCTTGTCGAAATTGTTCGATCTCGAAAAGAGTTGATTGAAAAGAGACTTAGACATATGAGCCGGCTTGAGTATAACCGTCCTGTTGGAGGAACACAGTTCTTAGTAAAACTTCCTGTAGACGATATTGATGAATTCGCTGATTTTATGCTGTTAACCTATGGTCTTGCCCTTACGACGACAAGTAATTATGCCGGACTGAACGGGCCGTATATCCGCGTTCCATTAGTATATTCGCCGGAAACGACTGAGCATGCCCTGCATTTGCTGGAGACCGGTCTTTCGGAATATCTCCCGCATCTTCTTGATTCAGAAACCCGGATTTACGTTGCCAACTAGTTTCACGGGAAGGAGAGGACAGGATGAATCACGGAATTCAAAGTCCGGCTGGAGTTTTGACGGGTCGGATCAAAGAGCCCCCCAATTCTTTAATAAATGAAGCCATTTTACAGCCGCAGTTTGCTTATGAGTCGGAATACCTGCTCCCTTTTTATATCCAAATTGAAAAAGTGATGGTATCTGAATATCAAAGACTTTCACTGATTACCGAGGAAGAAGCCCAAGAACTATTGCTGGTGCTGGGACAGATCGATAAGCATACCCTTACAGCGGAGCCGCAGGAAAATATGTCGGACATTTGCTTTGCCATTGAACGGTATGTGGAATCCCGCTTAACGCATCCGATCATAGCCTGGCATGCGGATCGAAGCCGCAATGATGTTCAAGCAACAGCGCAGCTCATGTTTGCGAGGGAACAACTGCTTGGACTGGTGGGAGAACTGCTGGCAATGGCAGATGCTGTACTGGAACAAGCGGAGCAGCAAGTCGATCTTCCGATGCCTGGTTATACGCATTATCAATCTGCACAAATCATTACGGCAGGCTTCTACTGGACGGCGGTCAATGAACGGATCGGTAAGACGGTTAACCGCCTGATGAATGTATACGAAGAGCTTAATGAATGCCCGTTGGGAGCCGGTGCTATGGCGGGCCTTGAATTAGCCTGGGACCGGGAATGGCTGGCCGGCCAATTAGGTTTTGCCCGTTCGTGCCGCCACGCGTTGGTAAGTGTAGCCTCCAGAGAGTGGATGCTGCATATTGGAGCTGAACTTTCAACATTTTCTGTGACATTAAGCCGATTCGTTACAGATCTTATCACATGGGGCAGCAGTGAATACCGGTTAATGGATCTACCGGACCAATTAGCGGGAATATCATCGGCCATGCCGCAAAAGAAAAATTTCCCTATTCTTGAAAGAATCCGTGGCAATACGGCGCATATCACTGCTTATTATTTGGATTTCTCGCTTGCACAGCGCAATACCCCCTTTACCAACCTGGTTGAAACAAGCAAAGAGGGAGGAAAGAATTTTATTCATCTTATAGACAACGTCAAGCTGCTGTTCCAATTGTTCACGACGGTTGTAGAGCAGATCCGCTTTCAAGAAGAACGGACCTATCAAATCTGTTCGCAAGAGTTCTTCGGAGGGCTTACACTTGCCAATCAGCTGTGTTTTCAGGAAAAAATACCGTATCGAAAGGCACAGGTCATCGCCGGACGGTATATCGTCAAAATGCTGGAGTGTGACCGTCAGCCGAAGCATACCGATATTCAGTGCTTGCAGGAGATCTGCGAAGCTGAGGGATATACAATTGGATTTTCTGAGTCGAATCTGAGGGATGTTTTTAATGTTGAGCATAGTATTTACAGCAAGAAAACGCTAGGTTCCACGAATCCAGTTGAAATAGCTTCGCTTCTAATTCGACAAAAGGACGAGCGTAATATTCAACGCATTCAGTGGCAGAAAGCTGTAAAGGCTCATCTATAACTGGCATAGCTAAAGGAGGTAACAACCGTGTATTCCATGCAAAGAGAGACGCGGTCTTTCAAATCAGGAACGGGTTGTGCGTTTGGTACATTTGGGGAGCTGCTGCAAGGAGTGGATACCAAAGAAAGAGATTTCCTGGTGACCCTTCCGATAAACAGGTTCTCGAATGCAAAATTCACTTATTATCCCTCACTTGGCATTATAGTTTCACCAAGCAATAAGCAGAAGTCGAGAGAACTTGCCGCTTTGATCTTAAGGTACTACGGATATGAAGAAGGGGGAGTTCTGGAGATAAACAGCAACATTCCGGTGGGCAAAGGGCTGGCCAGTTCTTCAGCGGACTTGGTGGCGACTGCACGCGCACTGAATGAATGCTTTGATCTGCAGATGACTACCGAAGAAATACAGTCTTTCCTTAGACATATTGAGCCTACCGACGGAGTGATGTATGAAGGTGTGGTATCTTTCTACCACCGCATGGTTCAAGTGAATGAGTTCCTTGGCGATCTTCCCAAGTTAACCATTATCGGGTTCGATGAGGGCGGAGAGGTGGATACGATCGATTTTAACAAATTGCCTAAACCCTTTACCCAGCAGGAAAAAAGCGAATACGACGAGCTTCGGCGTAAAATCTCCAAAGCTATTCGTCAGGGGGATATTAAAGTTATCGGGGAAGTGGCCACACGCAGTGCCGTGTTAAATCAAAAACTGCGGCACAAGAAATTTTTCAATCTGATCTTGGATATCTGTACAGAGGTTGAGGGTCTGGGGGTTGTTGCTGCACACAGCGGTACCTGCCTAGGTATTCTTCTGTCCCCGGATCACGAGGGCTACGAGACAAAACTCAATACAGCCTATACAGCCTTAAGGCTTCTCGGCGGTGAAATAACCATTTACCAGACCTGGAGCAGCTGGACTGAAGCCAGTCAACGGGAATTCGCCAACCGTCAAGTTGTAAGCCAATAAGCTGAGAAATAATAGTGAAGGGGGTAATCAACATGCTGCATACCAGTATGATCGACGTCATCGGCCATACCCCGCTGGTTCTTCTGCAAGGGGATGATCAAACCAAAGGAGAGGTGTATGCCAAGCTGGAGCTGCTGAATCCATTCGGAATGAAGGACCGTGTAGCCAAGCAATGTATTCTGGCGGCCAAACGTTCAGGTGAACTTCGGGACGGCGCCCCGATTATCGAAAGCTCATCAGGAACGATGGCTTGCGGAGTAGCTCTGGTCGGAACCTATCTAGGGCATGAGGTGCATATTGTCACGGACCCGCGTATGGATGCCATTACAGTTGCCAAGCTGACATCACTCGGCTGCCACATTCATGTCGTTGATAAAATGGGAGCCCAGGGCTGGCAGAGCGCCCGTCTGGAGCGGTTGTCCGAATTGCTTGCACAGTATCCTGGTGCCTACTGGCCACGCCAATATGACAATCCGGAGAATCCGGCTGCCTATGCTGAACTTGCGCATGAGCTGATATCGGAGCTTGGGCGGGTGGATATTCTGATCGCTTCGGTAGGAAGCGGTGGTTCCCTCTCCGGAACTGCAAAAGAATTGAAGAAACATAATCCGAATTTGAAAGTGATCGCTGTCGACGCGGCAGGGAGCGTAATCTTTGGGCAGCCGGACCGCCCCGGGCGTTTGCAAGGCGGATTGGGAAATTCCCTGATCGCTTCCAATGTAGATCATTCCATTGTTGATGAAGTGCACTGGCTGAATGACGAAGAAGCGTTTGCTGCAACACTGGAGTTGGCGAAGAAGGAAAAGATTTTTGCGGGCAATTCTTCCGGATCAGTCTATGCTGTTGCAAATTGGGTCAGCGGTCAGGTTGAGCAGGATACGAAGATTGTTGCTATATTTCCAGACCGCGGAGACCGGTATACCGATACCATTTACAATGCCGATTACCGGTTATCTAAAGGCATGCAAAACCGGCTGCCTTCATTAATGCCCAACAAAGTTTCTTATGACTCTGTCGTTGGCGCTTGGTCCTATGCTTCCTTGAAGGAGGGAGCGTATAAAGATGCCCGACAAACTTCTGTTTATTGAGTCTAATACGACAGGCACAGGAATGCTTGCATTGGAAAAAGCAGCTTCGTGGGGGCTGGAAGCCCTGTTCTTCACCAATGACCCCGAGCGGTATGCCGGATTAGCGGAAACAGGGTGTGAGATCATTGTCTGTGATACCAATAACTCACATTCTTTAGGGGAACTAATAAGGCAGCGAGTGAAACGCGAGGATATCTGCGGCATTGTCACTACCAGCGATTTCTATCTGGAAACAGTGGCAGAGCTGACTTTAACGTTTGATTTGCCGGGAAATACGAAAGAATCCATTCGAATTGCCCGGCACAAGGACTTGACGCGGCGAACTTTGGCTGAGGCAGGCATACACCAACCGCGCTTTGAAGTGATCTGTTCGTTACAGGAAGTTTCTCAGGCCGTTGAAAAGATCGGTTTGCCTTGCATCCTTAAGCCTGCCGACGATTCCGCTTCCAATGATGTTATTCTGGTCACTTCGGTGGAGCAAGCGAAGCAACACGCTAGGAGAATACTCGGCATCGGCTTCAACACGCGCGGACAGAAACGGGAAGGGGTTATTCTTGCCGAAGAATATATCGATGCACCTGAATTTAGTGTGGAGATGTTTACATGGCAGGGAAAAACAACATGCATTGGCATCACGCAAAAGTCATTGGCCTGTTTTCCCCATTTTGTAGAATCAGGGCATATATTTCCTGCCCCCATTCCAGAAAAAGCCGCCCGGCAAATGAAGAATGTGGTTGGCCGCGCGCTTGAAGCCGTCGGCATCCAGTACGGTGCAACCCATACTGAATTGAAATGGACCCCAGAGGGAGCGGCGATTATAGAAATCAATGCACGTTTAGCCGGAGGGATGATTCCTGAGTTAATTCGTTTAACAACCGGAGTTGATGTGCTGGAGCAGCAAATTTTATGTGCAATGGGACGGCCGACTCTGGAAGATTCCGCAGCAAAGGGTGTAGCGGGGATTCAATTCCTGCTCGCGGAGTATGAAGGGATTCTGGAGGGTATCGAAGGGGCTAAGGCCGCAGAAGGGCTGGCTTTCGTGAAACGTTTAGCGATAACAGCCAAAGCAGGCGTCAGAGTCCAACCGGCGAGAAATGCATACCACCGTCTGGGATATGTCATAGTGCACAGCCCCTCCTATGAGGAGACCCGGGCCAGTCTGCAGGCAGCGATTGATCTCTTAAGGATTCGGATCACTGAATACGAGATAGGAGGACTTTATCATGATTGAATTGCGCAGTGATACGTTCACACTACCAACACAAGAAATGCTTCAATCCATTTTGGAGTCTGAGCTTGGAGACGATGTCTACGCCGAAGATCCGACGGTCAAGCAATTAGAGAAGCGGGCTGCCGAAGTCTGCGGCAAAGAAGCGGCGCTTCTTGTACCGAGCGGTACTATGGCCAATTTGATATCATTGATGGTCCATTGCCCCCGCGGCTCCAAAGTGCTGGTTGGAGATGAGACGGATATTTACATTTATGAGGCAGGCGGGGCAGCGGTATGCGGCGGCATTATCTATGAAGCCATTCCTACCCAAGCGGATGGACGGCTGTTGCTGGAAGATTTGGCACAGGCATTTCCGGAAGACACCAGCGATCCCCAATTCGCCTTGCCTGCTTTGATTTGTATGGAGAATCCGCATAACCGCAAGGGCGGGCGCATTTTACCGCTTTCCTATTTAGCCGAAGTACAAGCCTTTGCAAAAGCTAAAGGCATACCGGTACATATGGATGGGGCGCGGATATTTAACGCTTCTGTGGCACTCGGCGTTCCTGTAGCAGAAATTTCGCAATACGCCGACTCTGTACAATTTTGCCTGTCTAAAGGGTTGTCTGCTCCGGTTGGTTCTATGATTGTAGGGAGTCGGGTCATGATCGAGAAGGCTTACCGCTTACGCAAAATGCTGGGCGGCGGCATGCGCCAAGCCGGAGTGATTGCCGCCCCCGGATTAATAGCTCTAAAGAGTATGGTTAGCCGGCTGGAGAACGATCATTTCAATGCCAAGAAATTGGCTGAAGGGTTGGCTGCCATTGACGGAATCCGTTGCGATGCGGAGTCTGTGGAGACTAACATTGTCTTTTTTGAAATTGCCGATTCGCGCTTTACCTGGCAGGCATTCGTTGAATCAGCCAGAAATGCGGGCGTAAATGTGGCAGAACTGGGATATGGGCGCATTCGTGCTGTCACTCATTCAGGCATAAGCGAAGAAGACATTGAACTGGCGCTTGGGAAGATTCGCCGGATCATGGAACAAGGCCCGGTGGAAGCGGCAGCGCAATATACCGAATTTAAAGGGGCATAGATATGCATGAGCATTTGAATCCGCTTGTTCAACAAATCGAGCCGTCCAGAATACGCGCCTTTTCAGATATGGCAGCGCAGTACGAGGATGTGATCTCTTTTACGATTGGACAACCTGACTTTTTAACACCTGACCATATTAAAACAGCTGGGAAACGGGCGATAACGGAGAACCGGACGACGTACCCCCCGTCTGCAGGGTATTCTGATTTGCTTAAAGCTGCATGCAGTTATGTCGGATCGAAATATCAACAGGTCTATAACCCTGAGAGTGAAGTGGTTATAACGAATGGTGCTACTCAAGCCATATATATCGCGTTGTGTACGATTCTCCAGAAGGGGGACGAGGTGATTTTACCGGCGCCCATATACTCGGGATATGAACCCATAATTACTTTGTCCGGTGCAAAGCCGGTGTACGTCGATACCAGAAAGACAGGCTTTAAGTTAAGGGCAGAGGACTTGAAGAATGCCATTACCGATAGAACGAAATGCATTGTTCTTTCATATCCGATGAATCCCACGGGAGTAGCTTTAAGCCGGGAAGACATTAAGCAAATTAGCGAGGTGCTGGCAGACCATAAAGTGTTTGTGCTCTCTGATGAAATCTATAGTGAACTTGCATATGGCCTGCCGCACTCTTCCATATCTCATATTCAGGAAATGAGAGACAGAACGATAGTCATCAATGGAGTGTCGAAGTCCCATGCCATGACCGGCTGGCGGGTTGGAATGATATTTGCCCCGGAATACATTACTGAACAAATGAAAAAAATCCATCAGTACTCCGTTGTATCGGTTTCATCCATAAGCCAAATGGCTGCAATCGAAGCATTGACCACGGGGAGTCAAGATCCTCTTGCCATGCGGGATATTTATCTGGAACGCCGGGATTATGTGTACGCACGGTTATGCGGCATGGGTCTAGAGGTCATCAAACCTGAGGGTACTTTTTATTTTTTTCCTTCCATACAACAGTTTGGACAGAACTCTGTGCAATTCTCTGAAGATTTGTTGAAGAAGGCCAGAGTAGCCGTTATACCTGGCAGTGCTTTTTCGGATTATGGTGAAGGTTATATTAGATTATCCTTTGCAAGCCCGATGCTTGAGCTGGAGAATGGTTTGAACCGGCTGGAAAAATATATATCTGCGCTGAGATGAAGGGAGGGAGACCATGAAATTTGTTACTCTGGGTCCTAAAGGCACCTGTCATGAATATGCACTGCACCATTATCTGCAATATCATCAGATTCCAAATGCGGAAATTATATATATTACCAATTTTCTCGAAGGGTTAGAGCTGATTTATTCGGATCAGGCAGACTTTCTGTTGCAATGCAGCGCCCATCCGGAAGTCCATCTGATTACCGAGAAGTATTTCGAAACGGTGAAAATATTGGATACCTTTATTTATCCCACTAAGGAATTGGTGATTCTTGAAAACAAAGAAGTAGAGAATCCGCGGACACTCGGGCTGGTCAAAGCAGCTGAAGGATATTTGGATGGTCTGGTATATCCCGAGATTATATACGAACCAAGCAAGCCGGTTGTGGGTAAGGGATTGCTTGACGGGAAATATGATGCCGGCTTGACTCAAATCTCATACTATGAGGAAAATAAAAACCGTTTCCGTATCCGCAGATACATTGGCGCTATTCTGACCACATGGCTGGTGTACAGCAAATCCTCAACCTTTAGCGGAGATATTATGTCTGTGCTGCCTGCGGGATTTTACAATAATTGATTTCAAGGAGGGACCTTTATGGGTTGGATAATCCGTTCAGCGCATCAAGGGGATTGTCGCAATGTATTGCAGGGGATCAGGCGCTTACTGGCTGAACTTAGAAATGTCGAAGAAGTGACTTTGCCTGCGGAGTCTGAGCAAGCGTATCAATATGTGATTGAACATCCTGGGGAAGGCGCTGTCTGGATTGCGGAAGCTTCGAGTCTTCCGGATTCAATCGCAGGCTTGATAACGGTAAGCATAGTTAACTCTATCCACGTCGGCGGGAAATACACGCTGATTCAAGAATTGTGGGTTCATCCGGACTTTCGCAGCTCGGGCATTGGAGAGCAGCTGATTAAGAGGGTCGAACACTACTGTGAGGACAACGGCACAGCGAATCTGGAAGTATGCACTCCCAAAAAATCGTTCGTTAACTTTGCTAAAACACTGTCATTCTATATGAACAACGGGTTCGAAGAATTGGGACCCCGTTTAAAGAAAAGAGTTGAGCTGACATGAAGATAAATGTATTTAAACAAAATAATATAGAGCAAAAAGTGTCCACAATACTCAATCGGAACCTGCAAGAAGTCCCAAGCCTCGAAACGAAGGAAAGAATTCAACAAATTGAAATAGGGATTGCCGCCATTAAGGATGATAATCTTCAAATCCATGACTCTGCGGCGGTACATAAAGCGGAAGACAACGGTATTATTCAATCTGTTCTATTCAAATCGCATCATGCCGATTACATCGATCATATCCGCACATCCAGCGATACCATCCGGGAAGGGGAGCTGGTGATCGACTCTTCCATAGCGGAGCCGGGTGTTGATCAGGATACACCGTTAACTGCCGGAATATATGATTCTGCAATTGCCGCATTTGGAACAGCCGTGAAAGCAGCCATTGAGCTTGGAAATGCCCCCGGATCGGTCAACTATGCCTTGTGCCGTCCGCCAGGTCATCATGCCGGCCCTGCCTGGGCGGGAGGTTATTGTTATTTCAATAACGCTGTCGGCGCGGCTTTGGCATTACAGGAGCGGGGACACGGCAGAGTAGGATTGCTGGATTTGGATTTTCATTACGGCAATGGATCGGCGGCTATACTTCAGGAGAAGCCGGATATTTTTTACGGCTCCATTCACGGCAATACGATCGATAACTTCCCGTTTCAGCCTACAGAGCCCTTAGGTCCGCAGCAAGTATTGATCAGTTACCAGGACACCCCTACGGAACGCGAATATCTGGAAAGTTTGGTGCAGCTCCTCAGTAAAGCTATGGGTTTTGGCTGCACTGCACTGGTTATATCCATGGGCTACGATATTATTCAAGGCGATCACCACGGTACTTGGGATCTGCCGACTTCCATTTATTTAGAAGTTGGAAAACTTCTAGAAGAAGCTTCTGTTCCTATTTGCATTGTTCAAGAGGGCGGATACTTTACGGATAAACTAAGTGAATGTTCAAGAAACCTGATCCAAGGCATCAATAAAAGTCATAACGAAAGGATGAGCAGAGTTGAGTCCTATCAAATCCGATGAAGCCGTACATGACTTAAGCGCCTATAGAGCCAGCATTAATGAATTGGACCGCCAGTTGATTGAGATATTGGGGGAAAGATTTGAAATATGCCTTAAGGTGGCTGATTACAAAAAAGAAAACGATATCCCTATGATGCAGCCGGACCGGATACAAATGGTGAAGCAGCGCTGCATTGGAATCGGAGAAAAGTTTGGAGTAGACGCCCATTTCATTGACCGGCTGTATTCTCTTATTATTGATGAGGCCTGCAGGCTGGAAGATAAAGCAATGCATTAGTTTTTATTACCTTAAATGAAAGCGGGATATGTTTATGAAAACATTATTGATCGACAATTATGATTCCTACACATTTAATCTCTATCAACTAATAGCCTCCATTCAAGATGAATATCCGATTGTAATAAGAAACGACCAGTACAGCTGGTCTGAATTATCGGCTTTTTCATTTGACAATATCGTCATATCTCCGGGTCCGGGTACTCCTGCTAAAACGAGTGACTTCGGGGTTTGCCGTCAAGCATTGCTGGAATCGAATGTGCCTATCCTTGGCGTATGCCTTGGGCATCAAGGCATTGCCCACACCTTTAACGGAAAGGTGATTCATGCTCCTGAGCCGATGCATGGACGAATAAGTGAAGTGTATCACAACAATTCAGAGCTGTTTGCGAATATTCCACAAGGTTTTAATGTTGTGCGTTATCACTCCTTAGCCGTAGATGTGGCGTTGCCGGATTGCTTGCAGAAGACTGCATGGACTGCCGATGGCGTAATCATGGGCTTAAAGCATATCGACAAACCTATTTGGGGTGTGCAGTTCCATCCGGAGTCGATTTGCACGGATTACGGCCAGCAGCTTATGGAAAACTTTGCACAGCTAACTAAATTTGGTGAGGGTTTATTTTCAATAAAGGAGCCTGCCTAATGAAGACCATTCCCCAAGAATCGATAGTACCGCGCGGCCATAGCCGATCTTCGGAACAAACGAATTCAAAAATACAAGTAGTGAGCCGAAAACTGGATTATTTTTTTGACCCGGAAAGAGTGTTTATGCACTTTTTTGCTCACGAAGATTACGCCTATTGGCTCGACAGCAGCCGTGTTAACCAGAACCTTTCAAGATTTTCCTTCATGGGCTCCAATCAGGGTGCACTAAGCCATGTTCTCAGTTACGATACCAATAAAAAGTTGCTGTCTATTCTCGATAAGAACGGGCAACGGGATACAGCCATCAGTATCTTTGATTTTCTGGATCAGCAATTAGAATACTTGTTCACTAAAAATGACAATTTGCCGTTTGACTTCAATGCTGGTTATGTGGGTTATTTCGGTTATGAATTAAAAGCGGAATTCGGTGCCGAAATCAAGCATATTTCAGAACACCCCGATGCCATGTTCATTCTTGCCGATCAGCTGATTGCCTTTGATCATGAGGAAAAATGTATATATCTGGTTAGTCTGGTGACACCAGATCGAATTCAAGACGCGGAACAATGGTTTGATGATACAGAGAGTAGATTGCAGACGATGCCTGAATGGGTACCCGTAGAGTTTAATCCAGAATCCGGTAATGAGGGATTGGAAATGTGCTGGAGCCAGACATACGAAGAGTACCTGGAGAGCATCAAGCTGTGCCAGCACTACATAAAGGAGGGAGAGACGTATGAGGTCTGCCTGACCAATCAGCTTCGCATTAAGGAGAAATTTGATCCTTTGCGGACCTACCGCATTCTGAGAAAAATTAATCCTGCCCCATACTCTGCATATTTTAAATTCAATGATTTCAATGTGCTAAGTTCTTCGCCGGAGAGATTTCTTAGAATAAACCAGGACCGCATCGTTGAAGCCAAGCCGATTAAAGGCACAATCGCCAGAAGCAATGATCCGGTTATTGATGCTCAATTGGCCGATGAACTGCAATCAAGTGACAAGGACAGAGCGGAAAACCTGATGATTGTCGACCTGCTCAGAAATGATTTAGGGTCGGTCTGCGAGATTGGAACGATCAAGGTCACCAAATTAATGGACATTGAATCCTATCAAACCGTACACCAATTAGTCTCAACCATTGAGGGCAAATTGAGAGAAGAACTGGGAGCAATCGATTGTATCCGTGTTGCTTTTCCGGGAGGCTCAATGACAGGCGCACCCAAAATAAGAACGATGAAATACATTGATGAAATTGAATCTACGGCGCGAGGCATCTACTCCGGAGCAATCGGGTTTCTAGGACTTAATGGTTCAACTGATTTAAACATTGTGATCCGCACACTTGTATTAACTCCGGAAGAAGCGACTTTAGGAGTTGGAGGGGCTGTAATCATTCTGTCGGACCCTGAAAAAGAGTATGAAGAAATCCTCCTGAAGAGTAAAGCCTTGATTAAGGCGCTGTCAATTTCTAAACACTGTTCGCTTGTACCTGCAAGATCATTTTAAATTGCCCGTTCCAAAGTTTCTTGCTATACTTTTGATGAATTTCATTGGGGGTGGTGCAGATGGCAAAATTGAATTGTTCATTAGCTAGGGTGTCCTCATGCAAAGCCTAATTCGGGGCGATACTTTGTGTGAGGTGCGATAGAATGGACTGGATTACATCGCCCAAACTGACTTATCGTTTCTAATAATGGGCTTTGCACCTTATGAACTTTTAAGATAAATAAGGAGCTGAAAAGCATGAGTACACCATTTATTAGAAACCATCAATATAATTTTATTAAGAAGCAAACAAAATTTGTTCTGCATACATTGCGGACCGTTGCGGACCGCCGAGTTTTGGAAACGGTACGCTACCGTGCTGCAACGAACATTATTGAAGTATTCCCTTCTCTTACAGAGAACCAGGAGCAGATGCTGGAACAAATATCGGTCTTTGAGATGGCACATGACTTCCAGAAATATATCAGCGATTTGGAACCGTATCTGGATTCCTATCCTGCCATATCATTCAAACAGATCCAGAAGCTGTTCCCTAAGAATAAGAAAATGAAAATGCCGGATCTATCCTCCATCGACTTTAGATATGTGACTTATCTGAGCTGGAGTGATATTAGTACAAACAAATTATTCATTGTATATCCATTCGAAGGAACGTTTATTGGTATCGAAGGAACATTCACACCGATACACAGGAAAGGGTATTGTTTGTTCTGTAATCGACAGCAAGAGTTGGCCTACTTATTGGTCAAGACCAAACCTGCAAATTCTTTGCCGGGTAATATCCATTCTATTGGTCAATATGTATGTTTGAATAGTCAGGAATGTAATCAGAGTATTACCGATTTAGCAGCGTTGGAGAAGTTCATTCTCTCCGTTCGCAAATAGCCATTCTCAGCGATTTCAATAGTAACAGGAATACCCAAAAGCAGTCTATTCACTCGTTAGAGGATAGGCTGCTTTTGCTCGATTAGCCGAAATATAATGACATCGTATCGTGTCCATAACCTCAAAAATTCGACAACACCGACGAGGACATGGAGGATCTGATCTCCATCGGAACGATCGGTCTCATTTAGGCGATTGAGAGCTACCGCCCCAACAAAGGGACCAAGCTGGCTACTTTTGCCGTGTATTGAGAATGAGATCCTAATGCATCTCCGCTCCCTGAAGAAGACACGCAAGGACGTGTCGCTGCACGATGCCATAGGAACGGACAAAGAGGGTAATGAAATTACTTTAATAGATATTTTAGGCTCGGGAGCCGACGATCTGCTGGTGACAGTGGATCTGAATATTGAGAAGAGCAAAATCTATCGCAACCTGGACATCCTGGATGACCGGGAGAAGGAAGTTGTGGTTGGGGGGGATATGAATATTTGTAAAGGCATAAGTCTTTCTTAGTCTAATAACGCAAAGGGATTCGGTGCCAGGTTAAAGTATTCTGCAACTTCACTTATGGAGTAAGTCTTCATCATGTATCTCCTATCGTTCATCTCATTGCTCATTATCATGCTTCAGTTATAGGGTGAATTAATATTTACTTGACTTAGAGTTAACTTTAAGTAATAACATGGGCTTTGTAATACAGGAATTACATTATCCATTGCGGAGGTAATACTATGATAAAAGTTAATGCACGCGCTACATTCAGTCAGGAGGGGCCGTTCAAGCTAACCGCCATCGAGCGCCGGGATCTGCAACCGCACGATGTTCTTATTGACATTAAATACGCGGGAATCTGCCACTCGGACATTCATACCGCCCGCGGAGAGTGGGGGCCAGTCAACTATCCACTCGTTCCTGGACACGAGATTGCCGGCATTGTCAGTCAGGTGGGATCACATGTCACCAAATTTGCTGTAGGTGACCGGGTAGGGGTAGGTTGTATGGTTGACTCCTGTGGAGAGTGCAGTAATTGCCATAAAGGCGAGGAACAGTATTGCCTGCATGGAAATACGGGCACCTACGGAGCTATCGACCGGTACGGGCAATATACGCAGGGCGGGTATTCCACCCATATCGTGGTAACAGAGGACTTCGTGGTTCGGATTCCTGATGCTATTCCGCTTGACGCCGCTGCACCACTTTTGTGTGCCGGAATCACAACCTATTCACCGCTGCGACATTGGGGAGCTGCTCCAGGCAAAAAAGTAGCTGTGGTAGGTCTTGGTGGACTTGGACATATGGCTGTGAAGATCGCTCATGCCATGGGGGCTGAGGTTACTGTTTTATCACAGTCTCTAAAGAAGAAGGAGGACGGTTTGCAATTAGGTGCGAACCATTATTATGCCACTAGCAATCCGGAGACATTTAAGCAGCTTGCCGGTTCGTTCGACCTAATCATAAATACAGTAAGCGCACAGATTAATATCGATGCCTATCTTTCGCTCCTGGCGCTGGATGGTACATTAGTCAATGTCGGTGCGCCCGCTGATCCCTTGTCAGTTAACGCATTCTCACTGATCGGTCACCGCCGCTCGTTTGCCGGATCGATGATTGGCGGAATCCGTGAAACACAGGAAATGCTTAATTTCTGCGCAGAACACAATATTGCATCTGAGATCGAGGTTATTTCTGCCGACCGGATTGATGAAGCTTGGGAGCGTGTACTCGCTTCAGATGTCCGTTATCGGTTTGTAATCGATATCAGCACGATGGGGAATGAATAAGGAGCTACTTTTCCCGTCCGATGTATTGAGAATGTATCCTGATGTATCTCCGATCACTGAAATAAGACCCGAATAAACGCATCGCTGTAGAATGGCAACAACGAAAAGGGGTCTGGCCAAGATCTTTCGTATTATGAGGTTGACCAGTTTAATCTGGTTAACCTCATTTTTCGTTACACTAAACACTAGCTGGGTACAACGATTAAAAATTTGGAAAGTTACGGCAAACCGATTTCACACAAAAACAGGAGGACCGCATAAATCGCAGTCCTCCTGTTCGTTTCGCTTGCCGCTGTAATAAGCTCTCCTAACCTTTACTCCATCACAATCACAGGAGGGTGGTTTACTTCACCAGGCGTAAGGCCTGCATCCTTAGCAGCCGGACGCTTTAATGTGATTGCCAGCAATAACCCGGCCACCGCAATGATGGCGAGTAATTGGTAGGTGTTGTGAAAAGCATGCGTCATTGCATTTGGCACGGGTGCCTCGCCATTGCTCGCATAATGATTGGTACGGTTGACAAGGAACGTTGTCAATCCTGCGATAGCGAAGGATGAAACGACTTGTTGAGCGGCACTTGTCAGGGAGGTGACTCTTCCAACCAACTCCTTAGGCGCCGTTTGGATCAAGTGTGTGTTTAATGCAATGAAAGACATACCGGAACCGAGTCCGAGCAGTATGCGTGGAAGCAGGAATGTCCACGAACTGTCGCTTGGATCGATCATGGAGAACATATAGGCGCCAGCCGCTATGAGAATCAAGCCGCCGACCACTAGGGGGCGTGCGCCGACCCGGTCGAACAACCGTCCGCTGAACGGCATCATGAGACCGGAAGCAATAGCCTGGGGCAATGACCAGAAGCCAGCTTCAAAAGCACTCATTCCCATAAGCCGCTGCATGAAATACGGAACAGCGAAGATCATGCCGAACAAAGCGAGCTGTAAGACCCATTGCACCAGAATCCCAAGAGTAAATTGGCTGGAACGAAAAACCCTCAGTTCCAGCAATGGCTCCTTCTTGCTCCGGAGTTCAACGATGACAAACAGAATCAAAGCGAATGCGCCTACGACAAGACCAGTAATCGTCTTCACCGTAGTCCACCCTTCGCCACCTTCACTTAACCCGTATGAGAGGCCGCCGAATGCTAACGGAGCGAGTATAATTCCTAAGGAATCCAGCGGAGCAAAAGCTTTTTTCGGTAGATTCGGCAGCAACAGGATGCTTAAGATAACCCCCGCAATGCCGACCGGAATATTGATTAGAAACAACCATCGCCAGCTGACGTAGTCGACCAAATACCCGGATACGATTGGGCCAAGTGCAGGTGCAAGCAGAATTGGCACTCCCATGATGCCCATGATTCTGCCTACCGATTCGGCAGGACTGATTCGGTAGATCATCGCGAAGGCGATCGGAGTAACCATACCTCCACCTAAGCCTTGCAAGATCCGGAAGAATATCAACATTTCGGCCGAGCCCGCGAACGAGCATAGAATCGAACTGCTGACGAACAAGATGATGGATACAATAAATACTTGCTTGGCTCCGAACCGGTCGGACATCCACCCGGCTATCGGAATTACGGAAGCCTGGGCTAGCGCATAACCAGTGATTGTCCATTGAATAAGGCTCAACGAGCTTTGAAAGTCTTCGGCAAGAACCGGGATGGCGACGTTAACCGCCGTGCTGTCCAGAATAACCATGAACAACCCTACGATAATCGCGATCAACGGAGCAATGAGTGAACGGAGTGATGCGGACTCACTTACTGCGGAATTTGTGGGCATGGAAATCTCTCCTAACTATTCGTAATTTGTCTACAAATAAATTAGCACAATTTCTAAACGAAGTAAACGAATTTTATTAAAAAAGTTTAAAACGTATACCTAGTTTAAATTGTTCGTGATTTGCTTTATAATGATATTGGCAATATAGGAGGTGCTGGAACATGTCGGTGGTAGATTGCGATCCGTTGTCCTCGAAACGAGAAAAGCTTCTCATACGTTTGATTCCCTATATCCAAAAACAGGGCATCAGCCAGATGAAGATGGAAGATGCTGCAAAATGTATGGATATCAGCAAGGCAACCATGTATAAATATTTTGACTCCAAGGATGAAATTGTGGAACGTTTACTTGAGCAATATGTCCGGTTTCTTTCCAATCTGATCCTGCTGGAAGCTCCCACAAAGCTGTCACCTGAGAGGATATCGCAGCCGTCCGAAGAAGAGCTGAAGGTTTATAACGAATCTTTCGCCAAGGCGTTTAGGCTGATGATTAAGCAGACGTTCTTCCTGACGGATATACTGCTTCAGGATTTAAATGGGTCATATCCCCAATTGTCCGTCAAACTTACCCAAGCTCTGGACCAATTTCAGAAGAAGCTCGTCGCCTACTTCGAGAGCGGCATTGAGTTTGGCATATTTCATCCCATCACGAGCACTCAAATTTATTTGGTGCAAATGGATCTAATGATCAGAAAACTGCTGGATCCTAAGTGGCTGATGATGCAAAATATGACGTTGAAGCAAGCGCTCATGGATTTCTATAAAGCGATGAAGCGCCAAATTTTTTACGAAAAGTGGATTCGTGAAGATGGATCAGACATTGAAGCCTATTTGAATAAGCTGATTATGGAGAAGCTTTCCTACGAATAATGTGACAAGCTTGAATAAGCGGGATCATAACGAAAAAAGACAGCCGGTCGAAAACCGGCTGTCTTTTTTAGTGCGCCCAGCATGGGCGCTATCTCTAGGGTTGAAGTCCCGAATGGCGAAGGCAGTAGTAGCCATTAGCTTAAGGCAA
>NZ_JBGJZO010000032.1:0-43497 GCF_042610485.1 Paenibacillus oryziterrae | reverse complement strand
GGCTCGTTTCAGCGTTCGACCTGGTTTGTTACGTATAATCCAGGCTCGTTTCAGCGTTCGACCTGGTTTGTTACGTATAATCCAGACACGTTTCAGTTTTCGACCTGATTTGCTACGTACATTCCAGACTCGTTTCAGCTCTCATTCTGCTTTGTTACGTACATCCCATGCCCGCTTCGGCACCTCCCTCACTCCATCCCCTGCCAAGGCTGCACTCCCTGGGCCGGATCGATTTCTGCTCTGGGCCGTAACCGGAGCCGGTAAAACGGAAATGATTTTTCCGCTGCTAGACTCCGTTCTTGCATCCGGTGGGAGAGTCCTTGTGGCCACACCTCGGCGGGATGTCGTTCTGGAACTGGCGCCCCGTCTTGCCAGTGCTTTTCCTCAGGAAAGGCTGACTGTCTTATATGGAGGTAGTCAGGACCGTTGGAATGATGGGGCCATTACACTTGCGACCACCCATCAGTTGCTGCGGTTTTATCAGGGATTTGATCTTGTAATCTTGGACGAGGTTGATGCGTTTCCCTATCATAATGATCCTATGCTGGCATTTGCGGCCAGAGAAGCCTGCAAAATCGACGGCTTCTTTATCTACCTTTCAGCAACACCGCCGCAGGAATTGCAAAAGCAGGTTCGAGCTGGAATTCTACCACATGCACGCGTGCCGGTTCGCTTTCATGGTCATCCCCTGCCGGTTCCGAAATGTATTCGAATGCCTGCAGTTGCCGAGTGTCTAAAAAGGCAGAATCTGCACGGAACGTTTATCCAAACGCTTCGTCATTCCATCGAACGTAATGCGCAAATCTTTATTTTTGTTTCCCGTATTGCCCATATCCAGGGGCTTCTAGTGCTATTACGCAAAAACTTCCCCGGTCTGAAGATTGCAGGAACCTCTTCCAAAGACCCGGAACGAGCGGATAAAGTAACGGCTTTCCGTAGGCGGGAAATCACTATGTTGGTCACGACAACCATTCTGGAAAGAGGAGTTACCGTTCCGCGGAGTGATGTCTATATCCTGGATGCGGACAGCAGCTTGTTTGATGATGCGTCCCTTGTGCAGATGTCTGGGCGCGCAGGACGATCCAAAGAAGATCCCCATGGCCTGGTCTATCTGGCAGCACCAAGACCAAACCGCAGCCAGCGGGTTGCGATTGCGCAAATCCGTACCATGAATGCCATTGCCGCTCAAAAAGGCTACACCTATACCGTCAAAAAACATGTTCCGCTGTGACAATGACTCTTTGATCAGGAGGAATTACGGTGAGTAATCTTAATACATGGCGCAGGGCTCTTCATGCACTTCTAGCCCCTTCGCTGATTTCTTGTCTTTCCTGCGGACGAAAGGCGGCGCCTTCTAAGAACCTTCCGGCAATTTGCACCATGTGTGCTGAAAGCATACCTTGGATTGATAAACCCCGCTGCAGACATTGCGGGCGCCATATCGGCTGTCCCGACTGCACGCGAAGCAGCAACAGCCCGTCGCCCATCCAATGCAACCGAAGTGCAGTTGTCTATGACAGCCTGATGCGTGACTGGCTGGGACGATATAAATACAGAGGGAATGAACGCTTCGCAGATGTATTTGGAGTTATGATGGACCGGGCCTACCTGCTCATGAAAGATGAGCTGCAGCGGGATGAGAACGGGGTAACAGCCGGTTCCAGCCGGTCTAATAACGGTAACCCAGGCAGTTTGGGTCCACGCCGAATCTCCTCCCACGCGTGGAATGCTGATCTTTTGGTATCCGTTCCCGTAAGCGATTCGCGTCTGAACGAAAGAGGATTTAATCAAGCGGAAAGGCTTGCTGCTTCCCTTTCTAAACGCAGAGGGATACCGCAGCTTCCTCTGCTTATCCGTACACATCATACCGGTAAGCAGAGCTTTAAAAGCCGGGCAGAGAGGCTTGCCGATATGAAGGATGCTTTTGCCCCAAATCCAATGATGTATCGCGTTTACTCAGAATGGCTTGAACAGCAGACAGCACCACTTCGGGTTATTATTGTGGATGATATCTATACTACAGGCAGTACAATCCGGGCGTGCGGCGAAGCGGTTACCCGTATGACTGAAATGTGCGGAAAAGGAGCGAAAGTGTTCAGCCTTACCTTAGCACGATCATAGATGAGTTCCGCTACCCATAGACGAAGTTCATGCAATCATGTAATCTAAGAGGATAAGAAGCTTTATTTAAGTAAATCATGTAAGAGAGGAGCGGCTGCTAACATGAATTTAGACAATTGTCCAAGGTGCGGCCGATTGTATGTTAAGAATGTATTGGATCTATGCCAGACTTGCGTAAGAGAGCTGGAGAAACAATACGAGGTTTGTGTGAAGTACCTCAGGGAGAACAGAGGAACATCCATTCAGGAACTATCTGACGCTACGGAAATATCCATAAAAGAGATCACCCGGTTTATTAGAGAAGGCAGGATCTCCATAGCGAATGCACCCAACATGATGTATCCATGCGAGGTATGCGGAACGCTGATCAGAGAAGGACATATGTGTGATAATTGCCGTACCCGCTTACGTAAGGATATATCCAATTTAGCGAAGGACAGTGCCCCTCCTAAGGAAGAGAACAAATCATCTAAGAGTGGTGCCTACAGAGCTTTGGATAAGCTTAGAGACTGATAAATTCTGCAGAAAAACATTTGCAGCTATAAAGAATGTTTCAACACCCGCCGATAAACTTAGTAATGATTATCGGCTTTTTTATATTCTAAGGAAGGTGGAAGTTATGAAAATTAACGAGACCGGACGAATTAACGCGATTAATCCGTATCAAAGAAATGCGGAATCGCAAAGGCAGGAACAAATGAAGAAAAGTACACGCAAGGATGAGGTTTCGATCTCTACAGAAGCCATGAAGCTGCTCGAAGCTCAGAACAGCGGAAAAATTGACGCTGAGCGTTCACTCAAAATTGAAAGCTTGAAACAGCAGGTGTCCTCAGGTACTTATCAGGTTGATGCATCCAAGCTTGCCGAGAAACTCGCCCCATATTTTAAGCAAACCTCTGAGAATTAGGTGAATACCTCTATGGCACTAACAGAACTGATTCAATCCCTTGAACGGCTGGATGAAGCGCATCTTCAAATGCTTGAACTGGCCGATTTCAAGAAGACAATCATTAAGGACAATAAAGTCGAGGGACTCGTGGAGATTCTTAACCGTGAATCCAAATTGATGAAACTCACTGGACAGCTCGAGGAGCAGCGTCAGCAGGCGACATATAAGTTTCTACAGGAAGCGGGTATCCGTTCCGACCTGAAGCTGAATCTGACAGAGCTGTCCAGGCTTGTGTTCAATCCTGAAGATAAATCGCGGCTGCTGCATATTCAGCGGAAGCTTTCAAGTACGCTTAAACGCTTGAAGGAAGCCAACGAGCTTAATCAGAAGCTGATTGAACAGTCGCTTGTTTTTATAGATTATTCCCTGGATTTGCTCGTTGGAAGACCTAACCAGGATATTACGTACCAGCACCCGTCTGATAAGGGTGGTCCTGTTAACCGGACCGGTTTATTTGACGCCCGTGGTTGAAGCGCAAGAGAGCTTTTAGGGAGGAACAAGAAACATGACATCTACTTTTCATTCGATAGAAACGGCTAGACGCAGTTTGTTTACGCAGACGGCGGCCCTAAATACTACGGGACATAATATCGCCAACGCGAATACCGAAGGCTACAGCCGGCAGACCGTTAAGATGACAGCTTCTAAACCTATGGAAGCGTATGGACTTACCAAATCTACGGTACCAGGTCAGCTTGGCACGGGTGTAGAGTTCGGTTCCATCGAGCGTATCCGAGAAGCTTTTTTGGACGAACAGTTCCGGGATGAGAACTCTGCAATGGGCAATTGGACGATACAGTCGGATTCTCTGGATAAGCTGGAGGCGATTTTTAATGAGCCTTCCGATACAGGCATTAGCACGGTAATGGATAATTTCTGGAAGGCCTGGTCAGACCTCAGTAAGACTCCGGATGACAGTACCGCCCGCAAGATTGTAGTACAAACCACGCAGGCTATGACAGATTCCTTGAATTATATGAGTAAGCAGCTGGATAACCTGGATCAGGATCTGACTGAGAATGTCGCTGTAAAAGCAACGGAAATTCAGACATATCTCTCCTCCATATCACAATTGAACGAATCCATATATCGTATTGAGAGTTTGGGAGATAAGGCTAACGACCTTCGGGATCAACGCGATCTTTTTGTAGACAAGCTCTCCAAAATCGTCAATCTTGATGTGGTAGATACATCAAATGGTTATAATCTTTCACTCGGCGGACAACCTCTTGTCCAAGGATTTGCCGTTTCTGCAACTGTCGACAGTGCTTTCTTGAATTCAGCATATGGTGATGGAACTTCCGGAGATTTGAAATCCGGTGAAGTGTTCGGCATGCTGGCCTCCAGTAAGAAATATGTTGCAGATTATAAAAAGCAGCTCGACAATCTTGCGAACACGATTGCAACCGGAGATATGGAGATTAATCTTCCTAAAGGATCCGTTCCTCCTGAAGGAACTGTGCTGACCAATGATGTTTCTGTTACTCAGGCCGATGGCACCACAGCGACCATTACCGCAGGTACGGCTTTCCCTAAGGGTGCGACACTGAATGCTGATGTGAAGACCATTGTACAAGGCTTGAATGGATTGCATCAGTTGGGATACACAATGGATGGAACATTGAATCCTGGCAAACCTCTTTTCACAATTTCTGGAGACGGCTCGACGATTACCGCAGGGAATATTACGTTTAATCCTGAAATTGCAGAGGATTCGAATCTTCTGGCAACTTCCCTCAGAACATCCGGATCGGGAACAGCAGAAACCGTTGTTAAAGGTAATAATACACTAGCCCTCCTGCTGTCCAATCAGCAGAACGGCCAATTTACTTCTTCTACAACCGGGGTTAAAACAACGGCCAACGGTTTTTATAAATCAATGGTAGGGCAGCTTGGTGTTCAAGCACAGGAGGCTGCACGTCAGACGGATAATTCCAATTATCTGGTGGAACAAGTTGACGCACGCCGGCAGTCGGTCAGTGGGGTATCGCTTGATGAGGAAATGTCCAATATGCTGGTCTTCCAGCATGCATACAGTGCAGCTGCACGTTTCATGACAACCTATGATCAATTGCTGGAGAAATTAATCAACTCAACCGGCGTTGTCGGCAGATAAGAAAGGAGGGTAACTGGTGCTACGAGTAACTTCAAACATGATGAATTCTCAATTGTTGCTTAACCTTAACCGGAATGCCCGGACGATGAATGATACACAATTACAGCTTGCCACCGGGCGCAAGATCAATAAGCCCTCAGATGACCCTGTAGGTATTACTTATTCGCTGCGTTATCGCGCAGAATTATCTTCCAATGAACAATATCAGGATAATGTGGATAGTGCATTGTCCTGGCTCGATTTCAATGATACGGTCCTCGGACAGACCGGTGAGGTTATTCAAAGATTGCGGGAGCTAACGGTAGAGGCTTCAACCGGGAGTAATCCTCAATCCGCGCTTGATAGTATTAATGAAGAAGTCAAGCAGCTTAAAGATCAGCTCGTTGATATTGCCAACAGTAAGCTAAACGGCAAGTATGTTTTTAATGGCGAGAAATACACAGATCTGCCCTATGACTTCACTAAAGGTGCGGATGGAACGTATGATACAACGACACCCATTAATACTGACTCTGGACAAATTAACTATATTGTAGGAGAAAGTGTACGGATGCCAATTAATATGACTGGCAATGAAGTCTTTGGAAATGCAGGGGATACAGACAATCTGTTTGCTATTATCAATAACTTATCAACTGCTTTAAAAGCTGGTAACACTCAGGCTATTTCCTCACAGCTGGACTTATTCGATAGCCGCAGTGATATTGTTTTATCCAGCCGCTCTGAGATTGGTGCGAAGACAAACCGTATAGAACTGATGCAAGCGCGGCTAAGTGATTTAAACGTCAATCTCACCGATCTGCAGTCGAAGACGGAAGATGCTGAATATGAAGAGTTGATTATGAACTCTAAAATCCAGGAAAATATCTACAACGCATCTCTCTCTGTTGGGGCTAAGATAATCTCGACATCCCTGGTGGATTTTATCCGGTAAAGAGGTGATCGAAGTTGATTCAACCTATGCTGCAAATACGTCAAACTCCGGCTATACTTGGAATAGACGCCGATCCGGGAAGCTTCTCTATTCGGCAGCCTAAAGCTGAAATGAATATCCATACAACCCCTGCACAATTGAATGTCCGGACGTTTCGTCCGGAGCTGAATATTGATCAGTCCAGAGCATGGGAGGCCTACCACGGAGGGAACCCACTCTCGATGAATAAACGTATTTATTCCGGGATTCAACAGCTTTTTCTCCAAAATATTGCGAATAAGGTACAACAGGGAGATAGAGTTGCCAAGTTTTTTAAGCCTGGGAATACGATCGCTGAAGTGTATGGGACGGATACAGAACCACGCTCTTTTCCGGAAACCCGGGGGCGTGCTTCGATGGATAATGTTGATATTCATTTTACTACCAGTGAACCGCAGATTTCTTATCAGCCGGCAGAGGTGAATGTTGAAATTACCAGTCACCGGCCGGAAGTAGAGTATACACGGGGGAAGCTGGACATTTACATGAGCCAATATGCTTCCTTGCAGATTACACCGCCAGAAATTAATCTATATATGTAGAAGAAATTTGAAGCTATAGTGTTGCGGTTCGTTAGAGCGCCTCTATAGCTTTTCTGATGTCGCAATTCCATCACAAGGAGTGAAACTATTGATTATCGAAACGATATCTTGGGGTAAGCTGGAAGTAGCGGAAGAGCAGCTTTATCATTTCTCTAAAGGCATTCCCGGTTTTGAAGGTGAAACCGACTTTGCATTGATTGCTATGGATGGAACGCCGTTTTGGTATCTTCAGTCCGTGAAGGAAAGTGATTTATCATTTCTGATAAGTGATCCGTTCACCTTTTATCCATCCTACGAGTTTGAATTGTCAGAGGAAGAGGCTGAAGAATTAAAGATTGAATCGGAGGTTATTATCCGCTCCATTATTACACTCAGGGATAAAGTCGAGCAGTCGACGATCAATCTTCTGGCCCCCATTGTCCTGAACCCTAAGGAGCGGGTCGGGAAGCAGATTGTATTGCACCGGACATCGTACAACACGCGGCATAGCTTACTTCAAGAGCAGCTTGTTTCAGATGAAAAGGGTGGTGAATGAAATGCTCGTGCTTTCGCGGAAAAAAGGAGAAACCATTGTCATTCAGGACCACATTGAGCTGACTGTATTAAGTGTCGAGGGTGATATCGTGAAGATCGGTATTTCAGCGCCGAAGCATGTAGATATTTTCCGCAAGGAAGTGTATCTTTCCATCCAGGAGGTCAACCGCGAATCAGCGGCTCCTGTACAATCTGATTTGAACGCATTAATTAACCGTCTCAAGGAGACACGGTTTGAGGACGGTGCACAGTAAGAGTTGTCTATTTTAGAGCCTAAAGCATACGCTTCAGGCTTTTTATTTAAAAAAATCAAAAAAAGTTCTTGCAAGCTATAAACAGTTGGGCAATGTTGGACGATATATTATTTAGACGCTGATCCGGCAGGGCGGCCGACCTTAATGGTTCGGCGTTTACCACATGGATGTGGAATTTAACCATTTCAGGGAGGAATAATCCAATGATTATCAATCACAACGTAGCAGCAATGAATACTCACCGTCAACTGGCTGTAAACACAGCTAATACAAACAAATCCATCGAGAAATTGTCTTCCGGTCTTCGCATCAACCGTGCAGGTGATGACGCAGCAGGTCTGGCAATCTCCGAAAAAATGCGTGGCCAAATCCGCGGTTTGGATATGGCAGCAAAGAACTCGCAAGATGGTATTTCCTTGATTCAAACTGCTGAGGGCGCACTGAACGAAACACATAGCATTCTTCAACGTATGCGTGAACTTGCGGTTCAATCCTCCAATGATACTAACACAGATACTGACCGTACTTCCCTGCAAAAAGAAGTGGACGAGCTGGCAAAAGAAATTACACGTATTGCTAACACCACTGAATTCAATACGAAGAAATTGCTTGATGGTTCTGCTAACTCCGGTTCCAGCGTAACAAGTGCAGCCAACCTGACATTCCACATCGGTGCGAATGCAGCTCAAAACATCTCTCTTTCTATCAACGCTATGGATGCTGCTTCTCTGGGTGTAGCAGATTCTTCCGGTGCTTCTGCAACTGGCAGCACTGCAGCAACAGCATCTGCTGGTATCAGCATTTCCAGCCAAGCTTCGGCAAATGCAGCTATCACAACAATTAACACTGCAATTCAAACCGTATCGACTGAGCGCGCTAAACTGGGTGCTTACCAAAACCGTTTGGAGCACACCATCAACAACTTGAATACTTCTTCCGAGAACCTGACTGCAGCTGAGTCCCGTATCCGTGACGTAGACATGGCTAAAGAAATGATGTCCCAAACGAAGAACAACATTCTTGCTCAAGCTGCTCAAGCGATGTTGGCTCAAGCGAACCAACAGCCGCAAGGCGTTCTGCAATTGCTTCGTTAATAGCTAAAGCTTTTAGTATTGCGAACTTTATAAGAGGACTGTACTGTATGCCCGAAATGGCTGCAGGCAGTCCTCTTTTTTTATGGATACATACTTTTTATGTAAATTAAAGTTCCTAACTAACTAATTAAAATAAATATGCCGATATAATGAGTATCATTTAAGTCAGAGGAGATTGTACTTATGAATGCCTCCATATCATTATGCATGATTGTTAAAGATGAAGAGAAAACACTGAGCCGCTGTCTTGAGAGTGTAAAAGACAAGGTCGATCAAATCATTATTGTTGATACCGGATCCAGTGACAATACAATAAATATTGCAAGACAGTACACAGCTGAAATTCATACTTTTGCCTGGACAGATAGTTTTGCTGAAGCACGTAACTTCGCGCTTAGGCTGGCAACCAAAGAGTATATTCTTGTGTTGGATGCAGATGAGTATCTGGATATGAATGCTGATTTGCAGCAAGATTTGAGCACCCGGCTGGATTATTATCTATTGGATATTAAGAATTATCACTCCTATAGTGAAAGCTTCATGCACAACGCTGTCAGATTATTCATCAATGATCATAATTTGTTTTATGAGAACCGCCTGCATGAGCATTTGAACATTATAGGCAATCTTACGTTGAAATCGGGAAAAGCAAACACGCTGATTCACCATACTGGTTATAGCGTAGAAGTCATGGGAGAAAAAGAAAAATTAAAACGGAATTTACCGATCATGCAAAAATCGGTGCAAGAAAACCCCGACGCTTACAATTTATACAATATGGGTAAAACCTATTTATCCCTCAATGATTTCAACAAAGCTGTAGACTATTTTAAGAGAGCCTATCCTTTAAGCACCAATCGTGTGTTTCTACCCGAGCTGCTGACCAAACTTGCTTTTTCCCTCGGGGAATTGGAGCGTAGTGAAGAAGGCGTTGCCATCTTGAATGATGCTGTACATCTTTTTCCGGATGAGACCGAGATGCGATATGTCCAAGGAATGCTATTCAACAAGATGGGTTATTACAGGGATGCTCTATCCACCTTTCAAGAATGCGTCAAGATGGGTGACACCGGAAGTTTGGTGACGGAAGGCTCAGGAGGGTACAGGTCACTTGAACTGATAAGCGGGATTTATGAGGATCAAAGAAAGCTGGGACAGGCATTTGATTCCATATTGCAGTCGCTTCAAGCCAAGAAGAATTATGCTCCCGCACTTAAACGCTATTTCAAGATTACGCTGAAGGCGCGAATACCGTTAAAGGAGGTATATACAACCATCAAGCAGATTTATAATGTTGAGAATATAACAGATCTGCAGTTGCTTCTGGATGTGTTGTATGGACTGAAACATCCGCTTCTTCAAACCTTGCTATTCCAGTATAAGATTACACCTCCAATTAACGTCAAGGCTAGGGCAATGCTTTTGGATAAGCAATATGAGCAGGCACGCCAGGAATGGATAGAGGCTAAAGGATTTAATATCCAGTCTGACAATGGCATTGATTTGGTTCTGTTGGCTTATATTCTGAAGGACGCTGAATTGTTGAAGCTTGCAGCACGTGTGATGAATTGGAGCCAACGTGAATCCAAGGTGATGGATAAGCTTATCGCTGGAGAGGAGATCAATCCCGCTCATCTGACCGGTCCAGTGGAATCACTGCTGCTTGAGATGGCGCGTTTCTACATTATTCTTGAAGAATTAGATTGCGTCGAATCAATCTCAAAGCTCCTGCTTACCGCAAAGCTGGACACCAAAATCAAACTCTGTGTACTGCTGGCTGACTATGGCTATGACCAAGCTGCTTTTGATCAATTAGTAATTATGTATGAGGAAAGACCGACGCAGGTGCAAGTTTTAGAACTCCTCGGCGATCTATGCTGCAGAATGGGATACAGGGATGATGCAGAGGTAATATACTCCAGACTAATGGAGCAAAAGCCAACCTACAGCTCCTACGAGAGAAGCTATAATTTGTATGACAGTAAGATAAGCTTCGAGGGTATGAGAAGAATAGGGCTTGCCATCAAAAAGCAATTCCCGCTATCGCAGTGGAATCAATCCATGCCAGAGCTGCCTTCAAACTCTGGAATGCACTAGGCATTTGTAATCTTTTATATGGAAGAGACGCTCTTCATAAAATTTGACTTTATTCCGATATATAAACTAAATAATCGTATTTTCGGAGGTTGTGCACATGGAAGTTTCATTTTCCTTGCCCGCAGTATCGGTGGAGCCTAATAGACAGAGTACACGGTATGACACCCCTGCTAAAGATTCGGAGCAGAAGAAGGCATCCGACAATATCAAAAGCAATTCCGAATTAAATATAGCGGAGAAGCAGGGCGTCAAAGTATCCATTGGTCAGGAACAACTGATTAAGGCCATTGATAAAGCGGTTAAAGCTCTGGAAGGACCGACTACGACACTTGATATCAGCATTCATGAGAAGACGCACGAGTTGATGGTGAAGGTGTTGAATAAGGATACAGGGGAATTGATTCGTGAAGTGCCTCCCGAGAAGACTTTGGACCTCGTAGCCAAAATGATGGAAATCGCCGGGATACTGATTGACGAGCGTGTATAGAAGGGAGCGACAAATAAGACCATGACACTTCGTATAAATGGATTCGGATCCGGTATGGATATTGATAGCATTGTCAAGGAACTGATGACTGCAAAACGCCAGCCGCTAGAAAAACTCAACCAGTCCAAGACTCTTCTCCAATGGCAGCGTGACAGTTACCGAGAAGTCAACAGCAAGCTGGTAGACCTCAAAATGAATAAGCTGAGCTCTTGGAACCAGTCGGCTCAAATGAATACACAGCAGGCTGTAGTCAGCGGCAATACTTCGGCAGTAAAAGCGCAGGCAAGTGCTAACGCTAATGGGATTGAGATGACAGTAACTGTGAAGTCGCTTGCTACTAGATCAAGCGCTGAATCCGCAGCTCTTACGACAGGGACGCCAAGTAAGACTGCAACGAGTGATACGAAATTATCGGATATCACTGGAAGCAGTATGCCTGGCAGTGGCAAAGTAACAATCAATAATGTGGATATCGCAATCAGCAGCACGGACACGATTTCCACTCTGATGGGTAAAATTAACAGCAGCAAGGCGAATGTCAAAGCAACTTTTGATGAAATTACCGGTAAATTCAAGATGACCTCCACACTGGATGGCGCAAATACTTATTTACAATCGAATAGTTTGGATAGTAATTTGAAGTCACTCATGAAACTAACGGACTTTAAGGATGCACAAAACGCTGAAGTCTATATTAAAAGTGGCAAGCTGGACCCCTTAACCCCTTCTGACATCGGGGTTAAGTATACTCCATCGTCCAACGTGCTAACCGTGAACGGTGTACAGCTAACCCTGTTGGTTGAGTCGGGTACTGCCGGAGCATCTAGTATTACTACAGCAACTACACCAGACAAAACTGTGGAAACGATCAAGTCGTTCGTTGAGACCTATAATTCACTTCTTAGTACCTTGACAAGCAAGGTCGGGGAAGAGAAATACCGCAATTTCCCGCCGCTTACCGATGAGCAGAAATCAGCAATGAAGGAAGCGGATATCACACTGTGGGAATCCAAGGCGAAAAGTGGCCTTCTAAAAAATGATGATATTCTTAAAACGGCCATTTCCAACTTGAGATCTGTGATTTCGGATAAAGTCGGCAATCTGAGTGCTATGGGAATTACGACCGGGCAGTATTATGAGGGCGGCAAGCTGTATCTGGATGAGTCTAAACTTAAAAACGCCTTGGCATCAAATCCGCAAGCCGTAACTGATTTATTTCAAGGAAGCTCCGGAAACACAACGGGTGGAATATTTACTAAGATGTCCACCGCTGTAGAGAAAGCACTGGATAACATTGCGAGTAAAGCCGGCACCTCTAAATTTTCAACCGACCTGAGCGCTACATACAAAACGGAAAGCGTCATGGGCAGATTACTCCGGGATTATAATTCGCGGATTGACGCTATGACTGATCGGTTAACTGATATGGAGACGCGATATTATAAACAGTTTACGGCGATGGAAACAGCAATGTCCAAATATAACTCACAGTCCAGCAGTTTATCCAGCTTTATTTCGGGCTGAGAATTAGTATAAGCAAAGGGTGAACGCAATGATAACTTCTCCGTATGAAAAATACCGGCAATCGTCGGTCAAAACATCTACGCCGGCGCAGCTGTTGATTATGCTTTTCGATGGAGCGATTCGTTTCACTAAGTCCGGTGCGGAAGGAATCGCAGCAGCGGACATTCAGAAAACGAATCTGAACTTTGTCAAAGCTCAGGCGATCGTCAGTGAATTAATGGCTATGCTCGATCCGCAATTTGAGATCTCAAAGAGCCTGTATAGTCTTTATGAATATATCAAGCACCTGCTAGTTCAAGCTAATGTGAAGAAGGACAAGGGTCTTGCAGATGAGGCGTTAACTTATTTAAGCGAACTCCGTACGACCTGGCTGGAAGCTTCCAAGACGGCTATGACGCAGGAACATAGCAATGGATAATCGAGTGGTTGCTCTTGAAGACCTGACACAAGCTATGCTAAAGAGGTTGCAAGAAGCCGATTTTGAAGAAATAGCGGGATTTGTGAGGCAGCGGGAGCAAATAACGGATGTAATTATACAATCATTTCGTCAGAGTCCGCCTACTGCAGATGAACAAGAGAAGCTCAGAGAATTACTAGCTTACGATCAACAGTTGACCCAACATATGAACGCGTTGAAATTTGAAGCTTCTCAGTGGCTTATAAACCGTAATCAGGCTAAAATGCAGCGAAGCGCCTATGAAACGGCCTATGCTCCGGACAGCTTTCTGATGGACCGGAAAAAATAAGGGTTATTAAGAGGACGTTCCCATATAGTGGGGACGTCTTTTTTTTGAAATAAAATGTTAATATAAGCTATATAACCCCCTTATCTTACCCAGCTTAATTCTATACTGTAAAAGACCGATAATATAAGAGATAATTATTTGTACTTGATAGATTGGCATTTAAAGGGAGGCCCCTATGGATATAACATATAAAACAATGCCGCCAGAGGATTTACGGAAGTTGCAGCTGATCCAACTAGAGATGTTATTAGAAGTGGATCGCATATGCAAGAAAAGGGACATCCAATACTGTATCATTGCCGGAACAACTCTGGGGGCAGTGCGTCACAAAGGCTATATTCCTTGGGATGATGATGCTGACGTTGCTATGCTTCGTCCTGAATATGAGAAATTTTGTAAGGCGTGTGAAGAAGAAATAGATAGTACGAAATTCTACTTGCAGACGCACGAGAACACACCGGATTATCGGTGGGGGTACGGGAAGATTCGACGTGTGGGCACAGAGTTTGTCCGCAAGGGGCAGGAGCATATGCAGTATCCAACAGGAGTTTTTATTGACATATTCCCATTAGACAATGTACCAGACAATCTCTTTATTCGCAGAATCCATAATCTGACTTGTACCGTTATTCGAAAGATGCTTTGGTCGGCAGTGGGTGTGAAATCAGATTCAAAAGCGATCATGCGTGGAATATATCGTTGTCTTTCGTTAATACCGAGAGACTTTGTCTTCTCCTTATATGATAAACTAAAGCGAAAGAGCAATGAAAAGCCCACTCAATTGGTAAGGATCCTAACCTTCCCTACCCCCGATAATGGGTATTATGGATACTATAGAAAGTGGTATGTGGAGCTGGCAGACATAGAGTTTGAAGGACACTATTTCCCGGCAGCGAGGGATTACGAAGGGTATCTGACTTTTAAATTCGGTAATTATCTGGAACTTCCCCCGCTCGAGCAAAGGCAAGGACATGCGGCAACACGATACAAGCTATTGCCATAAAACAAGTAATTGAAGTGATCATCCAAGGAATGCAGAGATGGGAGTGCGGTGAATGAAGAAGGTAATTACCTATGGATCATTTGATTTGTTTCATGAGGGACACTATAGATTGTTAAAAAGAGCTAAAGAATTGGGCGATTACCTTATTGTAGGAGTCACAACACAACAATACGATGAATACCGGGGCAAAATGAATGTCATTAATTCTCTGATGGAGAGAATTGAGAATATTAAACAGACCGGGTTCGCCGATGAAATCATAATCGAAGATCATGAAGGTCAAAAAGTTGAGGACATTCAGAAATATGGCGTAGATATTTTCACAGTTGGCTCGGATTGGTATGGGAAGTTCGACTTTTTGAATCAATATTGTGAAGTTGTTTATCTCGAGCGGACTAAAGGGATCTCCAGCACATTGATGCGCCAAAAAGATTATAGCATCATCAGAATTGGTGTTATCGGAACAGGTAGAATTGCCGTCCGTTTTGCTCCGGAAGTTAAATACGTAAGTGGAGCGAATCTAGAAGGAGTATACAATCCGCGAATTGAGAGCGCCAGGAAATATGCTGAGCAATTCGAACTTAAATTTTTTACAGATGATCTGGATTCTTTTTTTGAGAAGATTGATGCGGTGTATATTGCTTCTCCCCACAATACGCATTATGAGTATATCCTGAAAGCCTTAGAGTATGGAAAGCATGTATTGTGTGAGAAGCCAATGGTATTGCAGGCTAGCCAGGCAGACAAGCTGTATCAGCTTGCCAAGGAGAAGGGACTAGTGTTGTTGGAAGCGATTAAAACAGCCTATGCACCTGGATTTTTAAAACTCCTTGCTATTGCGAAAAGTGGCAGAATAGGTCGAATTCGGGATGTGGAAGCTAGCTTTACCAAGCTGGTAACCGGGGATATGCGGGAATTGAGACCGGAGGAAAATGGAGGAAGTGTAACTGAGCTTGCGAGTTATCCGTTGTTAGCGATTGTGAAGCTGCTTGGTACGGACTATAAGGATTTCAGGTTTGAGACTTTTGTGGATGATAATAACGTTGATTTATACACCAAAATTTATATGAATTATGAAAATGCAATTTCAACAGCGAAAGTGGGTTTAGGGGTTAAATCAGAAGGTCAATTGCTGATTTCAGGAACTCAAGGATATATTTATGTGGAAGCTCCCTGGTGGAAGACACAATACTTCGAAGTACGTCATGAAGAGTCGGAGCACAATGAGAAATTTTTCTCTAAATTTGCTTCTGAAGGTTTGCGGTATGAGTTGAGTGATTTTATATCGATGATTTATGGTAATGAGAATAAAGGCTTTAAACTGACACCACAAGAGTCAATTGCAATTGCAGATATTATTGAAGCATTTATAGCTAAAAAAAATACAACTACTATGAAGTATTAATGCTGAGGTCTCATATGAAGAAAATAAAGGTACTGCAATTCCCAATAGCTAATGCACGGGGCGGAATTACGCAATATGCTTTGAAGAATTGGGAGTTTATAGATAAAAGCCGCTTTCAGTTTGATTTTGCAACAAGAAGTAAGTCTTTGGATTTTGCTGACGAGCTTACTTCACAAGGATGTAAAATCCACTATTTATCCTGCTCATCAGAAGAGAATGAAGATCAGTTTATTAAAGAAATGCATCGGATTTTAGATGAAGATTATGATGTAATTCACCTGCATACTTCTTATTGGAAGGGCTACCTGGTTGAGAAATTAGCCATTGAAAGAAAATGTCCGATTGTAATCGTACATTCTCACAGTACGATGGTTGAAATTAAGGATGAAGAAGAGAGAAAGCGTACGATTGAGAAACATAAATTTTTCCGGAATTCACTTCCAATAGAATACGCAACACATTTTACTGCTTGCTCTAACAGTGCAGCAGAATGGCTTTATGGAGAACAAATTCCAAGAGAGCAAATCCGAATTTTAAATAATGCAATTGATGTAGTCCGATATAATTACTCTTCTGAAGTTAGAAAAGATTACCGCGAAAAACTAGGGTTTCAAGATTGTTTTGTATTAGGTCATGTAGGAAGATTCGCGTATGCAAAGAATCATAGGATGCTTATTGAAATATTTCGGGAGGTTTATCATAAGGCACCAAATGCAAGACTCATGCTTGTTGGTGGCGGTGAACTGGAGAATGAGGTTAAACAGCAAGTTAAAGATTATGGTTTAGAAAATGTGGTGTTTTTTTTAGGAAAGAGAGCCGATGTGCCACAGCTTTTACAGGCTATGGACGTTTTTTTATTACCTTCTCATTTTGAAGGTTTAGGTCTTGTCCTTATTGAAGCACAGGCAGCCGGCTTGAAGTGTCTTGCAAGTAAGGAAGTACCTCGAGAAGCACAAATCACACCGTTACTGCAATATGTCCCAAATGCAATTTCTGATTGGGTTCAGTGTACCTTGCAGGCAGCCAAAGGGTATAAGCGGTCGAGTAATGCTGAACTAATTACACTAGCAGGGTATGACTTATATGATCAAATTAAAGTACTAGAGAAGTTGTATTCTGGTGAGGATATTTCCAGAGATTGTCCAAATGCGGCGATTGAGATTATTTGAATTGTGATTGTAGAAAGGGTGTGTTTAATTTGTTTACAGATAAGACATTAATGATTACCGGAGGAACAGGTTCTTTCGGAAACGCTGTATTAGAAAGATTCCTAAATACGGGGATCAAGGAAATCCGTATATTTTCAAGGGATGAGAAGAAACAGGATGATATGCGGAGATTTTATAAGAACAGCAAGCTCAAATTCTATATTGGAGATGTTCGTGACCTTCATAGTGTCCAAGGTGCTATGTATGGTGTGGATTATGTGTTTAATGCTGCTGCATTGAAACAGGTACCTTCGTGCGAATTTTTCCCGATGGAAGCTGTTAAGACTAATATTTTGGGTGTGGAAAACGTTCTGACTGCTGCTATCGCAGAGGGTGTGGAGAAGGTGATATGTCTTTCCACAGACAAGGCAGCTTACCCAATCAATGCTATGGGAATCAGCAAGGCTATGATGGAGAGGGTGTTCGTTGCTAAGTCCCGTACAACTGATAAAACGGTGATAAGCGGAACAAGATATGGTAACGTAATGGCCTCCAGAGGTTCGGTTATTCCTCTCTTTATCGAACAAATCAAACATAACAAGCCAATAACTATCACAGATCCTAATATGACACGGTTTATTATGAGCCTTGAAGAAGCTGTGGAGTTGGTACTATTTGCATTTAAGAATGCAAACCCGGGGGACATTATGGTGCAAAAGGCCCCTGCATGTACTATTGGCGTTTTAGCTCAAGCTCTACAAGAAATTTTTCAAGCGGATAATGAAATTCAATATTTAGGCATTAGGCATGGAGAGAAAACGTATGAAACACTGCTTACTCAAGAAGAATGCTTACATGCAAGAGATTTAGGGGAGTACTATCAGGTCCCAGCAGATAATCGGGATCTCAACTATGCACAGTACTTTGAAGAGGGTAAGACAGAAAAACCGCAACTAACAGAATTTACTTCAAAGAATACTTTGATTTTGAATGTTGAACAGGTAAAGGAAAAACTTTTGAAGCTTGAATATGTACAAAGTGAGCTGATGAAATGAGAGTCCTAGTACTGGGCGCTGGCGGTATGGCTGGTCATGTTGTCTCTATTTACTTGCGTGAAAAAGGACATGAGGTTATTGGATTTTCAAAAACTCCTCTTTCCTATTGTAATAGTAGTATAGTTGGCGACGCTTTGGATAAGAGAGTTCTAGAAGAAGCTGTTACGTGCCAACCCTATGATGCTGTCATCAACTGTATTGGAGTACTTAACAAAGAAGTAGATCATCATATGGCAGATGGTATTTTTCTCAACAGTTATCTTCCGCACTATATTGCTGATTGTCTGCAGGATACAAAGACCAAACTTATCCACCTAAGTACGGATTGTGTGTTTTCCGGAAAGACTGGCGGATATAGCGAGGAGAGTTTTAAAGATTCTAAATCATTTTATGGGATTACCAAGTCGCTTGGAGAGATAAACGATACCAAGAATCTTACTATAAGAACATCTATAATTGGGCCTGACTCCAAAGAAAACGGGGTTGGGCTATTAAACTGGTTCCTTATACAAAAGGAGCAAGTTAATGGATTTACGTCAGCGATCTGGACCGGTATATCTACAATTACTTTAGCTCAAGCGATAGAATATGCAATTGAAGCTGATTTATGCGGACTTTACCATCTTGTGAATAATGAGACAATTAGTAAGTATAAGCTATTACAGCTGTTTAACCGATATATAAGAAAAGAGCAAGTCGACATAATACCTGTTGATTCGGCTCAGGTCGACAAATCTCTGGTTAATCATCGAAAAGATTTTGAATTTAAGGTTCCCTCATACGAACAAATGATCAAGGATACGGAACAGTGGATTCATGCCCATAAGGAATTGTATCCTCATTACTTTTAAAAGGGTGGTATTTTGAAAAAACTAAAATTAATGACCATCGTAGGGACTCGTCCGGAAATTATACGTTTGTCTGAGTTTATTAAAAAAGCAGATCTTTATTTTGATCACATTTTTGTCCATACAGGTCAAAATTACGACTACCACCTAAATGAAATTTTTTTCGAGGATCTGAAACTTCGTAATCCAGATTATTATTTGAATGTAGTTGGGAACCATTTGGGAGAAACCATGGGTACCATTATCTCTAAGACCTATGAGTTAATGATGGAGCTTCGACCAGATGCACTATTGATACTGGGTGATACTAATTCCGCATTATCGGCTATCTCAGCGAAAAGGCTAAAGATCCCAATCTTCCATATGGAAGCGGGAAATCGATGCTTTGACGAAAATCTTCCGGAGGAAACGAATCGCCGTATAGTGGATCATATTTCCGATGTCAATCTTCCATATACTGAGCATGCACGGCGGTACTTATTGGCAGAAGGTGCACGCAAAGAACATATTTATGTGACAGGTTCACCAATGGCAGAAGTGTTACATGCCCACAAGGAAGAAATAGAGAATAGTAAAGTACTTGAACGATTAATGCTGGATAAGCGGAAGTATATTCTGCTCTCAGCTCATCGGGAAGAAAATATAGATATTGAGAAGAACTTTTTCAGCTTAATGAATGCCGTTAACGCTTTGGCAGAAAAGTATGATTTTCCTGTGATATATTCGATGCACCCGCGGAGTGCCCGGCTTATTGAACAACGGAAGTTTCAATTTCACCCATTGGTCAAGCCACTGCCTCCATTTTCCTTTAGCGATTATAACTTTCTCCAACAAAATGCCTTCTGTGTTGTTTCTGACAGTGGGACTTTACCTGAAGAGAGTGCTATAACTGGTTTCCCGGCTGTAAGTATTAGGACATCGACGGAAAGACCTGAGGCTTTAGACAAAGGCTGCTTTGTTATTGGAGGCATTGCTGAGGAAGAAGTATTGCAATCGGTGGAGATAGCAGTGGGCATGGCGCAAGAAGGGGATTTCGGATCAGTCGTGCCTGACTATTTGGAGAAAAATGTGTCTTCAACTGTGATTCGTATTATACAAAGTTATACCCAAATTATTAATAAGAAAGTTTGGGGTAAATAATAACTCCCGCATAACTATTGTTCTCTAAATGGAGGGGCAAGCAGCCTATGAATATTATCCAAGTGAATAATTGTGATTTAGCTGGACGCAGATTTAATGGTCATGACTTACAGTTATCATTAAATGAACTTGGACATCAGTCATATCAATTAGTTCTAGAGAAATCAGGAGTTGAGGCAACTACAATTCCGATATGTGATTCCAATGGTTTATTTATCAGAAGCACTCTGAGAAGTGTTGAAAGTCAATGGAGCATAAATAATCTGATAAATCCAATTGGGAAAATGCTGATGCAGATGGACCATTTTAAAAATGCGGATATTGTGCATTATCATTTAATTCATAATCATTTAGTCTCGATTCTCGATATGCCTGAATTGGCCTATTTGAAGCCTTCGGTCTGGACCATACACGATCCCTGGATGGTTACTGGCAATTGCATCCACCCGCGTGAATGTACGAGGTGGCAAACGGGTTGTTTTCAATGCCCGCAACTGGATGAGTTTAACTTTCCTATGAAAGTAGATAAGGCCGCGCAGATGTGGGCGATAAAAAGGCAAGTATATGAACAGATGGAAATCGATATCGTGGTCTCTTCGCATTTTATGGAGGATTATGTTAGGAATAGTCCCCTGACAGCACATTTTAAAAAGGTTCATAAAATACCTTTTGGAATAAACGTGGAAAGCTTTGAAAACATTGATAAAGCCAAAGCCAGAACTCACTGGGGAATTCCATTGGATAGCTTTGTAATCTCCTTTCGTGCGGATTCAAATAAGAACAAAGGCCTAAATTATCTGATCGAAATGTTGAATGGATTCTCTGTTCAACAACCAATAACCATACTTTCAATAGGTAATGCTTCGCTGCCTTTACATTTAACTGAGAAGTATAATGTGATTGAACTCGGCTGGCAGAATGACCTTGATACCGTATATGACTTTTATGGAGCAAGCGACGTTTTTATAATGCCTTCTCTGGCAGAATCGTTTGGAATGATGGCGATTGAAGCGATGGCTTCAGGCTGTCCAATTATCGTATTTGAAGATACTGTATTGCCTGAGATAACATTTGCTCCTGAATGTGGTATTGCTGTACCTTATGGGAATAGCGAGCTGCTCAGGATAACGGTTGAACGTTTAATGGATGCTCCGGAGGAACTTCGTTGGCGGGGGGAAAGAGGCAAGCAGCTTGCTAGAGAATACTATCAATATACGGATTATATAAAAAAGCATATCAGTCTCTACCAGGACATTATGGATAGAAGTGAAGGAGGAGGCTTATGATTAACGAGCCATTGGTATCTGTTGTTATTCCTGTATATAACGGTGAGAATTATTTACGGGAAGCAATTGATAGTGTTATTGCACAGACCTATCAGAACATTGAGATCATCGTTGTAAATGATGGTTCCCGTGATGAAGGTGCTACAGAAAGAATTGCGACTTCTTATGGCAACAAGATTCGATATTTCCATAAAGAAAACGGTGGAGTTGCGACAGCACTTAACTTAGCCATACGGGAAATGAAAGGTGAATACTTTTCATGGCTTTCACATGATGATATGTATTACCCGGGCAAAGTTGAGCTGCAAGTTCGTGCACTGCGTGCAAGTGGAAATATGACCGCTATTGTTCATGGTGACTATGATTTATTAGATGTTCATTCACAAGCGATAACTCATGTGACTCAAAGTAAAATTTATACAATAGATCAGCTGGAGAGTTCTGTATTCCCTGTTTTGCAAGGAGTAGTTCACGGTTGTTGCCTACTTATTCATAGAAGTCACTTTGAACGTGTAGGTGGTTTTGACGAAGCACTCATTTCAACACAGGATTATGATCTATGGTTTCGTATGCTGCGGTTTCAACAAACGATTTATTTAACTGAACCTTTAGTGATAGCTAGAGTACATGAATCTCAAGGCAGTCGTACCATGAATACCCACAAAGCTGAATGTGAACAATTACATATCGGTTTTTTAGAAAAACTAACTGAAGCAGAAATGAGCGCAATGTATGGAAGTGCGTATAATTTCTACCACAGAATGTGTTGTTATTTTAAAGGAGGAGAGATGGAAATATCCTATCACTATGCAAATAAAAAGTTACAAGAAGCAGCAGTGCCAGAGGATGTATCGGATCAACTCTTATATTTAAAGAATTATGTGAGTACGCTTTTTGACGGGAAGACTGACCGTATTTGCATTTTTGGAGCGGGCCAGTATGGTGTTAGTTTGTATCAGGAATTACGCAGTAAGCTAATAAATGTTGATTGCTTTTCGGATAATAATGAGGGCAAATGGGGCTATTTGTTTGACAATGTGTACTGCATTTCTCCTGAACAACTTGAACTGGAAAAAGATCGAACTTTGGTGATTGTAGCTAATCGGACACCAACTGAAATAGTTGATCAACTGAAATTAAAGGGATTTCCATATATTACAACTAAACAGGAACTGGACAGAGAATTAATGCAGATCCCGCCTGTTAAATGGATTACTGCACTTGATGATATTGAAGGTTTGGATTTTTCTTCTAAAGAAGCTATTCTTTTAATTAATAAGTTTAATCAAACTATATTTGATATTTGTAAGTTTTATGAGGATAGACTTAATAAATAATAGCAAGGAATAACAGGGGGATTATATGAAGCTAGATCAAATGCTGGTCAACTGGGCTTTAAACCAATTTGAAGATGGGCAAACGCCAAAGCCTGTTGTTATTTTTGGTGCAGGTAGAAATGGTTTGTGGTTGAAATCATTTTTGCAGCAAACAAATATTAATATAGCTTTCTTTTGTGACAATAGCCCTGAAAAGCAAGGAACTGAGATTGACGGCATCCCTTGTGTAGCTGTTGAAGAGTTGTCCCGATATAAGAACGAAGTTATTATTTTTGTATCTCCCATTAAATCAGAAGCCATAATGGAACAACTTCGTGATTATGGATTTACTTGTGTCATATCTCACGATTTTCTAAAACTGGCTAAGTATATTCCTTATTCTGATAATGAGAATGATTTTCTCAACTTTCCGCCTATTGGTCATTATTACTCCCTATATCCCGACATAGAAGAGATTAAAAAGAAGTCAGAAGAAATATTCCAGTCGAACAAAGAATTACTTGATATTGATTTTAATGAAGAAGAACAACTTTCAATGCTTAATCAAATGATTGATTTATACCCTTCAATTCCTAAGTGGCCAGATAGTTCTGTTAAACTTGGTTCAACACCGTTAAGATATAGATTTGGGAATCCCAGCCTTAGTGCAGGAGATGCTGTCGGTTTGCACTGTATGCTTCGAATTTTAAAGCCTAAGAAGATGATCGAAGTTGGTTCAGGCTATACATCGGCTGTGACATTAGATACTAATGAGTTTTATATGAAGGATTCCATTGAACTTACCTTTATTGAGCCGTATCCTAATGTTCTAGAATCCATATTAAAGGAAACTGACCGAATTAATTTAATGAAAAAAGGTCTACAGGATGTACCGCTTCAGCATTTTGAAGAGTTAGATGATGGAGATATTTTGTTTATCGATTCCACTCATGTTTCTAAAATAAATTCTGATGTAAATTATTTGTTTTTTGAAATATTACCAAGGCTTAAAAAAGGGGTCTATATACATTTACACGATATTTTCTATCCATTCGAATACCCTAGACAATGGATTATGGACGGTATGATTTGGAATGAACTTTACCTCTTGAGAGCCTTTTTGCAGAATAACAAGAAATATTCAATTCAATTTTTTCAAAACATGATGGAACAGAAGTATCAGGAAATTTTCAAATCACAATGGCCGATGAGAGAACATTACCATGGGGGAAGCTTCTGGATGAGGAAATTGGATTAATTGTAAGCTAAGGGTGAGTTTATTCTAACTACAATGACGAAGGAGCGAACTTTTCATGCGCAAGGAACTTACAGATTTTGAGAAGATCATTCATAACGATGGAGAAAGGCTTATTTTTGGGGTTAGCCATAATTTAACTGAGGACATTCGGCATAGAAGTTCATATCTCTTTTTTAAGCAAATTATAGAGTTCGATTGTGCTAATGTGGATGGAGAAATTAGCGTAGTTGATTTTGGGTGTGGCGTGGGTCATGGTTGTGAAACTTTATCAAGTATACAAAATTCAAGAGTGCTTGGTGTGGACATTTCGCAAGAAGCATTACAATATGCCTCTCAGAATTATGGTAATAATAATATTCAATATGAACAGGTCGATTTAATTGAATTCTCCAATAATATGGAGGAATTTGATTACGTTGTTTCTCGTGGTGTCTTGGAACATATACATGATGGATTGTCTGTTGCACTCAAATCAAAATGGGCCAAGAGATTGATTTTCGATGTTCCTTATGATGAAGCCCCTGGAAATCCTCATCATTTAATTACAGGCATCCGGGAGGAACACGTTGAACATTTCCCTAATGCTGAAATCTTTTATCAGGATTTGAATGGAGTTATCTATGACAGATTAAACAAGCCGCAGAACCCCAATATGATCATATGTGTTTGTAGTGCGGACGGACTTCCGAAAGTAGAGACGTTCACGCAATTTCCTATCCCTGCATGGAGAGGGAACAAAGAGCAAAAAGCGATAGGAGACCCAACAACGAAATTAAGATTCTTCGAGGGGGATACTTCTGCAGTAAATGATCATACGCTAGGGAAAGTCTTCTCACAAGCCAAAGGTATTTATGATTCTTTAATGGATGAGAAATCCAAAAAATTATTTGCTCTTCGGATGCTATATAATACTACGCTTGATAACAATTATCTGTTTGATATGGTTGCTCTTACCCCTGAATTCGATCCGAGAGAAATGATGCAGTTCAGAAAACTTTACAATCAATATAAAGCAATTCGCGATGCAGAGCCTTCCCGCAAGCTTATTATTTATGGTTCAGGTAAATGGGGAAGGCATTTATATGAGTTGACGAGTGATCTGAATTGGCATTGTTTTTGTGATAAAGATATTCAAAAACAAAACACTATTTACTGCGGGCTGCCCGTGATTTCACCTGAACAATTGATTAGCCAGCATAAAAATGATTTTATTGTTATCGGGACGAAGCTATACCAGGATGAGGTTCGCAATGATCTCATTTCCTTGGGATTTCCTGCCGAACAAATTCTTAGCGGCGACATACAATTCCAGGTTGAGTGTTTTTTGGATACGCAATATTTCGAAGAACCAATTATTTCGCCCCAAGAGGATGAAGTATTTGTAGATGCAGGGTGCTTTAATTTTGACACATCGCTATTATTCAAAGAATGGTGCGATAATAATTATAAAAAGATATACGCTTTTGAGCCGGATCCTGCAAACTACAAAAAAATTCAAGAAGTTATTAAGCGAAATAATGTAGACAAAGTGGAACTATTTAATGCAGGAGTATGGAGTGAAAGAGATGTTTTGCATTTTAACGCCGACGAAAGCAGTGCTTCTTCATTCTCGGAGAATGGAAGTATCGATATTGATGTAGTTAGCTTGGATGACGTGCTAGACGGGCAATATGCTACGTTTATAAAAATGGATGTCGAAGGCTGCGAATTGGAGGCCTTAAAGGGCGCTAAAAATACGATAATTAAAAACCGTCCAAGATTGGCAATTTGTATTTACCATAAACCTGAGGATATTTTGGAGATCCCCTTGTATCTCCAAAGTTTAATACCGGACTATAAATTCTATATAAGACACTATAGTAACTTTACAGTTGAAACGGTTCTATACGCTATATAAAAACTATATAAGCTGAACTTAAGTATTCAACAAATAGACAAGGAAATGGTAAGAGGTATAGCTTTCAGAAGTCCAAACATTCATCGTAGCTACGACCTCACGCAGATGGAAGAATCTTAAGTTCAATGTGTATAGAAAGGAGTTTTTACTAAAATGTTTCTTAACATGAAAAAAAGAATCTCTGCATTAATGGATACTGTTTCTGAAATGCTAAGTGCTATATATCAAATAAATGATCCTATCAGTGCTGTGTCGGATTGTTTGGCTGCTATTGAAGCAATGTCCTCTAAGATAATGGAGGAAGACCCGGTTCCCAAACAAACTATAGAGCAATTGGTAAGTATTCATACGTCATTGAAAAGGTTCCTGGATGATAGCACTTTGATCAATCCAGAAGGTGTTACATTTCTAAATGATCAATTGACTATCTTGAAGGATACGTTTCAAGATGAAATTGTTGGAAAACTTAATATTGTATTTTTACCGTATAAAGCTTCCATGTGGGACAGTCTTGCATCGATATATGAGGCGGCTCTTAAAGATAAGAATTGCGTAGCACATGTGGTACCTATTCCGTATTATCAATTAACTCAAAGTGAACAAATACCAGTATACGAAGGAGGACTATTTCCCCAGGATGTCCCGGTAATACATTATAGTCAATATAACCTTCAGGAACAGCAACCGGATATTGTCTACTTACACAATATTTATGATCAGTATAATACGCTAACGAGGGTACCTGAACAATTTTATACATCCAATTTAAAAAAGTATACAGATATGCTAGTATATGTTCCTTATCATATATCATCATTTATTGAACCACCAAAAGGGTTTCACTCTTTATCCTATGCTCTCCCATCAGTAGCCAATGTAGACAAAGTTATTCTAATAGATGATTTCTTAAAAAAGGCAGCAATTCGAGAAGGCCTTCCTGAAGATAAGTTTCTTGTTCTTGGATCACCAAAGTTTGATGCTATGGTCAAAGCAATTCATGAGGGGGCTCCTTACCCTGAAGAATGGAAAGAACGTGTGGAAGGAAAAACTGTCTATTTAATAAATACTGGTTGTCTCTTTTTTGGCAATTCACCCTTTGTACCGCTGGAAAGATTATTAGACTTTTTCAATATCCCCAGAATTGCTGAGAATAGTATTGTAATTTGGCGACCGCACCCCCTTACTAAAATATCAATTATGAAATATGCACCGCATTTTACTGAATTTTATATAAATCTTATTGAGAAATGGATAAAAGGAAGAGATCCGCTTTATAACCATATAATCTTTGATGAAACAGAAGACTATATGCCCGCCCTTAATCTGGCCGATGTATTAATCTCTAGTGACGGCTCTTTACTTCGTTCCTATTTGCTTACTGAAAAGAAAGTTTTATTTTGGGGTGAAGGTTTGCCAAAAGGCTCTTTAATTCCGGATAATGTATTTTACCAAGCGTTTGATCGTTCTGAACCATGGTACGAATTAGTTAAAAAATTTGCTGCTGGACATGATCCATTGGCTGATAACCGCAAGGGAGTTGCTGCTAAGGTATATACCAATGTTGATGGGACAGCAGGAGAAAAGGTACATTATGTTATTAAAAAAAGCGTACTAGAAGAGTCCTTAAAAAGTAATTAAACAAAGCTCGAATCAAAATTAGAGGTTGAAAACAAGAATCACGCGTGGATGAGAAAGTGCACCGGAAGAAACAAGCCTGAAACCGAGCCGAGTACTACGGGTTTATTCCTTGGGGTCAATGACTTTATCATTATATTACAATGTTTGTTCTGAACTTTCTTTAGCTTTCGGTATCTAATTGAGGGTTTATAAAATGCTTTTAAGCGTTTTATAAACCCTTTTTAATGTATTTTAATTGAGAATTTTGCATAATTCTGTTTATGCATGTTGTCAGACTCAAGAGTAAATATGTTCGCTCCATCCAAAGATTATCGAAACTGATAAAAAAATATTTGTAGCTGTTTCATACGCAAACATTCAGGTTAAATATCATTAACTGACTATCGGCGTCGTATCTTATTGTCGTATCTTGAGGAATTCAGAATATCAACAAAATTCTGGTAAATTATTGAAAGAAAACATTTACTATTCCAATTGACAATGAGAAAGCGGCGGTGTTATAGTCAGAATTGTGAGCAAGACTCACATTCATTTGATGACGAAGGGAATGTTTGAACAATGGAAGGTAAAGTAAAATGGTTTAACGCAGAAAAGGGTTATGGCTTTATCGAGACTTCTGAAGGCGGAGACGTATTCGTACACTTTTCCGCAATTCAAACTGATGGTTTTAAGACTTTGGATGAAGGCCAATCCGTTGAGTTCGACATCGTTGAAGGCGCACGCGGACCACAAGCAGCTAACGTAATCAAATTATAATCATCCGGCTAAGCCGACCTACATAAATGGTAGATGGTTAGCAAATTGAGACGAATAGCATAAAGACTCTGGAATACATTCCAGGGTCTTTTTTAATATTTTTTTATGTTTACTCAACACTAATTTGTGCACTTATGAGAGACTATTGTCTCTTGGAAGTGGATATAACATGCATTTGCGGCAAAGTATGGACAACTTGTGAAAGCCTTTTCACACATGTGACCCTTAATTGTAAGTGACATGTAAATGTGTCATGAAATGCTTTTTACTTAACGCTGACAATTTGGTATAATGAAGGAGCAAAGGAGGAGTGCCCATGCAATTCAGCATTCGAGGTCAACAAATTGAAGTGACCGAAGCTTTGAAAGAGTATGTTGATAAAAAGCTCAACAGACTTGAGAAGTATTTCGATGCACCCCCTACCTCTGAAGGATATGCAACCCTCAGCGTTGTTCGAGGCCTTCATACGGTGGAAGTAACCATTCCGTTAGCCGGAGTAACTCTTCGTGCGGAAGATCGCAGCGATGACATGTACGCTTCCATTGATGCCGTAGTGGACAAGCTGGAACGTCAAATTCGTAAACACAAAACTAAACTCAACCGTAAGTTCCGCCAGGAAGGAAGCTTGAAGACACTTTTTGTGGAAGGCGCAAATGGCAGTGTTGCTGTTGAGGAACACGATATTGATGAATTGGAGGTAGTGCGTAACAAAAGGTTCACACTAAAGCCAATGGATGTCGAGGAAGCAATCCTGCAAATGAACATGGTAGGACACAGTTTCTTCGTATTCTCTAATATCGACACTTCCGAAGTTAGTGTTGTGTACAAACGGAATGACGGCAAGTACGGGTTGATTGAACAGGACTAACACGGTTGTTATAATCCTGAACGCATTACTAAATAAAAAATTAAGCGAGCCCCTATTCGTTTGACAACGAATAGGGCTCTTGTGCGTATATAAATAATAAAAGTTGCTGTTAGAAACTGGGGTTATGGCTGCTCGTATTGCGGCTTCTCTTACAAACTGTTACAATTTATGAAGCAGCGGAATCGATTTTTGTACATGCGGCCCCTTCAATTTGTGAGGATGGGCTCGGTTCCACCATCTGTGTTGCATGAAAGGGGTTAACCATGCTAGGACTTGTTAAAAAAATATTTGGCGATACCAACGAACGTGATGTCAAACGTCTCATGAAGACGGTTGAAGTAATCAATGGATTGGAGCCTACTTTCAAAGCGCTCTCGGATGAAGAATTGAGAGCGAAGACTGAAGAATTCCGTGCTCGGATCGAGAAGGGCGAGACATTAGACGAACTTCTTCCTGAAGCGTTTGCTACCGTGCGCGAAGCTTCCGTACGGACACTCGGCATGCGTCATTTTGACGTTCAGCTGGTGGGTGGTATGGCACTACATGAAGGTAGAATTTCCGAGATGAAGACAGGTGAAGGTAAAACTCTGGTAGGAACACTACCGGTATACCTGAACGCATTGCTCGGTAAAGGTGTTCACGTTGTTACAGTCAATGATTATCTGGCACAACGCGACAGTGCCCAAATGGGGCAGATATATAATTTCCTGGGCATGACGGTCGGGGTTAACCTGAGCGGCATGGACCATGCCGATAAGCAAGAGGCTTATGCCTGCGACATTACGTATGGTACGAATAATGAATTTGGATTTGACTATCTGCGCGACAACATGGTGCTCTACAAAGAGCAAATGGTACAGCGCCCGTTATATTTCTGTATCATTGACGAAGTGGATTCCATTCTTATTGATGAAGCACGGACTCCGCTCATTATCTCCGGACAAGCCGAGAAGTCCAATGAACTGTATTATGCTGCTGATCGTTTTGTAAAAAGACTGACGGCAGAAGAAGATTATACTGTGGATATCAAGGTGAAGGCTGTTGCCCTGACTGAGAAAGGTGTAGCCAAAGCGGAGAAGGCTTTTGGGATAGAGAATCTGTATGACCAAACTCACGTAACGCTGAATCACCATATCGTTCAAGCGCTTAAAGCGAATGTTATTATGCGCCGGGACGTTGATTATGTGGTTGCGGAAGAAGAAGTTGTCATCGTTGATGAATTTACCGGCCGTTTGATGGCTGGCCGCCGTTATAGCGATGGTCTGCACCAGGCAATTGAAGCTAAGGAAGAAATTGAGGTTCAGAATGAAAGCAAGACGCTGGCCACAATTACCTTCCAGAACTACTTCCGGATGTATCGTAAGCTGGGTGGAATGACAGGTACAGCAAAGACTGAAGAAGAAGAGTTTAAGAAAATTTATGGTCTTGAAGTTCTTCAAGTGCCTACGAATAAGCCTAACCAACGGTTAGACTCCCCGGATGTAGTTTATAAGAGTGAGAACGGCAAGTTTAATGCAGTAGTTGAAGAGATCGTTGCACGTCACAAGAAGAACCAGCCAGTTCTGGTAGGTACGGTATCGATCGAGAATTCGGAACGTGTATCGGAAATGCTGAAACGCAAAGGTGTTAAGCACCAGGTGCTGAATGCGAAACATCACCAGCTGGAAGCGGAAATCATCTCTCATGCAGGTGAACCAGGTACAGTTACGATTGCAACAAACATGGCCGGACGCGGAACAGATATCATTCTGGGTGAAGGTGTAGCCGAGCTTGGCGGGCTGCATATTATTGGTACCGAGCGGCATGAATCCCGCCGGATTGATAACCAGCTGCGCGGTCGTGCCGGCCGTCAAGGTGACCCGGGTTCCACGCAGTTCTATCTGTCGCTTGGCGATGAACTGATGAAACGCTTCGGTGCGGATAATGTGCTGAACATGATGGACCGCTTAGGCTTTGAGGAAGATCAGCCGATTGAGAGTAAGATGATTACTCGCGCCGTTGAATCTGCCCAGAAGCGCGTAGAGGGCAACAATTTTGATATCCGTAAGGTTGTCTTGCAATATGATGACGTGATGAATCAACAGCGCGAAATTATCTATAAACAGCGCCGTGAAATTCTGGAGTCTGATAACATTAAAGACACCGTCGTTGAAATGATTAAGCCTGTAATTTCCCGTGTGGTCGAAGCGCATTGCAGCGATGATATTCCTGAGAATTGGGAGCTGCAGGAAGTTGCGGATTATGTAAATAACAAGTTACTTGAAGATGGTGCGTTGACCCGTGATATTCTGTGGGGCAAGGAAGCCGATGAAATTACCGAATTCATCTTTGAACGTGTGCTGGAGAAATATGCTGCCCGTGAAGAACGACTCGGCTCCGAGCTGGTTCGCGAATTTGAGAAGGTTATCGTGCTCCGCTCTGTAGACAGCAAGTGGATGGATCATATTGATGCTATGGATCAACTGCGTCAAGGGATTCACCTTCGTGCTTACGGCGGTACTGATCCACTTCGCGAGTATCAATTTGAAGGCTTCCAAATGTTCAATGAAATGTCGGCGAGCATCCAGGAAGAAGTTGCGACATATATTATGAAGGCACATATCGAGACGAACCAGGAGCGTCAATCCGTAGTGGAAGAGGATAAAATCTCCACGAACGCAGAGCCGCAAGAGAAACGTCCGGTACATGTCGAAGCTACGGTTGGCCGCAACGATCCTTGCCCATGCGGCAGCGGCAAGAAATACAAGAACTGCCACGGACAAAACGCGTAAGAAGCTTCTAATAACAGCAAAGTGCGGCTGGGCCCGGGGGACTCCTCGTTTGCGGCCCGGCCGCTTTTTTGAAATATAAGGATTTATAAGTTTCACCTCATAAATCATCCTTCTATTTCTGCGAGAAACGGATGCCATCCCTGGAAGGACGGCGCAGCCGTTTCTTCTTGAATCTTTGAAACTCCGGTGAATTGCTGAATGGAGAGAAGGTTTGGAACTGGAGAAGTGCCAGCGTTCGCCCGAAAGCTTACCGGAGGAAAGCTGGCTTCGGAAGCATATGCTATCCCGGAATTCCAACCGCAGAGCGGTATAGTTCAAGGAATCCATGGATAACAGCGATCGGAAGTCCAAACATTGTCGGAATGGACAAAAATTCACCTGAGGTTTCAACGTTCAACCAGCAGCCCGCGCGCAATAACTTATTTTGAAAGGTGAAGTGAACAGAGTGATCGATCCTAACGTGAAGCAGGACCTGCGTGAAATAAGTAAGAAATTAACCAACCTTAGGGGGTCACTTTGACTTAGATCTGAAGCTGGAGATGATCGCCAACTTCGAAGAGAAGATGGCAGCCCCCGATTTCTGGAACGATAATGAGAAAGCTCAAGCCCTAATTGCCGAGATGAATGCTGTGAAGGGTTCCGTGGATCAATACGACAAGCTGCAGCAGGAATTTGATGATGCCAGTATGATGACCGAGCTCGCGGATGAAGAAGGTGACGAAGAGCTTGCTGCAGAGACGGGGAATTCGATCCATAAGCTGCTGGATAAAGTGAATGAGTTCGAGCTGCAGCTCCTCTTGAACCAGCCGTATGACAAGCTGAATGCTATTCTGGAGCTGCATCCTGGTGCAGGCGGCACGGAGTCTCAGGACTGGGGACAAATGCTGCTGCGGATGTATACCCGTTGGGCGGAGAAGAACGGCTTTAAGGTCGAGGTACTGGACTATCTTCCTGGGGATGAGGCCGGTATCAAAAGTGTTACGCTGCTGATTAAAGGCTTTAATGCTTACGGTTACCTGAAAGCGGAGAAAGGTGTGCACCGTCTGGTACGGATTTCGCCGTTTGACTCTTCCGGGCGCCGGCATACCTCATTTGTATCGTGTGATGTGGTGCCGGAGATCAATGAAGATATTGAAATTGAAATCCGTACGGAGGATTTGAAGGTGGATACGTACCGTTCTACAGGAGCGGGCGGACAGCACATTAATACAACAGATTCTGCAGTGCGGATTACCCATATTCCTTCCGGGGTTGTAGTGACCTGTCAGAGCGAACGTTCCCAGATTAAGAACCGCGAGCGGGCGATGACTATGCTTCGTTCGAAATTGTATGAGCGCAAGCTTCAGGAGCAGCAGCAGCAGCTCGATGAAATTCGCGGCGAGCAATCGGATATTGCCTGGGGCAGCCAGATCCGCTCCTATGTGTTCCATCCTTACAGTATGGTGAAGGATCACCGGACCTCTGTGGAGACTGGAAATACAGGTGCGGTCATGGACGGCGATCTCAATGCCTTTATTGACGGGTATCTCCGGAGTCAGATCAAGACTGAGGTAGAGTAAAAAGATGAACTTCCCGTGCACGCCTGTGTGCGGGAGTCTTTTCATAAGAACCATGCATTGCCATAACGGGTGCGGGGTTAGATCACACGCTAAGGAGTCTGCTTCATGCAAAAAATAAATTCACGCACCAAACCCCCACTTATTCCGTTGAACGGGCCGCTTCGTCATGCAGTGGATATCACACTGATTGTGCTGGGCTCGCTTGTAACGGCACTTGCCTTTAATCTGTTTATGCTGCCAAACGAGATTGCTTCGGGAGGCGTATCCGGCTTGTCCGTACTGGCCAAGTCATGGTTCGGAGCGGAGCCGGCATTCACCCAGTGGGCGCTGAACATTCCCCTCTTCGTGCTTGGTGTGCTGATCCTCGGCAGACAATATGGGGTTCGCTCGCTGCTGGGCAGCTTTCTGTTGCCGCTGTTTATTTTTATTACCAAAGACGGACCGGTCCCTACTGATAATCCTCTGCTGGCTTCCATCTATGGGGGCATTGGCGTAGGTCTGGGTCTTGGACTGGTATTCCGGGGGCGCGGCTCGACAGGCGGCCTTACTATTTTGGCGCAGATCATTCAGAAATTGACCGGACTTAGCTTCTCCATGTCCGTAGTGTTGCTGGATGGGACAGTGATTACGTTGGCCGCTTTTGTGCTGGGGATGGAGCAGGCACTCTATGCTCTAATTGGGCTGTTCGTAACAGGCAGGGTGATCAACGCCCTAGAGGTTGGGTTCAGTAATACGAAGGTTGCATACATCATCTCGGACAAGACGGAAGAGATCTCGCAGGAAATTCTGCATGACCTGGACCGTGGATTGACCAAGCTGGATGCACATGGCGGGTATACTGGCGAAGCCCGGACCGTGCTGATGGTTGTAGTAGGACAAAATGAAATCACCAGACTCAAGGCCATCGTCCGTTCGGTGGATCCGGGAGCGTTTGTGATTATTACCGAGGCTCATGAAGTATTGGGCGAAGGGTTCAAAAGAGAGGCGTAAATCTCCTGTGAAGGGAGAAATTACGTCTCTCTTTTTTTACATTGGTGGGGATGTATTGGTTGTATTTATATTAATGCGGTTGTATAATAATACATATTTGCGAGACGGATGAATACGATAATGGAATTCCGGTGAATAGAGAATATAACTGAGCAGAAAGCAGGGATGACCATGCAGGGCAAGCTGAGGGCGGCAATCGTAGGATCAACTGGATACGGAGGAGTGGAGTTGATCCGGCTGCTGCAAAGCCATCCTGAGGTAGAGATTACTTCGGTTATTTCCTCCTCAAGTGAAGGGGCGCTTATCGAGGAAGGTTTTCCGCATTTGACTGGGATTTTGGGGAAGCTTGACGGTGTGAATCCGGCAGAGATGGCGAAGCGGGCGGATATCGTTTTTACGGCGACACCTTCGGGTGTAAGTGCCAAGCTGGTGCCGCAGCTGCTACAGGAGGGCTTGAAAGTAATAGATTTGTCCGGTGACTTTCGGTTAAAAGACGGTTCTGAGTACGAAGAGTGGTATAAACATCCGGCCCCGGACCCAGTATATCTGGAGCAGGCTGTATATGGATTATGCGAGATTTATGGTGAACGGGCGGCAGGTGCTGAGTTTATCTCTAATCCGGGCTGCTATCCTACGGCGACACTGCTCGGTTTGATTCCGGCCATTGAAGCGGGCTGGATCAAGCCGGAGTCCATCATCGTGGATGCCAAATCCGGTGTATCCGGAGCGGGGAGGGGAACCAGCCTGACCGTTCATTATGCGGAGATCAATGAGAATTTCAAAGCGTATAAGGTCAACAAGCATCAGCATATTCCGGAAATTGAGCAGGTTTTAAGCGATGTATCCGGGGATAAGGTGACGATAACCTTCACTACGCATCTGGTGCCGATGACCCGAGGCATTATGGCGACGATGTATGCGACGATGGATGGGCAGTACACGGAGCAGGATTTTGTGGACTTATACTGTAAATATTATACAGGTCGGCCTTATGTCCGCATAAGAAATGCCGGGATTGTTCCGGCGACCAAAGAGGTCAGTGGCTCCAACTATTGCGATATTGGTTTTGCGGCTGACGCCCGGACAGGGCGGGTCACCATTGTGTCCGTAATTGACAACATTGTAAAAGGCGCGGCAGGTCAGGCGATACAGAATCTTAACTTGATGATGGGATGGGAGGAAACGCTTGGCCTAGGTTACACGCCCGTGTATCCATAGGACTTTGAGCGGCAACTAACTAATGAGCGAGAATAAATATACCGTCGTAGAAGGCGGAAGCATTACAGCACCTAAGGGTTTTAAATCGGGGGGACTACACTGTGGTCTGAAAAAAACAGAGCGCAACGACCTCGCGGTCATTGTATGTGAGGTGCCTGCGACGGCAGCGGCTGTCTATACGACCAACGTATTTCAAGCGGCACCGCTTAAGGTGTCCCGTGAAAGCCTTGCGGATGGTATCCTGCGTGCGGTTGTAGTGAACAGCGGAAACGCCAATGCCTGTACAGGGGAACAGGGTGAAGCCGATGCTTATGAAATGCGTGCAGCAACCGCCCGGCAGCTGGGCATTCCTGAGACGGAAGTGGCAGTCGCTTCGACCGGAGTGATCGGTGAACTGCTCAAAATGGATCGTGTCCGTAGCGGCATTGCCGCCTTGCCCGAGACGCTGGATGATGGAGCGGCAGGTGCGGAAGCGTTCTGCCAGGCGATTTTGACGACGGATCTGGTGAAAAAAGAATGCTGCGTTAAAGTATGGGTTAATGGTTCGGAAGTAACGATTGCCGGTGCTGCAAAGGGATCGGGGATGATCCATCCCAATATGGCGACAATGCTGGGCTTTATGACCACAGATGCTGCTGTTGACCAGGAGGATCTGCACAGCCTGCTGCGGCAAGCGACGGATGTTACCTTTAATATGATCACCGTGGACGGGGATACCAGTACGAATGATATGCTGATTACCATGGCGAGCGGACTAGCGGGGAATGAGAAGCTGAACCGGCTGCATCCGGATTGGGATGCTTTTGCCGCTGGATTTACGCATGTCTGTCAAAGTCTTGCTAAATCTATTGCCCGTGACGGCGAGGGCGCAGCGCATTTAATAGAAGTAATCGTGAACGGTGCGGTCAATGAAGAGGCTGCCCGTGCTATTGCCAAGACCGTAGTTGGCTCCAGTCTAGTGAAATCAGCCGTATTTGGCGCTGATGCGAACTGGGGGCGGATTATTGCGGCAGTCGGGCGTGCCGGAGTTCCGGTTTCACCGGACCGTGTGGATATCGCTCTCGGCAGCATTAAAGTGCTGGAACAGTCGCGGCCGGTGATTTTTGATGAAGAGGAAGCACTGGCTTATCTGCAGGGAGATACGGTATTGATTACGGTAGACCTCCAGGATGGGAATGGAAATGCAACGGCCTGGGGTTGTGATCTTACGTATGATTATGTGCGTATCAATGCGGCTTACCGCACCTGATTTTATAGCCGGGAGGAAGAAGGAATTACATGACACCGAAATTATCCCTTAATGATGATATAGAAGCAGAAGGCACTCATGGATTGTTTGTCATGAAATGCGGCGGAAGTACACTTGCTGCGCTCCCGGATTCTTTTTTCGAGGATTTACGGAAACTGCAGCAGGGAGGTGCCCGGCCTGTAATCGTACATGGAGGCGGTCCGGCGATTTCTGAGAATCTTGCCAAGCTTGGAATAGAGAGCAGCTTTGTGAACGGCCTGCGGGTGACGACCGAGGAAGTGCTGGATGTCGTGGAGATGACGCTGGCCGGAAGCATGAATAAGGCTATAGTGCGGCGAATTCAGAGCAGTGGCGGCATGGCGCTAGGCCTGTCTGGTGTGGACGGTAATCTCATTCAGGCACAGCCTGTTGCCAACCATGCAGAGGTAGGTCTTGTAGGAGAGGTTACTTCTGTAAATGCTGAGCTCATAAAAGGTATTGTGGCGCTGGGCTATATTCCGGTTATTGCACCTGTTGGTGTGGATGCGGAGGGCCAGAGGTACAATATTAATGCCGATACAGCGGCGGGTGCGGTTGCCTCTTATGTGCGGTCGCCCCAGATGATCGTTGTTACCGATGTGCCGGGAATCATGCGTACGGTTGACGGTGAGAAGATTGTGCTCCCTGCCGTGACGGAACAGGAGATTGAGGCTTTAATCAGCAGCGGCGAAATCTACGGGGGAATGATTCCGAAGGTCCGTGCCGCAATGGACTGCATCCAGGGAAGTGTGTCCGAGGTTGTCATTGTGGACGGTAAGGAGCCGCGAGTGCTCAGCCGGGTGCTGGCTGGTGAGTCTTTAGGAACACGTATTATACGTTCAAAATAAACATGCTGCCGGCATACCGGAGCGGTGGGAGAGTGAATAGAAATGAGCGAGCTTACGCAAGCAGGGAAATCTTCTTTGGCAGAAGCGCAGGAGGGGAACGCAGTGAATCCGTTGGATTCCAGCAATCAGGCTGTCCCGGCCGAAAAGGGAAGTGCAATTTTCCCGTCATATGCTAAATTCGATATCAGCCTGGTTAAGGGCAAAGGCAGCTGGGTATGGGATGACAAGGGGAATAAATATCTTGATTTCACCTGCGGTCTGGCAGTAACCAGCCTTGGCCATGCCCCGGAAAAGGTTGGCGCCAAGCTGAAAGAACAGATTGACACCTTGTGGCATGTGTCGAATCTCTTCCATATTCCCGGCCAGGATGATGTGGCTTCTCTGCTGACGGCGAACAGCTGTGCAGACCAGGTATTCTTCTGCAACAGTGGTGCGGAAGCGAATGAGGCAGCCATTAAGCTGGCACGCCGCTATCACCAAAAGGTGAAAGGAACGGGGCGCTACGAGGTCATCACCTTTGAACAATCGTTCCATGGGCGTACCTTGGCAACGCTGACTGCTACTGGACAGGCAAAGGTCAAGGAAGGATTCCTCCCGCTCCCTGCCGGTTTCAAGACTGTTCCTCTGCATGATCTTCAAGCGCTGGAAAGTGCAATTCACGAGAATACGGCAGCCATTATGATGGAGATGGTTCTGGCTGAAGGCGGAGTACTCGAAGTGCAGCCGGAGTTTCTGGAGGCCGTAAGCCAACTCTGCAAGGAGCATGGGCTGTTACTCATCGTGGATGAAGTACAGACCGGAATGGGACGTACCGGGAAACTTTTTGCCCATCAGCATTACGGGGTGGAGCCTGATATTTTCACCCTGGCTAAAGGGGTGGCAAGCGGATTTCCGGCAGGGGTGATGCTCGCTAAATGCTACCTGCGGGAAGCGTTCACGGCAGGAGCCCACGCGTCGACGTTCGGAGGAACCCCTCTGGCGGCCGCGGTGATGAAGGCGACCATTGAAACGATGCTTGAAGACGAGCTTCCGGAGCGTGCTGCCAAGACAGGCCAGTATTTAACCGGACTTTTGAAAGAGAAGCTGGCAGATTGTCCATTTGTTCTTGATATCCGTGGCAAAGGCCTCCTGATTGGAATCGAGTGCCAGAGCCCTGTGAGTGATATTGTGCTGGCAGGACAGAAGAAGGGGCTGTTATTCGTAACCGCCGGACCGAACGTGATCCGACTCCTGCCGAACCTGTATGTAAGCAAGGAGGAGGTCGACCAAGCGGTGGACATCCTTTCGGAACTCATTCATACTTATGCTAAAAAAGAAAGCGGGGAAGCCGGATCATGAGTCAGGTAGTACAGAGTGCAGCAGAAATCGCCAAGCAGTTGAAAGGCCGCGACCTGTTGGAGCTGAACGATTACAGTACAGAAGAAATCATGTATCTGATCGAACTTGCCGTAGAGCTTAAGCAGAAGCAGAAGAGCGGTGAGGTGTACCAGCCGCTGAAGGGCAAAACGATCGGACTGATTTTTGAGAAATCCTCCACACGGACGCGTGTCTCCTTTGAAGTCGGGATGTATCAGCTGGGCGGTCATGCGCTGTTTCTCAGCAAAAATGATATTCAACTCGGCCGCGGTGAAACCGTAGGCGATACGGCGCAGGTCATGTCCCGTTATCTTGACGGTATTATGATCCGCACCTTTGGACATGACAAGGTAGAGGAACTGGCGAAATTCGCCTCCATACCTGTCATCAACGGACTCAGCGATTCGGCACATCCGTGCCAGGTGCTGGCCGATTATCAGACGGTATACGAGCATAAAGGACAATTGAAGGGTCTGAAGCTGGCGTATATCGGGGATGGTAATAATATGGCGCACTCGCTGATGATAGGCGGAGCCAAGCTGGGCGTGCATGTATCGGTTGCCAGTCCGGAAGGCTATGAGCCCGATGCCGCTATCGTGGCGGAGGCCCGTGAGATCGCCAAGGCGACCGGAGCTGAGATCGTCGTGACCCGCAGTCCGCAGGAAGCTGTCACTGATGCAGACGTGATCTACACCGACGTCTGGGCCAGCATGGGTTTTGAAGCCGAGCAACTCGCCCGTGAGGTAGCTTTCAAGGATTATCAGGTCAACGATGAGCTGGTGAAACTGGCGAAGAGTGATTACCTGTTCCTTCACTGCCTCCCTGCCCACCGCGAGGAAGAGGTATCCACCTCTGTGATCGACGGCCCGAACTCGGTCATCTTTGACCAGGCCGAGAACCGCCTGCACGCGCAGAAAGCGCTGATGGCCGCCCTGATGGGGTAAGACCTTAATGGATTAAGAAGAAGATAAGAATTTGTTTTTTATATATAAATATAAAATCACTATATAAAAAAGGTTTTAAAGTTAGCTTTCCCGGCTAAGGTTATCGGAGCGGGCGGAATGAATCTGGAGAAACGTCAGTGGTCGCCTTTATCCTCAGATTCCAACCGCTGAAGCGGTTATTCAAGGAATCAGAGGATAACAGCGATCGGAGGATTATTTCGCACGCGGAGAGGCCACCTTTGCCCGAGGAAAACTCTTTAAAAGTGTTTTATATAGCCCACACGAAAGGAACCTACCCATGCCAAAAGAAAAAATCGTGCTCGCCTATTCCGGCGGGCTGGATACATCCGTCATTCTGAAGTGGCTGAAAGAAACCTATGATGCAGAGATTATCGCCTTTACCGCCGATATCGGCCAGAAGGAAGAGCTTGAAGGTCTGGAGGAAAAAGCACTCGCAACCGGCGCATCGAAGGTATATATTGATGACCTGCGCGATGAGTTCGCGAATGACTTCATCTATCCAATGTTCCAGGCGGGAGCCTTGTATGAGGGACAATATCTGCTTGGCACAAGCATCGCACGCCCGCTGATCGCCAAGCGGATGGTGGATATTGCGATTGCCGAAGGCGCTACTGCCATTGCTCATGGCGCAACAGGCAAAGGTAATGACCAAGTCCGTTTTGAACTGGGTGCGGCTGCGCTTGCGCCCGGTATCAAAGTAATCGCACCTTGGCGTCTGGAAGAGTTCCGCAGTCAGTTCCCTGGACGTGCGGAGATGATCGCCTACGCTGAAGCGAATGGTATCCCGGTTCAGGCATCGGCAGCGAAGCCGTATTCCATGGACCGCAACCTGCTGCATATCAGCTATGAGAGCGGTGTGCTGGAAGATCCGTGGTTTGATCCGAGTGCTCCCGAGAATAAGGAAATGTTCCTGCTGAGTAATGCGCCGGAAGATGCTCCGGATGAGGCGGAATACTTAGAACTTGATTTCCTGAAAGGTGACTGTGTGGCCCTGAACGGCGAGGCTCTGACTCCGCTGCAAGTAATGGAGAAATTGAACGAGCTGGGCGGCAAGCATGGCATCGGCCGCGTCGATATGGTAGAGAACCGTTTTGTGGGCATGAAGAGCCGCGGCGTGTATGAAACTCCGGGCGGCACCATTCTGTTCACTGCTCACCGCAAAATGGAATCCATCACCATGGACCGTGAAGTTATGAACCTGCGTGACAGCCTGATCACCCGCTACAGTACGTTGGTATACAACGGCTTCTGGTTCGCTCCTGAACGGCTGGCGCTGCAAGCCCTCGTAACCGAAAGCCAGCAGAATGTGACCGGTACCGTACGCCTCAAGCTGTATAAAGGCAACATCATCGGCGCCGGTGTTAAAAGTCCGGTCAGCCTGTACAACCCGGATATCGCAACCATGGAAGCTGACCCGACCCAAGCCTACGACCAAGGCGATGCCACAGGCTTTATCCGCCTGAACGCGCTGCGCCTTAAAGTGTCCGCAGGTGTAGCAGAGTCTGCAAAATAAGTTGGCTGAGCTACTGGAATTGCGAAGTAAGTGTGGTTGAGCTCTGAACTTCATAGGTCTTGTAAAGGTGAGAGTAAATACTTACCTTAAATTTTTAACTGCAATTAAACGATAGGGTGAAAGTAACGAAGGGGAATTTTTGAGCTGGAGAAGCGCAGCGTTCGCCTTTATCCTCAGATTCCAACCGCTAAGGCGGTTATTCAAGGAATCAGAGGATAACAGCGATCGGAAGTCCAACATTCACCGTAGTTACGGCTTACCCTATCAGTACCCTATCCATAAATATAAGGATTTCCGTTGGCCGTTCCTCCCGTCAGGACAGGAGCGGCCCTCTGGCGTCCATAGAGGAGGAGTCACAGGTGAGCAAGTTATGGGGCGGACGTTTTACCAAAGGAACGAACAAACTGGTAGAGGAGTATACGGCTTCTATCGGATTTGATAAAGCACTGGCGGAAGAGGATGTACAAGGAAGTCTGGCGCATGTAACCATGCTGGGTAAATGCGGAATTCTGCCGCAGGAAGATGTGGAGACCATCAAGGCTGGCCTGAGTAAGGTACTGGAGAAGGTTCGTGCCGGTGAGGTAGAGTTCTCCGTAGCGGATGAAGACATTCACATGAATATCGAGAAGAACCTGATCGAGGAGATCGGTCCTGTAGGCGGGAAGCTGCATACCGGACGCAGCCGGAATGATCAGGTGGCTACTGACATGCACTTGTATCTGCGGAACCGCGTGGTGGAGCTGGTAGCACTTTTGCACGAGCTCCAGGATGCATTGATCGTGCAAGCCAAGGATAATGTGGATACCATCGTTCCCGGTTATACACATCTGCAGCGGGCGCAGCCGATTCTATTCGCCCATCACTTGCTGGCGTATGTGTCCATGTTCCGCCGTGATGCGGAGCGTCTGACCGACAGCTATAAACGCATTAATGTTCTTCCGCTGGGCGCTGGTGCGCTGGCGGGAACTACTTTTCCGATTGACCGTCATTTTGTTGCGGAGCAGCTTGGGTTTGACAGTGTGTATGAGAACAGTCTGGATGCCGTGAGCGACCGCGATTTCATCGTGGAGTTTCTGGCCAATGCGGCACTGATCATGACCCACCTGTCCCGGCTCAGTGAAGAGCTTGTGCTGTGGAGCAGCACCGAGTTCAGCTTCGTAGAGCTGGATGATGCGTTCTGCACAGGCAGCAGCATTATGCCTCAGAAGAAGAATCCTGACGTGCCTGAACTGGTGCGGGGCAAAACCGGCCGCGTCTACGGCAACCTGATCGGTCTGCTGACCGTCCTGAAGTCGCTGCCACTTGCGTACAACAAGGACATGCAGGAAGACAAGGAAGGGATGTTCGATACTGTAGCCACGCTGACAGGCGCGCTTCAGCTGTTCGCTCCGATGATCGCCACCATGAAGGTGAATAAAGGACGCATGCGTGAGGCCGTAAATACGGACTTCTCTAATGCTACCGATATCGCAGACTTCCTCGTGGGCAAGGGCCTGCCGTTCCGCCAGGCGCATGAGGTTATCGGCAAAACCGTGCTATATTGCATCAACGAAGGTAAATTCCTGCTCGATCTGACGCTGGAGGAATTTAAACACTTCTCCCCGCTGTTTGACGAACAGATCTACGCTGTGTTGCAGCCGGAAGCGGTAGTCAACGCCCGGAACGTCTACGGCGGAACTGCAACCGTTCAAGTGAAGGCAGCGATTGAGCGGGCTGAAGGGGCTTTGGCAGAGGCTGGCGGATGGGTTGCGAAACACGGGTATGTGAGCGAATAATAGAAGATTCACTAAATAAAAAGCCTGCCTTCTGCTCCATTCATAATGGAGAAAAGGCAGGCTTTTCCGTTATCACCAACAGGCAGATTCCACTGCCTGTTTTTTTAGTGCGCCCAGCATGGGCGCTATCTCTAGGGTTGAAGTCCCGAATGGCGAAGGCAGTAGTAGCCATTAGCTTAA
>NZ_JBGJZO010000031.1:0-43602 GCF_042610485.1 Paenibacillus oryziterrae | reverse complement strand
CTAAACAAGCTGACTCCTGTTGAGTACAGGAATCAGCTTGTATCCTAGGTTTTTTTTCAATGTCTACTAAATGGGGTCTTGACCAGTTCACTGATATCGGGCTTTTCTTTGGTATCGCTCCATTGCGCGAACTCATCGGCATACATGGAACAATAGATCCTGTCAGATGCCTTACAATCACGAATGCTCTAACATCAGCATTCTTTGACCAATATTTAAAACAGGAAGCAGCTGACTCGTTAGATTCCTTGGCAGGTCAGTATCCCGAACGGAAGAAGATGGATTTGGATTAAGTCGTTATTTGCATTCAAAAAAACTAAGCAGCCAGCCGCCGGTGGATTTCCGGCGGCTGGCTGCTTAAATTTACAAGGGTTTTAGATTCCTGTCTTACCTCACGCACAGACCGGTCTTTATTCCGGCTGCATCCCGCTCTCAATCCGCTTCATGAAATCTTCAACGGCGCTGTAGCCGAGCTGCTTAAGGTACCAATTGTTGGCTGCCGCCTCGATCAGACCAGCGACGTCTCGTCCCGGCTGAAGCTGGACCTCGATATGCGGAACTTGGACTCCCAAATATTCAGTGAACTGGGGCATCAGCTCCAGCTCATTATTCAGGGCATTCTCCCGCCAGGGGGCCAGCTCAATGTCTAGTACAATTCTCGTCTCATCCTGAAATGCCCTGCGCCCGTATTGACGCACAACATTAATCAGGCCAATGCTCCGCAGGGCCAAGAATTCACGCGTAGTCTCATTGTGCGTTCCGAGAAGTGTCGATGGCCCCAGCTTTTTAAGGACCACAATATCGTCTGCCACGAACCGGTGACCTCTGCGGATAAGTGTATGCGCCGTCTCGCTTTTGCCGATTCCCGATTTACCCCGGAGCAGGATGCCAATACCCGAAACATTGACGCATACACCATGAATAGACAGCTCAGGTGCCAGCGCCTTCACCAGGTAACTGTCCAGTTTAGCAATAAACTCGTTTGTCGTCTCTTCCGTCCGCAGCAGCGGAATACCTTCCTGATCGCAGAACAGCGTCAGATAAGGAATCTCCTGCTGGCCAGTCGTTACAATAAAACAAGGCGGATGATATTTCACGACGTTCTCGATGTGCAGCCTGCGTTCTTCAACACTTAACGTCAATAAATAATTGATTTCCTTGCGGCCGAGCACTTGCACACGTTCCATCGGAAAAAAATCAAAATATCCGACAAACTCAAGTCCGGGTCTGTGCGTTCGTGAACGGGTAATTACACGGTCCATGCGGCTGCCTCCGGCAAGCACTTCCAATTGGAACATCTCCGTAAGCCCCTGAACGGTAATCGACTTCATATTTGATCTCCTCCTATACCTTCTCTTCTATATTCCCCTAAAATTCTTGTAATTTCTACATGCTAATTATATATTTAGATCAATACATAAGACTTTCGACCCATAAATATCAACAATTACTATTAATATTAAGAAGGTGTAATATATTGGATCTAGAGTCGTGGATCGACCTCATAATGTGCTCTATTCTGTTTTATTTGCTTGTATACATCATTGCTTCGGTCACCATCACGAATCTACACAAGGTATATTTAGGTTTTCATTTTGCCATGATGATATGGCCCTACTGCCAGTTCGCTATTCGCACCGTTGATGCTCCTATCTACCAGTTATTTTATGTGAAGCTTGCCTTTGTAGATGCATCTCTGCTAACAACCGGCTGGATATTCTTCACCATTCTTATCTCGGGGCAATCGCAATTCTTAAAACGAAAAGTATTAATGCTCCTGTTCGTCCCGGCATTCCTGTCATCACTTGGTGTGGTGCTGAATCCAAATGGCTGGTTCGTCCTTCCGGTAAACGGCGGTTATGTCGAACGAATCTACGGTCCGATTTTTTGGATAAACATTACAATCCTCATCATTCATGCGATCGTCTCCCTCTATATCATTTATGTAGCTCTGGTCTCCGATCAGGCCCCACGGATCAAAAACCAGATCATGCACATGTTAAAAGGGATACTGGCCGTAACCGTATTTATTATGCTCGATGTACTTCTGAACGTTGTATTAGACGATTATCTGCCCGTCATTCCGGGCTTCACTTCTCTAGGTATCTTGGTATCTGCAATTTTCTTTGTCATTACCATTCACCAGGATAAAGTGTTTGATATTGTGACCATCGCTCACCAGGATATTATAGATACAATGGCATATGGGATTCTGGTGCTGGATGATCATGAAAGGGTCGTGGAGATCAATCAGTCTCTATCTCCTTACATGCATCTGAAGATCGGTGACCCGTTTGACATGGCTCACGTCTTACCCAAGAGCACCGATACGATTGAACGCTTCCTGTATTGTTACCGGGAACGTCCATATGAGGTCGCTGAGTTGGAGCTTCTGCACCCAGACGTCGGGCTATACCTCAGTATTCATGCAGCACCCATCATAGTTAAGGGCGTCAGGGTGGGTCGGATCATTACGTTCCAGGACTTCACCGAACGTCGCCGGCTTATTGATGAGACTAACTACCAGAACACCATTCTACAGGATAGAAATGAATCCCTAATCAAGGTACAAGAAGAACTGTTTCAGACCAACCGCAAGCTTCGGAAGATGGCAATTACCGACAGCTTGACTGGATGTTATAACCGTCATTATCTGACACAGCAGTTAGAGAATGAAGTTATCCAGAGCCGGGATTATACAAACCCCTGTGCAATCATCCTGATTGATATCGATTTCTTCAAAGCAGTGAATGATACCTATGGCCATTTAGCCGGGGATGCAGCGATTTGCAGTACGGTAGAGGTTCTCCAGCACAATCTGCGGCAAACAGACATCCTGGCCCGTTATGGCGGAGAGGAATTCATCATCTATTTGCCCATAACGGATGAATCAGAGGCAATGCTCTTAGCGGAACAGCTTAAGCGGAGTGTGGAGTCCAATAAAATGAAAATCGAAAATATAGACCACCCGTTGTCTATCACTATTAGTATGGGCCTTCTAAGTATCCGAGATTTCAAAGCTACACATGCAAAGGACGCAGCCTCCTACTTAAGTGATTTGTTAAAAACAGTGGATATGGCCTTATACGAAGCCAAACATCTAGGCCGCAACCGAATCGTTTCCGTTGGAAGATAAGACGTTTCACTCCGCTTACAGACTGGCGCCAAGCTTTATTGGGGCCAGTTTTTTTATTTGAGAACGGATTAGTTTATCCGGAGGATAGCAAAAACCAGATCGTTAAGATCTACTTAACCATCTGGTATCCGTTGTACGCTATGCAGCCTTTTTTGTGGCCTCAGCTAAAATTCTCTCTCGAATCTCTTCCTCGCAAACCGGGCAAAAAGGCTTGTTGAGAACGCGCATTTTGCAGTCGAGTGTTGGAATATACCACCCTGTAGTTGAAGGCATTGGATATACCCCTATGTTCGACTTTCCGATAAAGTCTTTCCATTTCACCTTCTTCGGATCACTTTCCTGCGTAACGTTCGCCGACTCACTCGTATAAATCTTTCCCGCGTAATACTCATCACCGAGGTCTGCATAAGAATGACCGAACTCATGCAGCATGATTTCCGTGGAAGAGGCATGTACAGAAGCGGTCGGATACATACCGCCGGAACCGCCGTATTTCTCGGAGTTGACGATAATTACAGCACTGTCGTAGTTGATATTGCTGCTCGTTAAGAGGTCATCCAGGACATCGTATTTCGTCGGCGCAAGCAACCGGTCCATTCCGGAGGTGTTATAGGCGGTGCCAAAGAAAGTATCCTTGATATGTTCAGGATCTGGTGAAGCACCGGTCACATTAGAAATTACATTAATGCGGTAGAAGTTAATGTGTTCGCTCAAGGATTTGAACGGCTCCTCTTTCAAGAAAGCGGCAACCATCTTGTCTGCATCTGCATTAAACTTCTCTTGTTCGTCTTTCGTATATCCATCCCCTACAAACACGATTACCAATTTGTCATCATCATCGCCATTATCGACTATTTTCTGTTGCTCAAAGTCGAACTTTTTCTTCAGGAGGATGTCTTTGCCAAAGATATTATCGAGAATATCAAATCCCGTAATCGTCTCCTGATTATATCCGTTCATTGTCACTTCGATGGTGTAGCCTCTTCCTGGCGCTATATCCTTTAGGATAAAATCACCATTCTGTGGATTGACCGTTACTGGAAGGCCTACCCTGTTACCTTTACTATTTCTCAGCTGGACCGAGGCTTTGACCAGAAATACTTGATCCGCTGCCTCCACACCTACTATCGTTCCACTTACTGTATACTTTTGGGCTTGCACTGCAGGGTTCAGAAAAACGACCGAAAATTTCGAATAGCTATAGTTGCTTACCTGCTTGGCTTTGCCTAACGTAAAGGCAGAATCGTTGAACATCAGGACTATGGTATTGCTGGATGAGGTGATATTGTCCGAAGCTGTATGCGAGCTGGCCTTGCCGGAAAAAATAACGGACACCTTCGAAGAGCCCGCTTTAACGAGCTTTACTTTCACTCCTTGCGGCAAGCCTTTTACTGTATACGTTTTGCTTGGCAGTTCCTTGCCGGTAGCTACACTTTTGAGAAATGTATCGTTAACCAGCGTAGCCGAGTATTTCCCCGATACTGTTCCATCATTAGAGCTGGATTCTTTGATCGCTGCATCTGCCTTCCACACCATACTTCTTCCGGCTGCTGCTCCGTAAACACAGGGTACTGGCTGCACAATAAAACCTAATAGTACGATTACTAGTAAAATAAAGCTGCTCTTAGATCTTCTTAAATAACGGATCATGACTCGCTCCCCTTCGACAACATCATACAAAATCTTACAATATATCGATTATAATCTATCGTTCCCGCAGTTACTAGACTCAAGCGGTTACTAGATGCAAGTACGAAGTCGAAAACATGCGGTCATCGGGAGAGCGGTGGTCATATGAACATACAATTTCGCAGTTATCAGCCAGAGGATTTCATCGAAGTCCGGGATATGCTCGTTAGCAGCTTCGAGGAAATAGGCTATCAAGACAATTGGCTTATCGACCGATGGAACTTCTGTAGGACGGTCAGTCATACGATGCATAATACGTTCGATACTTGGGAGAACACAGTGGGAGTTTGGGTAGATGAAGCCGGTGCGATCGTCGGAGCCGTTAACTCGGAAGGCGAAGAGCGAGGCGAAGCTTTTTTTCAACTTAGATTTCCTTTGCCTGCAGCGGTCCTTGAAGAAATGTTCGCATTTGCAGAACGAAACTTAACTGTAGAGGACAAGGGACGAAGATTCATCCACTTACGAATTCCGGCTGGTGACTCCATACGGGAATCCATCGCATATTCAAGAGGCTATACAAAGTTAGACTGGGAAGACCCCATGTCAATGATTTCTTTAGACCATTTAGAGCCAGTGGCTCTTCCAAATGGTTATCGCATTCAATCCGGAACGGAAGTTTCGAGTGAAGCCAAAGCACTCGCTCATGCCAAAGCTTTCGGTTATTTTGAAGATGACCATGACCGTACCATCCCCTTAGCCTTCGAACGGATGAAATTAGCCCCCGATTACCGGCCGGATCTCGATCTGTCCGTTGTCGACGACTCGGGAGAAGTCGTTTCGTTCTGTACACTGTGGTACGACACTCGGAACCAGCATGGAATTCTAGAGCCCGTCGGGACAATACCTGCTGCACGTATGAAAGGATTATCCCGCTCCGTCATTATGGAAGGACAGCAACGGCTGGCCGCTTATGGGGCGAAATCGGCTTACGTTGGATCTACTATGGGTTTCTATAAGAGAATTGGATTTGAAGCTGCGTTTCGAAGCTATGTCTGGGAAAAAACCCTGGAAGACTGATTCTCCCAAGGCCCCTTCGGTTTACGATCGGCTGTAATTGAATCCGGTGAAGTTAAAGCCTTTTAGAATCAGCCAAACGGCAAGGATCATTTCATTCGCTGCTACCGGCAGCGACAGGATGGCCCCCCATACAGACAGTTGAGGGAATACTCCGAACATCTCTAACAAGGCTGCAAGAAATACCAGTATTGACCCCGTTATGCCTAAGACTGATATAAACCGGGGGACGAGTCTGGTTTTATAAAAGATGTAACTATACATCAGCGTATTTATCCCCAGCATGAAATTGGGCCCCAGCATAAACGTCCAATCATGGATGGCTTTTAACAGGGTACCTGAAGCTTCAAAAGAAGCCATGTCCGCAGCAGCTGAGGATGCAAATTCCCGGCTTAAGGTCAAAAGGGAGAGTACGCTGATGATTCCCACAGTGATGATAACCGCTTCGAGAAACCGGAAAAGCACATGCCCGAGAGCCAGCGTCTCATTGTATTTTTTTAATAACGGGAACATGGTAATCGAAGTGCCGACTGCGCAAACAACAAGAATCAGCTCCATAATTGCTCCCAATATTACCTGATTCCCGTGTGCGGAGCCCTGCTCCAAATAATCAGGACCATTCAGAATTGGATCGTATAGAAGAAGACCAGCTATCGATGAAACGGCCGCAAGAATAAACAGGATACCCACGATTTTCGCTGCTATTGGGCTTGATTTCATTCCTTCATCTCCTCTTCGTACTTAATCCTTCGCGTGTTCTCCGTAAAAGAATACCTCTTCTAACGTTAAGTCAAAGGCGAGTGCAATGCGAAAAGCCAATTCCAGAGACGGTGAATAGTTGCCTTTTTCCAAAGCTACGATCGTCTGTCTCGTTACGCCCACCTTGTCAGCTAATTGCTGCTGTGTCATTTCACCCTGGTTGAAGCGTAATCTGCGAATGTGATTGCCAACAAGATTCTTTCCCATCCTAGACTCCTTTCCGGTAATGATAAAGTTTAGTAACAGAACCGGTCACATCCGAAATAAATCCGGCAGCGATTAGGATCACGAACATCACCTGTACTGGCTGATCGAGGACCAGCGAGCCCATTGCAAGTATAAAGCCCAGGATGAACACAAAGAAGCCGTTTCGGTTGGACTTTAATTCGATGAGTTTATCCAGTTCGTCCGCGAAATTAGGCTCCTTCTCCCCGGTCGTCATGCGGAAGATGATGTTGAAAATAATGCTGATGATGATATGTGCGACAATGGAGACCAGAGTCAGAACGAGGACAAAGGAACCCCAATAATGAAGGGCTTCTGTCATACCCGCCCCCTCGGGGTACTTCGGATACATGTAAGCACAATAAGATCCGAAGATGAGAATGGCAGTAATCAAGGAGACAATGCTCTTCTTTTCTTGATAGGTCATACGCTACACCGCCTACACTGTATTTTTATAACAAGTCAAGTCTTATGTACATAATGTAATAAAAACCATTCACTATGTCAAGTTTATTTAACACTTGGGCTTAAATTCTTAGCTCCCGATTGAATTATAAAAGGCCATCCGGGTGGATGGCCTGCTCATTAAGATCTCTTCAGCTTGATGGGGAACAGTAAATCCAACTGGTGCTCGTCGCTCTCCGGCCAATTGTGATGGCAGTGGTAGACATAATTCAAGTGTTCTTCTAACAATCCGCCCATGAGCTCGCCATGGTCATCCAAGGTATTGGCTTCATACTTCGCATTATCATATTGAACCCAATCGGATAGCAGCTCCCATTCTTGAAAGTTGCCCAATGTGATCGTATGTGCTGCAAACATACCGCCGGTATACTGCTTTTTCACAAGTGGCGCAGGTACATCCATGTCGGCAGGGATGGTAACCCAAAGCTCGTACCCATAATACGGTCGCTCACTAGAGGGGTTCGGATGATTAAAGCCAAAGACACGAGCATCCGGCTTGATGGTATAAAGCTGACTGCTCCGCAAAAACTCCGCCAGCTGATCTCCGGCATGCTCCTCAGGGTTCTCCCCCATATAATGACTCGCCGCGACCGCACAGGGTGGAATATGAACAATCCGCACTTGCTCAAGCTTCTGCAGTTTCTCTTGCGCTTTGTTTAAATCCTTCATTGACTTTTCCTCCTTAAGATCGAAATTAGATAAGGATAAGGAGTCAATTTCCCGAAGTATCACTTCATCGCTTAAGAGATCCGGGTTAATTTCAAGCACGTGGTTCCGTTCCAGTTCCTCGACAAGCTTCGCTATAATATCTTTGACCGTGGTGAGTGAATCGATTTTACTGGCCAGTTCCTTCACTCTTTTTTTGAAAATATCTACAGCGGTTACCGCATCCTTGTTCTCAAGAATAGCAGCAATTTGTTTCAAAGGAATACTGAGTTTTCTTAAAATCATGATTTGCTGGAGCCTCCGAAGAGAAGCCTGGTCATAGGTTCTGTACGCATACCCTTCTTTTTTGGTACTCTCTATAAGCCCTAGCTGCTCATAATAACGGAGTGTCCGAGTCGTTACCTGAAAATAACCTGATACTTCGCTGATGGTTGATAGTTCCACATTTATCCTCCTTCCTTCAAATGAAGTCTAAGGGACGCCGCGACGTCAAAGTCAACAATAATTCTGCAAGACAGAAAACTCCACACAGTCCGTATGGTTACGTTTTTTATACTCCATTTTAACATTGCTTTCCTTATACGCGCTGGATATAATTCCGTTGTAAGCCCTTACTAATTACTTAACGCTTATGAGGATGACTGCTATAAAAAAATAAATTGCATTTAAAACGGCAGGAGGGTCCCCTCCTGCCGTTTCGCTATGAATTCTGCCTGCCAGTCATCCACCCTTATATCATCGCCCTGCTTAGTCCACTGCCTTGCATTAGCCAAGAACCAAATCATGCTTCAAGCGGTCCAGCTGCAGAAGATGATGACGATAGTGCATTTCAATGAGTACATACCATTCCTCCGCGCACAGTCCGCCGAAGCGCGGATGAGGTACTGTGTTTTGTTTGGATGCTTTGGCAAGAGCAGGCTCAATCTCCCGCATTCTTTGGATGACCGTATGCAACCCTTGAATTAGCTGCTCTTTGCTTGCCGGCTGCTCCGGCGTATACTGCGGGGAAGGCGGAACCTGAATGCGAATAGGCGGGAAGCTTCCTTGAGCAAATACAGCCGCACCAGCCTCAGTTTTAGCGGCTTGAGATACTGAGGAATCTTGGTTTGGCAACAGGCATTGATCCACATTACGAAGCTGCATATAAAGCGCCGAGTTAATGAGATGCTGAATCATCTGCCCAATGGACCACTCGTTGTCACTTGGCTTGCGCTGCAGCTGCTCCAAACTGAACGAGTCCAGTTCACGAATATAATAATTCGCTGTTTCCTCAAACCGTTGTAAAACTTCCTTAGTTGTCGTCATCATTTATCGGCTCCTTTAATCATCTTTGATCCAAGTATACAAAAACGCTACTGACACCATTATGTCAGTAGCGTTTTAGCGCCTTTTTCAGTTCTTTTCGTACCACATGCCGGAAGGATTTCGGCTCCAGCACAACCACTCCGCCACCCCAGCCGAGCACCCAATGCAGCAATTCCTCAGGCTGCCGGACACGAAAGGTCATCAAGAGCCCTTCCACATGTTCCTCCGTACTCTCTAGATAGAAGTTATTCGACTCCCTTACCTTGTCGGCAATGTCAGGTTGAACCTGGATACGCACAAGAACTTTACGATCATCCGGAGCCTGGTATTCATCCAATTGAAAATCGGCCGGCAGCTTAAATCCGGTCTCCAGCTTCATAAGCTCCGTCATCCGGGACAACCGGAAATGACGGATGTCCTGACGCAGCTCACACCATGCGATGAGAATCCACGTCCCTTGAACAAGCACAAGCCCATAAGGGGCAACTGTCCGAATACTTTGACGGTTCCCGTCCGCCTCGGCAATTCTTTTGGAATAACAGAAACTTATCTTCCTTTCCTCCAATATCGCCTGGCGGATCACCTCTATGGCTGCCTTCTCCTGTACACGTGCGACTTCTTCAGCCGTTGCAATCAGACGAAAGCTCTGGCGAATCCGGGTTGACTCACTGCGGACCGGTTCCGGCAGAATGGCTTCAATCTTTCTTCTGGAAGTTCGAGACTTACTGACATAGCGGGCATCAAACCACTGTTCGATGAAGTCTGTCCCGATGAGTAATGTCACTGCTTCTTCCACCGTGAAACTGACTGGCGGCAGGAAATACCCGTCCATTAGGGAATAGCCTTGCCCGGGAGCACCTACAACAGATACGCCCGCTTCACTTAATGCCTGAATATCCCTGTAGATGGTTCTTACACTTGTTTCAAAGGTAGCGGCCAAATCTTCTGCCCGTAACATTTTGTTGCGCTGCAGCTCAAGTATTATGGCTAACATACGATCCGTTTTATTCATGCCGCCGCACCCTTCCCCCGAGAGATTGAATGCTAGTGTGCAACATCGGGTTGACTTAAAATATCTTTATACATCGTAATTTTGTCTTCCAGCATCTTCTCCGTGGCTGCTAAGGCCTTCATTTGACTCTGTATATCTTCTCGATGATCTTCCAGGAGCTTCAAACGGTCTTTGGTTGTATGCTCTCCTTCTTTGTATAAACGGGTATATTCCCGAATCTGCATAATCGGCATTTGGGTTTGCTTCAATTTCACCACAAATCGCAGCCAGGCAAGATCTGAGTCATCATACACTCTTTCCCCGTATAGATTACGCTTCGGAACGATAATTTCTTCCTTTTCGTAATATCTCAGGGTATGGGCGGTGATCCCAATAGACCTCGCTACTTCACTAATCGTATACATCCTCATCCCCATCTTTCTTTACCGGATTAGCAGGCCCTATGATTATAAAAAAGGCTTGCCTTAGAGTCAACTTTAAGGCATACAATCAACTCATATTCCAGTCGTCACGCTGGATCAGCAATCACAATCAATAAGGAGGAACACCCATGAAATATACAGTTATCACCGGCGCAAGCTCCGGTATCGGTTATGAAGCCGCTTTAGCTTTTGCTGCCCGCGGCAAAAACGTTGTTATTGTTGCTCGAAGAACGGATCAGCTGGAGGCGCTAAAGTCTGAAATCACTCAGGCCTATCCTCACGTCGATGTCGTCATTCGAACAACGGACTTATCCATTGCCCATCACGCCCACCAGCTCTACGAGAGCCTGCAAGAACTGGACATCGAAACTTGGATCAACAATGCGGGTTTTGGCAATTTCGCCACAGTAGGCGATCAAAACCTGAATAAAATAGAATCCATGCTACATCTCAACATCGAAGCATTAACGATACTCTCCACCCTATTCGTTCGTGATTACTCCCAGGTTGAAGGTACGCAATTAATCAATATATCGTCCGGCGGGGGGTATACCATTATCGAGAACTCCGTTACCTACTGCGCGACCAAGTTCTATGTAAGTGCCTTAACAGAGGGTCTTTCATACGAACTGAAAGGTCAAGGCGCGGGCATGCAAGCCAAAGTATTAGCCCCTGCCGCTACCGAAACTGAATTTGCGAAGCGTGCATTCGATGCCCCGAGCTTCAATTATAATGGAACTGTACCCCAGTATCATACGGCTAAAGAAATGGCGGGGTTTTTACTAGATTTGTATGACAGTGACAACGTAGTCGGGATAGTGAACGGATCGTCGTACGAATTTGAGCTAAAGGATCCCATCTTCAAATACAAAAGCCGTATCCGATAAGCTTATAGGTAAGGCCACCCTTTGAGGTGGCCTTTATTCGTTCCCTTTCAGGATTACATTTCCTTTATTAATATAGTATATTGGTACTATTAACCTTGCGACATTTGAACTACTTACCCCAAGAAAGTGACAGCTTTCAACACAAATTTAAGGACTGAATTCGATGCCCTACATCATTGCCGCAATTGCTATAGTCTGGCTTTTATGGCCTATTGTTTCTGGTATTTTGAGAATTATCTTTGTCTTAACTTCCGGAATTTTTAATGCTTTTGGAAAATTTCTCTTTATTATTCTGGCTTTAGTAGGTATTGTTGCCGCCTTTATGTTAGGGCCTATAGGTTGGGGTATTGGCGCAATTGTATTTGTTTTATTTTTCGCTGTAAAAAGATAAGGAGGTTTAGAGGATGCTACAATCAAAAATAGCTATGCTAGCAGCTAACCCTAAATTGGTAGGCAAATTATGTGATCTACTGGGCACAATGCCAAATGTCGATTTCCCTACAATGGGTGGCCACTTCTTTTGGGAAACGTTAGCGGAGTCAGGCGGTTGGAAACTTCAAAAGAATAAACTAACGGATCACTGTAGACTTCTGGACCCAAGTAATAATAGAAAGGCCTGGGGATCAGAAAAAGCAATGATCAATGCCTTGACGAAGTTACAGCCATCTTCAATGGCAGTTGAACAATCTTCTACATCTGATGCCAGAAAAGTATATTGTTCCGATTGTGGCGAAAGAGTCCCTGAAGGAAAGTTCTGTAAGGAATGTGGGGCAAAGATGGAATAACCCCTAATTGGTCACTTATTTTCTACACATCGTTACCAACAAGTGAAAAGGCACCCTTGCGGGTGCCTTTACTCATGCGAATGGTGCCTTCTTCATCTATTGGCCTAACTTAAAGATATTAATACTGCGTTCCACCAGCAGCGCGTTGTCATTCAGCAGCTCTGACAGCTTTTGAATTTCATCCATAGCCGCAGCCTGCTCTTCTGTTGCAGCACATATTTCTTCTGTTGAGGCTGAGGCGGATTGAGACACACCGGCAATATTTTGGATGATAGAAGAGATTTGCTCCCGGTTCTCATCGAATTCTTTCAGTTGGCTTACAATGTGATTCGTTCTTTCTGTAATGCTCAGCACAGAGTCTGCGATCTCCTGGAAGGCCTGATTCGTTTGTTCCACCGTCTGGAGCTGTTCAGTCACTTTCTGTTTCGATTGATCCATGGTGAGTTGAACCTGCTTGATATCTCCGGCAATTCCGCTTATGATTTCGCCTATATTACTGCTGGCAGCCGCCGCACCCTCAGCAAGTTTACGGATTTCTGCAGCAACTACGGCGAAACCTCTTCCGCTCTCTCCCGCGCGAGCCGCCTCGATTCCTGCATTCAAAGCCAGAAGATTGGTTTGGGTTGCAATGGAGGTCAGCGTTTGGATAACCTGCTCAATGGTTGAGGCTTTGCTGCCTAAGGCTTCAACAATTTCTCCGACGGATTCCGCAGCTTCTGCGCTCTCCTCCGATGCCTTCATCAGCATTTCCATAACAGCTATGCCTTTCTGATTCGAAGAATGCGCTGTATCAGTTGCTTCTTTACACATTTGAACATTAGCGGCTACTTCATTAAACGTCTGCGACAATGCCGCCGAGACTTGAACGCCATCTTCAGTATCCCTTGTCTGCTGCTCTGCCCCGTCCGCAACATCATTAACCGCTCTGGCTACCTCACCAATGGATATAGCAGTTTCACGGGTGGTTGCTTCCAGTACTTTAGATGTACCGATAACACCAGAGAACGCAATAGAGATATCACGCAGGCTTTCTTCAATCTTATCCATCATATTGTTGTAGCTGACACTCAATCGCCCGAGTTCATCCTTGGATTTATGAGTGAAGCGCTCCGTAAGGTCTCCATGAGCAGCCTTCTCCATGATCTTCATCAGCCGCAAGATTGGAGTAGTAATCTTATGCGCTACAAACCAAGTGAACACACTCGCCACAACAGACAATAACAAGGAGAGCCATATCATCTTGTCGCGGATATCTGTAGCGAAAGCGAAAGCCTTATTCTCTTCCTGAACTGCAATAACTGCCCACTTATCCGAAGTTCCAGGCAGTGTGATCGGGTTATACGCTGCTACCATATGGATATTCCCTTTTAGATATTTACCTGTTCCGGTTTCACCGCTAAGCGCTTTTTTGGCGATATCGCTTAAGTCAGATTTGAATTCGATGGATTGCTCTTCCGTCTTTTGATTACCGGCATCATCAAGAACCACTTTTCCGCTTTTATCCTTAACAAGAACGGTTTTCTTTAATGTTTTTAAGTTGTATAATTCCTCAACATATTGTTTGTTGGGATGTGCAATAATCGTTCCTTCACCGTCTATGATAAAAATATAGCTGCCGTTCCCCAGCGAGTTTTGTTCTGCAAGTTGCTGCAGGGCATCGAGCTTAATATCACTTCCGAGAATACCTGTCATCGCTCCCGACTCATCTACAATCGGATGAAAAATCGACGTAACGGCAGTATTGCCGCTCAGTGAATAATACGACTTGCTGACGAAGGATGTCTTCTTCTCCATCATCTCTTTGAACCACCAGCGGTCAGCGCGGTTCCCGAGTTTTCCACTGGACCTTGCCGTTTGCATTCCGTCTATTCCTTGTATATACAGCAGATCGAATTGGGAATTCCGCTTAGCCGAGCGTTCCAATATACTTTTTTGGGCCTCTGCATTGAAGTCTTTAATATCGGTCTGATCAGAAATTTCACTGGTTATCCCATACGAAGCTTCTATAAACGATGTTACATTCGTTGAGATTGCATTAGCAAAACCCTGGTTCTTATCATCAATAATCCCTGCATAATCCCGTGTAATAAATAAATTGCTAACCAAATTGGTAAACAGCAATATACTAAACACCAGAATAACTACCAACACAATTAGCTTTCTCTTCAAACTCCTCATAATTCCCCCTAATATTCGACAAAATTTTATAAACACGACAACAATAATAAACAAGTTTCGACATTAATGCTATGACGAATTGCAGATTCCGCATCAAAACCAAGACCCCATTAAGCCGCCAGATCTTGCTTCTTTCCTCTTACCCACCTACACTGTACCTCCTTCAGATTATTATTTATTGCAGGGGGTTCCCTCTCACCTCATTCACTTCCATGTATAGAAAAATAAATCGTGTTGTAACCTTTTTGCACAATGGTGCGTCTGAGATCACAAGTAAATAACAAACTACATCACGAGGTGAAGGAAATGAAGAAAACATTCAAGATCATTACGATGTCCGCTGCCGCTGCACTAACACTAAGTTTCGCCGGGCAACAATTCGCTTCGGCCGCAACTTTCAAAGATTTAAATAACGTTCAGGATAAAGAGAAGATCATTGCCCTGCAAAACAGTGGCCTGATCAAGGGGATCAGCACCTACCTGTTTGGTCCGCACATTCCCATCTCAGAGGCAGAAGGCGTTCAGATGATCGTCAATTCGTTAGGACTTAATTTGGACCTGGTTCGATTCGTTAAAGAGCCTAAGGCTACGGACTACTTTGCATATGCCAGCAATTCCGCTTGGTACTCGCAAGCCCTCATTATTGCTGCCGTCAACGGACTCGATCTTCCCGCAGACTTGAAGCCAAACCAGAAGTTTACGCGCGAAGAGTTCACACACCAGCTCATTCATGCGATCGAGGTACGCGGCCAACTGCCTATGGTGAAGCCTGTTGTTGTTGAATTTAAAGACCAGGATCAAGTCAAGGTTGATTATTCCGGTTCGATCCAGCGCGCCTTGAACTATGGTGTTGTGAAGCTGGATGCGAACGGAAAGTTTAACCCCAAGAAAGAGATTACCCGGGCTGAGGCAGCCGTAGAGATTAGCAATGCACTGTCATACCTGAAGGCGCATCCGGTACCAGTTGCTGTGAATGAGACCCTTACGGCGGAACAAGCTGTTCAATTGATCAAGCACGCCGTAGGACCGAGTGCGAACCTACAGATCAAGATCGATCCGAAAGCCAGCATGAGCCGCGAATCGTTCACGTACCTGCTAGTCCATACGCTCCAAACGAGCGGACAACTACCGATGATCAATGTCATTCCGGTCGAAGTGAAGGATGAGAGTCAGATGGACATCTCAAATTCAGGTGCCATTCAAACGGCAATCGCCCTTGGCTTCGTTACATTGGATCAGGCTGGGAACTTTAATCCGAAGGCCGATATTACCCGTACGGCTGGCACCGACATCGTTAACAAAGCTGTGGACTTTTTGAAAGCTCACCCCGCACCTGGAGCTGTGAGCGAGGTCCTTACGGCAGAGCAGGCCGTTCAGTTAATCAAGGAAGCCGTTGGACCGAAGGCGAACCTGCAGATCAAGATCGACCCCAAATCCGAAATGAGCCGCGAATCGTTCACGTATCTGCTGATTCATACGCTCCAAACAAGCGGACAACTACCGATGCTTAAGCTGATCCCGGTAGAAATCAAGGATAACGACAAGATCGACATCTTAAACTCAGGGGCTATTCAGACAGCGATTGCCTTGAAGATCGTAAAACTGGACACAGATGGAAATTTTAACCCTAAGGACGGAATCACTCGTGCAGATGCGACCGCTATGGTCAGCCAAGTGCATGTGATCTTAGACAGCTTAGCCAATCATTAAGAATTTGGCTGGGGCGGCAGTCCCGTCTACCCACAGATTGCAACAGTATATTGTTGAAGTGCCCCTTCTGCCAAAATGGCAGAGGGGGTTTTAACTTTTTATTACAAAAAAACCCGGATTCCTATAACCTAGGATTCCGAGCTTCGTAATATGATCATTCTTGAGAATGGAGACAATTCCCATAGTAGATTGAATGATGATTATGACTGGGGAGTGGATCATATCCCTCATTTGAACGATCTTTAGGGGGATGAGAAATTCTCGAAATAGTGGATTGGAGAAATCTCGACTCGCCAACCAAACTGCTCACCCGCACTCACCTGTAAGGTCGGATGCAAGGAGGCTATTTGGATTGCTTCCTCCATGTCCTTTGCTTCTATAATAAAAGCACTGCCTATCGTCTCCTGAGTTTCAATTAAAGGACCATCCATAACCTCCACCTGTCCGTTCTCCTGCCGCAAGCATATAGTTTCTGCAGTGAGGCCCACATCGAGAATCACTTGACCACTCTCGTAGAGCTTCTCTAGGTGAGGCGGACATTCGCTCATAACAGCATTAATCTTTTCCTTAGGGCTGGCATCCATTTTCGCTGAATTCAAGTAACCTAAACATAGGAATTTCATTTTCATTTCTCCTTTGCGTTAGATTGCAATGATTGGCAAGGAGGGTCGAGAATATGCATCAACGCCTTATTATTTTACCTCATATAAAGATGTATCCAATGTCTGAAGGAATGGCGTCCATTCTCCCGCCGAATATAGTATAAGCTGATGCATCGCACGTGTACAAGCTGTATAAAAGAGCTTGCGCTCACTTTCCCGATGATAAGTCTGTGACGAGGCATCATAGATCAAAACGGCATCGAATTCAACACCCTTCGCAAGATACGCTGGAATAACCAGCGTTCCCTGCTCGAAGGTGGGATTATTCTTCGTAACGAGCATCAGCGATGGACATTCCTGTGTCTTCAGGAGGTCATAAGCTTCTCTGCTCTCGGCCGCAGTTCTCGTAATGACGGCGATGGTAGCGAAGCCTTCTGCCTGTAGCATCTTAAGATCCTCTGCGATTCGTTCCGCCCGTTGCTCATCACTATCCACCTTTGAGAGAAACGGCTTCTTCCCGCTTCGTTCGAAGGGGATGATCTCCTTGCCGCCCGGCAGCAGCGACTTCGTGAATTCCACAATCTCGCGAGTTGACCGATAGCTGCGGACAAGATGAAACAGACGCGTATCCGATTCCCCGTAGAGCCGGATTAACGGCGAGCCCTCACCGTGGAGTTCCGTTGCCTGAGTGAAGATGGCCTGACCGAAATCACCAAGCACCGTCATACGGGCGCGGGGGAACAGCTTTTAAGAAATTCATATTGAAACATCGAATAATCCTGACCCTCATCGACGAATATATGTCGCACTTCGGTGCTCATTCGCACACCCTCGACAAGCTCTTTTAAATACAAATACGGTGTAGCATCCTCGTAGAACAGTTCGAACCGGCTCAGCTTCTCCTTGGTCTGCTCACAGATGTCCAGCCAAAGCTCGGGAACTTCAGCCTGATTGCTCATCTTCAGGTATGCTTCTTTATTGCTGAACAACTGAGTGTACAGCTGGGCCATATCTATAAAATGCATCTGCTTCACGCTTCGTCTCAGCGGCTTAAACTGCTCCTTAACGACCATGCGGCGCAGCAGTTCTTCCTCCCGGTCTCCAAAATCGAAATCTCCCTCGTCACTCCGGCGCTTATTTAGCAGCTTCTCCTGAACTTCTTCATACTGCTCGGCGAAGTCAAAGACGCCCCTCTCTGTGTGCAGATCGCTAAACACCGAGGCATACTGATCATTGTCAAGATAATCGAGCTCCTCCTCCACCCAGGATGCCTCTCGCTCCTTACGCTCCAGTAAGATCAGCTCCTGCCGTAGCCACTCTTGCAGCATGACCACGCGATTGCCCATACGAATGGAAGGATCATAGCTGTAAAACTTTGTTCTCATCTGCTCTGCAGTGATCAAATCACGCCCCCGGAAACGAATACTGGTGAATTGCATCCCCTCCTGCCCCAGCCACCCGGCATAACTCTGCAGAGCTTGAAGAAAGGCTTCCGACGACTTATATTCAATCCCCTTCATCCGGGCCTCATACCCTGGCGTTCCTGGTTGTGTCAGCACATATTCGATTTGGTCGAACGGATCCTCCAGATCAAACGAGCTGCCCAGCCAATGTTCAAGGTATTCCTGGAAGGTGGTCTGCTGCATGTTCTCTTCGCCAAGTTCGGGAAGGACGGTGGATACATAGCTGTTAAACATCGGATTCGGCGAGAAAAGAACGATTTGGTCAGCCTTGAGCCGCTCCCGGTGTTTGTATAGCAGATACGCCACTCGTTGCAGTGCCGCAGAGGTCTTCCCGCTGCCGGCCGCTCCCTGCACAATGAGCATCCGGCTTTTATCGTCACGGATAATGGCATTTTGCTCTCTCTGGATGGTCCCCACAATGTTCTTCATCTGAGCATCCGCACCCTTGCCGAGTACCTGCTGCAGCAATTCATCACCGATCGTTAAGCTCGTATCGAACACATTTCGTAATTGACCCTCGCGGATCTGGTACTGCCGCTTCAGCTTCATCATCCCCGTGAAGGTTCCGCCCGGCGTTTCATATCCGGCAGCTCCCGGGGAATAGTCGTAGTACATGCTTGCAATCGGGGTACGCCAGTCATATACCAGAAAATTCATGCCGTCAACATCAACAAATGAAGAGACCCCGATATAGACCTGCTCGGTAAAGTTCAAGCCATCCTCCTGAAAATCGATGCGTCCAAAGTATGGCGAGGGCAACAGCCGCTTCATGTTTTTCCATTGCTGCACGCGTTGCTTATGGCTTCGTTCCCGTTCGGACAATAACGCTTCCTGCTGCTTGATACTATAGAAGGTCTCCTCAAAATCTTCATCAGTACCCGTGTTGACAGTGACTTCCTCCCAGAATCGTTTGCGGATCTCCGCCGCCTGATCGCGCAGCCCTGTCACCTCCGGCTCCAGTTCCGTGATTCTTGCCTGCAGCTTTTCCGTAACCTGATTGAGTCGCTCTTCTTCCTGCTTCCAGTCCTCCGCGTTTATCATCTTTCTGCATGCACTCCTTCATTTAAATTTTAGGAAAAAGAAGGTTTGACAAACCGTGTTTCCGCGTGCTAAAATTAAGGTATAAATAAGATGCGGTAATACTGCGGTTTTTTCAAAAAACATTAGTGATTTTCTCATCATACCATAGAGCTTCTTTGTGTGCAATTTAATACATAGAATAACCCGGCAAATATGCCGGGTTTTTTTGTTTTATTAAGTTATGGTTACGCCGCATTGGCGGTTAGCCTTATGTCCTTAACACTTTGTTTGGAAATTTGCTTTTCCTTCGAGAGTTGCATGCAAGAATTTTTTCGACTTTGTCAATCGCTTCTGGAGATCTTCAATTTCTTTGATTTTTTGTTCAACTATTGTTTTCTTTTCCTCGTAGGATAAATTAAGTTGTTGATTGACCAGTAAACTTAACTCTTCTACAGAAAAGCCCACGGATAAAAGTGCCTTCACATCTTCTAGAAATTCAACAATCTCATCGGAGTAAATACGATAATTATTTACATCTCTTTTCACAAATGGGTCCGGAATTAGATTTTTACGTTCATAGAATCTCAATGTTGATATGGGCAGACCCGTTAATTTTGAAACGTCATTTATTCTCATCCTATGGCCTCTCTTTATTCATTTGCTATAAACCTAAGTTTATAGTTCATAATGCGATTATGATAACGAACGACATACACAATGTCAAAAATTTTATGTTATCCAAAGGAGAGATTCTATGTTTAACCATATTCTGAATAACGATTTCACCAGTATAGTCAAGGGCCGGCGTTCGGTGCGTAATTATGATGAGAACATTAAAATATCGAGAGATGAGATAAACGAAATCATTTCGGAAGCCAGTTTAGCTCCGTCCTCTGCAAATATGCAGCCTTGGCGTGTACTTGTGGTCGATACTCCGGAAGGAAAAGAGAAACTCAGACCTCTTGTACGTTTCAATACATTACAAAACGATACTTCATCTGCCATGTTATTAATTTTTGGTGATACCCAGAGCTATTTACATGTTGAAGAAATTTATAATACCGCCGTGGAACAAGGGAAAATGCCGGCTGAAGTTCGGGACAGTCAACTCGGGACCATTCTGTCGATGTATCCGACTCTGCCCAAAGAAGTGAAAATTGAAGTTGCAAAGGTCGATAGCAGCCTTTTTGCCATGCAGTTAATGTTAGTAGCTCGTGCACATGGTTATGATACGAATGCAATGGCTGGCTTTGAGGTTGACCAGGTAGCCAAAGCATTTGATTTAGATGAAGAACGTTATGCTCCAGTAATGATTATCTCAATAGGAAAAGCCAAGGAGGAAGGGTATGAATCCGTTCGCTTAAGTTCGGACAAGATTACATTTTGGAGATAACCACTTACCTGTAATCTACCTTTGATTTTCGTAAGCAATTGTTTAATAAAAAATGCGGCAGCCCTTGGACCTTATTTCTTGTCCATGGCTGCCGCATTCTTTTTCAATGGGAACATTCTAATACGTTTATTCACTACATTCGGTAAGCAGATCGCTCAGCCGGTCGAAATTTTGTTCATTGGCTTCAATCACATATGTTTTGACCTGTTCGAATACTGCCGCTTTCATAAATCGCTGACGCCAAGTCATTCGGGTGCGGCCCCCAGCCTCCTCGAAAGTGGCGATGATCTGAAATTCCGGGGTGTTCAGATGATGGAGTACGATGCGTTCCCACGGGACTATCTCCTCAAAGACACTGTGATTAGGGTAGTCTACCCCATCCGGTCCTAGCATGACAAACCGCCATTGGCCTCCCGGCTTGAAGTCAAACTCGTGAAACGTATTGGTGAAACCCTTCGGCCCCCACCAGCGAGCCAGTTGCTCGGGGTTTTTCCAAGCTTCAAACACCAACTCACGCGGATAATCAAACTCACGCAAGGATATAACTTCGTTCTCGCCTGCGCTAACTGTCATAAAGATGCCTCCTTAGAGCGTTGTGCCCAGTGTATCCAGCATTAGATTCGTACCATGCTCGCGAACTTCCGGCGTGTCGTGTCCGTCCAAAAATGCCCCTTGCTCGGTGAAGATCAGCCTCGTGCCTCCCTCAGCCGGGATAAGCTCGACTGTTGTGAGCGAAGCGGAAATGCGTGTGTCACCTGAATCCAAAGTGTAGGTATACACAATGCGCTGCTCCGGAATAATCTCCTGGTAGCAGGCATCGAAGGTAAAGATCGGTCCCTCTGGCGGACCTCCCCTACTGTATTCACGTCCTCCCTGACGAAATTCGAAGATTTCGGGCTTCGAGAACCACTTAGCTTTGGCTACCGGATCGGCCCAGGCCTGGTAGACCCTCGCAGGTGATGCTGTATACGTCCGCTCCACTACGAAGGTGGCGTGTTTGACGAATCGTTCGGTCATGGTTTGTCCTCCTCTTCTTTCGTTCCTTCCTCTTCCTCGTCAAGAAAATGACCCAGCAAATCCAGACTATACTCCCAACTTTTACGCCGCTCAATGACCAGTTTCTCATGGCTCTTTTTCATCGCCTGCAAGAGCCCTGTGAAGTCTTCTACGGTTAATGACAACTTCCCTTGCATCAACTTGGATGCATGCTGGAGCTGTTCAAGAAGCTTCTGATGCAGCTTGATTTGCTCCTGGGTCCGGGCTATTTGCAGGTTGACGATCTCAATCGGGCTGATCTGCTCCTCGGATAGGACAGAATGAATCTCGTCAAGAGATAAGCCCAGTTCCTTTAGCGATACAATCTGCTGCAGACGCGACAGGTCGGATTCATCATAAAGCCTATGACCGGATTCCGTCTGGCCCGATGGCGAGAAAATACCGATCTGATCATAGAATCGCAAGGTCCGTACGGTGAGTCCTGTTAGTCTTGCCAAATCTCCCACCTTCCAATATCGTTTCATAACGACTCCTTCGTTAGCGCTAACTGTGTACCGGTATCTTCATTATAAAAGATGACGTCACGTAAGGGGCAAGCAAAATTTCCTCGGAACAAAATGTGACCAAATGCCGTCCTTAAGGGTGTTATAGGTAAAGGAGGGCATAACCTCATGCAGCGATCCATGACCCGGCCGGGCAATCATGTGATGAAGAGTTACGAAATTTACGCAGATATGCTGTTCCGGATTGCTCTGGTTCATCTGGGCAGTTACCAGGATGCTGAAGAAGCCACTCAGGACACCTTCATCAAACTAATGGAGAAAGCACCTCAATTCAAAGATGACGAACACCAGAAAGCCTGGCTGATCCGGGTAATCACCAATCATTGCAAGAATCTACTGGGCAGAGGCTGGCGCAAGCGCGAAGTCAGGCTGGAGGGCGCGGAGCCGGTTACGGCTGACAGCCCCGAGGAATTGGCGATCTTACAGCTCGTGCTGGCGATGCCGGTGAAGTATAGGACTGTTATTCATCTGTATTATTACGAGGATTATCCCGTCCAGGAGATCAGCAAGATTCTGCAAATCAGCGAGTCTGCGGTGAAGATGAGACTTCAGCGGGGACGGCAGCTGTTAAAACTGGAACTGGAAGGAGATGAACCGCAGTGAAGGAAGATCAGTTTCGGACAACATACAAGAAAGCGGTGGATTCGATGAAATCGAGCGAAGAAATGAAACATGGATTAGTCAGCAAAATGGAGCGGAAGCGTCCCCGTAAAATGGTCATTATTGCAGCTAGCGTTGTGCTCGCCGCCGGGATCGGCTTGTCTGCACCAAGTATATGGCAACAGTTGAACGGTACGGCATCCCCGGAGCAGGTGGCCCAAGTAAATCCGGACGCTTCAAGCCCGGGCGGCTCTGCAACGAATACTTCTGCTAGCATCGTTATTCCCAAGATAGATCTGCCGGATAAGGAGTCAGGCGTCAAGGCAGATATGATCGCCCTAGTCGTATATAAGGACAATATCTATACACAAGCAGCAACTCGCATTGACCCGGCTGACGCTGCTGCGCTGCGCGGCGAGAAGCTGGGCCGGACGACTGGCGGTATCGACGAATGGAGCGGCAAAGATGAATATGTCGAGCTATCCTCCAACATCGGTGAAGCGGATATCTATTCCGTAAAAGGATACGACACCGACTTCCTCGTTATGTCTTATACGGAAATGGACGGCCAGATCTTCGCCGAACTGTTCGAACATACGAATGGCATCACTGTAAGCAGCGGAGCAGACCTGTTCGGCAAGCTGAATCTGGAAGGCCGAATCGCTGCCGCCCAGTGGGAAAGCTTCGACAGCTGGAACAACGGCAAGCAGCAGTACACATCGCTCACCGGCAATGAAGCCTTTGAAGGCTTCCTGACAGCACTCCAAGCGGCCAAACCACTGGCTGCGGAGCCGCTAATCGAGCAAGGCATTTACGATAATGAAGACCGCAAGATTATCTACCTGCAATTGGAAGACAAAGCCCGGGTTGAGTTGACACTATTTGGTCAGGGACTTGTACGCTACGGCAATTCACCGGTATTCTTCGAGGTCGAGTCCGGTGCTTTCCAAACGCTGTGGAACAGTATGAATCCGTAAAGTAAGCGCGAGCGGCAAGATTTAAGGCCATCCTTAGCGGGGTGGCCCTTTCTTTATGCACATCGGCGTGCAATCGTTCCTTAACCAAATTCGCTTCTTCAAAATTTTAGTAATCTGCAATTACCCGTAAGGCACTCTGCGTGTTGAACGCCATGATTTCTTTGACTAATTCCGCTTCCGGAAATCCTCTTTGAAGCAACCGGTGGGGACCCGCACTGTAGGAAATGTGATGATACAGCTTATAGAAGGCCATCCGATGGGGATCCAGGTGAGTATGTTTCAAGTAACGCCCGTAGTTGTCGAACCGGAACTCCAAGAAGCTGTGTTCATATTCAGGATCGAAAAACAAGGCACCGTCGATATCGATCAGCCACGGGCGCAGTTGGTTGTCCACCAGGACATGGTTCGGCCCAAGCTCCGCATGGATAAAGCTGTAATACGGTCTTTCAACAATTCGTGCTGCCAACGCCTCTATGACTTGAACAAACCTGTCATGATGATTCCGATATTCCGAAAGGTTCTCAGCCAAATACTCCAACTGCCGGTAAGCTTCGGCAAGCATAGGAAAATGGCACCCGGACTGTACTTGCGGCACCGGTTCATGCAGCGCCCCCCAGTGTTCTCTAGTTTGTTGATGCATCTGATTCAGCATCCCGGAAAGCGGTTCGAAGATTTGATCCTGAATCGCCAGATCAGCATGAAAAAATTCTGAAGCTTCCTTTCCTTCGATATACTCCACAAATGCGAAATCCGCCTCACCCTTTAGCCCGCCCGGTTCAAAGTGATACAGCTCCGGTGTACGAATATGCAGCTTCCTGAGCAAAGCGTTAACGGTTTGAAATTGCAGTCCCCCGAAACCGGAAACGGTTTTAGCCTCATCCCGTTCCAGTTCTTGGCGAAAGTAATTCAACCGTACATCCCAGATATACAGGATAAAACGAAAACCATTGGAACAACGAACCTGATAAACGACCTTCTGCGCTCCGCCGCGCAGCTGCACAGCTTCTTCCGGAGGATAACCTTTTCCAAAAATCTGTTCTGCCCAAATCCCGAGCCTTCCCTGTAATAAATGACTCCATCCGTCCATATTCCGCTCTCCTTCTACTCAATTTATTGCTTGATTAATATAGGGCATTTGGAAAAAAAAGTATAGACTGTTTCTTCGCGTTTTGTTATGATGTTGAATAAGGTCTTTGCAAAAATGATCATACGAAAAGCCCAAGGAATTACGATTCCTTGGGCTTTTTTTGTTGTAGAAACAAACTCAGAATCAAGGCGATCAGCGAGAAGGATAGTGTAATCCAGAAGGTATGACCAAATGCGCGTCCCAACTGCTCTACGGAATGCTGCGCCGGTAAAGCCCGGATCTGACGAGAGAGATAAGCAGTCGTTATCGTGATCCCGAATGATGACATAATCTGCTGCGCAGATGCAGTAATCGGGGTTACACGGCTGACCAGCTCCCTGGGTGCCGACCTTAGGACATGGGTGTTAATCTGCATCATCGTCAGTCCTTGACCTAGTCCTACGAATGCAAAGCTGCACATGATGTAGAACGGACTGGTGTCCGAGGTAATATGAGTCAAGGCGAACAAGGCACAAGCGAGGGAAGTTATCCCGGCAATGGCAACCGGCCTAACGCCATATCGGTCAAACAACTTCCCACCCGCGTTAATTCCGATGGTCGATAAGATGGCTTGGGGAATAACGTACAGTCCAGCCTCAAGCGGGGATAACCCCTTGGCTTGTTGAAGATAGAGCATGAACAGCAGCAGGCTTCCGAAGAGGGCAATCTGGTTGGTCCAACCCAGGATAATACCGTGCGTAAACGCCGGGGAACGGAACGCCCGCAGTTCGAGCAGCGGCTGCTTCTGCCGGAGTTCGTGCCAAATGAAAAGCAACATGGCAGTAAACCCGATCACAAGAGAGGCAAGTGTCCACTCGTTCAGCAAGCCCTCTTCTCCGGCCTGATGAACACAGAATACGAGAGAGGTAAAGGCGATCGGTGCCAGCAAAGCACCCGGAACATCCAATTTCATCTCATGCAACGGCTTGGAGACCGGAAGGTATTTAACGGCCATCAAGAAAGCAACAATACCAACAGGAACATTAATGAGAAAGATCCAATGCCAACTGATAGATTCGATCAGCCAGCCGGACAGCACAGGCCCAAGAATCGGAGCTAACAGCATCGGGATGCCGAGAATCCCCATAATAGAGCCTCTTCTGTCGGGCGGAGAAATCCGGAATACGGTGGCAATTCCGATCGGAGCAACCATCCCGCCTCCCAGCCCTTGAATGATCCGATACATAATCAGTTGCTCCGACGTCTTGGCGAATGAACAAAGTACGGATGCTAGCACAAACAGAATGATACTTAAGATAAATACCCGCTTGGCTGAGAATCGATCCGAGAACCAACCCGCCAGCGGAATGACGGCCGACATGGCCAACGTATACGCGGTAATAACCCATTGAACCGTACCTAGAGTGGTGTCAAACGATTCGACCAGCTTAGGCACAGCCACGTTCATGACCGTACTATCCAAGATCACAAGGAACATGCCGGCTGCGACAGTCAATAATACGGGTAGAATCCTCCGCAATGAAAATTCAGCTTGTGCATTCTGGGATTGCTGTATCATGGTCTCACGCCTCTGTTGATTTCCGGATACCCCGCTGCCATACTCCGCGAATCGATAACGTATCCGAGATATTCGTTGTCGGGTCGCCATCAACCAGGACCAGGTCGGCCCTCGCCCCCTCTGCAATGTATCCGCGATCGGTCAGGCCGAAACGGCGTGCTGTTTTCGAGGTAGCAGACTGAAGGGCTTCTACAGGCGTGAATCCCGCTTCCACTAACAACTTCATCTCATGATGCACGCTGACTCCATGGGCAAGTCCTCCCAGTGATGGAACCGGTACAGATACGTCTGTACCCACTAGGATGTCCACGCCTGCACGGTGAAGGTCCATTACATTCAGAAAGTTATCTTCCATGCTGCCTTGCGGATACGTATTGAAGCTGGAATTCAGCGTATCGATCCATTCGGGGCTGAGCTTGGAACTCACACGCGAATCACTTGCCATTTCCGATGCAGTGTGACCGATAATCGAGGAGTTCAAGACAAGACATGGCGTAACGAAAGCACCCGCCTCTGCAATCATCGCAACCAATTCGGGAGTGCTCTCCGGGCGGTCAATGAAAATGTGGGCGAGTCCCTCAACCCCGACTTCTATGGCTAACCGGGCAGATTCGGCAGTCAATACATGCGCAATTGCAATTTTTTGATGCCGGTGCGCTTCCTCTACAGCCGCTCTCAGAATATCCTGACTTAAGACAGGCAGCCCGGGTGCAGCTAATACCGTCCCTTCTTCGATCATAATCTTGATATAGTCGGCACCCGCATTAACCTGTTCGCCGACGAACGCTACAGCTTCGTCAAGGTTCGATACCGTTAGCGCCTCTCCATGATCATGCGCATGGGCGGCCAGCATTGCGTTGCGGTCTTCCTCACTCATCTTCTCTAATTCCTTCAGAACAAAGTCCGGAATTTCTCCATCCCCCGGCATGAGTTCATCCGGATGACCGCCGGGAGGTGTGACTCCCATTCCGGCAGATCGTACGTCGGCAATATCCTCAAGACCCTTCAATTGTGCTTCACGGCCGCTTTTTGTGTATCCGCCCATCATTTCCAGCTCTGTCGTAACTCCGAATTTCAATGCATCGCGCAAGCCCTCTACGGAAGTGTGAACGTGAGCATCAATCAGACCCGGCAGCAATGTCCCGCCTTCCGCATCGATAATGGTTGCATGCTCCGGAATTTCCCCGCCCACGGATAGGATCTGTTCCCCTTCGATCAGGACCGTGGTCGGTCTGATCACTTTCTCGCCGTCAAATATACGCACGTTTGTGATTGCAGTAATCATTGTGTCAGCCTCCAATATAAAAATATGGTTTATTTATGATTGAAATATAACTGTTTGAATTCAAACTGTCAATATAAATATTATTTGTTATCTAACAGTTTGCCTTTGACAATTCGGCTTTCTAAATTTAAGATGATCTTATAATTAGATTTCAAACTATAGCGAAGGAGTCAGGCGCAGGATGACTAAGCAAGGCTTGCACACCCCTTATTCGGATTCGATTCGGGATATCGGCATGAAGATCAGAGGCATGGCGAATGCCAGGTTATCGGAACTGGGGCTAAACGCTCAGCAAGGACAGATGATGGGCTATATTTTTGAACATCAGGACAAAGGCGTGATCCAGAAGGATTTAGCTGATCACTTTAACCGTACAGGAGCTACCATTACCAGCATGCTTCAAGGACTTGAGAAAAAGGGGTATATCAAGCGTGAAATCCCCAAAGATAACGAGCGGCAAAAAAGAATATATTTATTAAAAAAAGGCGCCGACCTCGTCGAAGAATTCGACGAAATATTTACAGAAGTAGAGAAAAACATTACCCGGGGCCTTACCGAAGAAGAAAGTGCGGCCTTCATGAAATTATTAATCAAAGTTAAAACAACCATGTAGTATTTTGAGGCGATCATTGTAAGCCTGATATATTATCTAAAAGTCCCCTTCAGCTGAGCATTCAGCCGAAAGGGGACTCCTGTTTTAACCGAAATATTCTAAAGATAAACTGGCTTGTCTCATATTTCCTTGAAGTGTGATCCTCAACTATTCCCCGCCGTAACGGGGTTAACCGCAAAGAGGGAATGAATGTTACCTTCCGGATCTGCAAAGAATCCTGTGGTGTGCCCCCAGGGCACCACCTTCGGCGCTGCTATTCCTGTAGCCCCTTTTGAAACTAAATCATCATACATCACATGAACATCCTCGGGTGAATTACATTCGAAGTTAAGCTCGAAGGCTTGCCCCTTACGCTCTTCTTTAAAAGAAAGATGACCGTTCGTGTTATCTGCCATTAAAGGTCCGGAGAAAATAGCTAAACGCACGCCGTCATTCTCAAATTCAGCGTAATGATCTTCTTCAACAACAGCCTTAAACCCCAGGACATCCCGATAAAAGCTAGTTAATCCGGGCACATCAACCGCCAAAACAGTGATTCCTTCTAATTTAACTCTCACGCCGATAATTCCACCTCTCCAATAGAAATTCAATATATAGTTCATACATCCGCAGAGTGTGCCATATATTCTTCCTTTAAGATACCGTAAATTTGGAGATCTACGACTCCCTTACCAGACCATACAGATGCTTGCCGCAAGGTGCCCTCTTTAAGGAAACCATTGTTCAATAACACCTTTTGGGAAGCATGATTGGCAGGCATCACTTCCGCTTGTACCCGGTTGACGTGTACGTCTTCAAATAAATATCGTAGAAGCACGTTTACTGCTTGAGTCGCAATTCCCTTTCTCCAGTAAGTTTCGGCCAGGAAATATCCGATTGTAACCATATCGACTTTCTGATTAAAATCAACAGCCTCAATGATTCCAACAAGCTTCTCCTCTTCTGCTTTGATAAATATTCCCCATTTGATCCTTGTTTTCTTATTGAAATCCCGCTCAAAATGCCCAATCATGTTCATTACGGTGTCTTTATTATGCTTAGGAATAATCCCACAGTATTCAAATACCCGGTCATTATTAAAGATGTCAAAGACATCGTCCAGGTGGGTTTCTGCAACTTTTTTAAGTACGATGGTTTCGGATTGGATTTCGGGAAATTGACCAAAAACGGAGCTTATATTCAATAGTCTCACCCTTTCTTAATAACGGGTACCCATAATTCGTTTTTATTGTCCTCTATAGGCAGGTAGCATTCAATTGTCGGCAAATAAGCAAGATCGTACGAAGAAACGGGAACCCATTCTGTATAGAGTCGTTTCCATATATCCTGAATATGATTCGGCGATCCCTCCGCCTCAAAAACCGCCCATGTTGCTTGCGGAAAGTCCATCTTCACCATACCTTCAGGGGGAATCTCGTCAGAAGTGATTCCTAGTATGTAATCAAATTCTTCATTTTTGCCGAACTCTCCATTGGCACAGACACCTAAAATTCCTCTGACCTTATGGCCTACATTCCGAATTTCCCATAGCTGCTCAAAAACCCCTGATTCTCTTGCATCACGCCATAAGGGGGGCACAATTTCGAAGGCATGTTCTGTGTTAATACGGTTCTTGACTCCTACAATCGTAAACGGATCCACTTCTTCAATCCTGTAGTTCATTTCCGCAACCCCTTTGATTGAGAGTTGAAAGGACATTCGGGGAAAGGCTTTAAGCTTCGTTCCTGCATGGCGTGCAGCGGTTGGCGTTGTACCGTGTATATTTTGAAAAGCACGAGCGAAAGCCTCCGGCGAATCGTAGCCATACTTCAGGGCAAGATCAATTACTTTAATATTGCTGCTCTGAAGCTCAAAGGCCGCTAAAGTGAGGCGCCGCCGTCTAATATACTCTGGCAACGAAACCTCGGTAATAAAAGAAAACAGACGTTGGAAATGGTATGCGGAGTAACATGCGACTTTAGCTACTTCGGAGTAAGCTATCTCTTCGGTAATATGATCTTCGATATAATTTATGGCCTCATTCATTCTCGAAACCCAATCCATTGCCGCTACATCCTCTCGACATTCAATATAAAACATTACGAAAAATAAAGCCTTGCAATCTGTGCACAAAAAATGCAAGGTAATCGTCGCTCTCCTTCGGGCATAGAGTGCTTAGTTCAGTACCCGAGCAAATAAGAGAATACAGATCTATAGTACAAGTAGGGATTGGAAATTAAAAGAAATTATTGTCGGCGAAGTGCTTCGCGGGCAAAGACATTGCATCATCTCTTATGATACGGTTCACCAAGCTGCCTGTAACGGCAAGTTTTAAGGCCATCCTTCGCAGGATGGCCTTTTGGGGTCTCACTTTGTTCCGTTATCAAGCGCCTTCACCTTTATTTAGAGCGCCCCGGCATCTCTTGCCGTATAAAATGACGGATAAATCGGCCGGTAATTTAATTCTTCTCTGATCCGTGTGGTATCGACGACCATATCCCATGGATCGTAAGCCTGCTGCAGGGCATCTGGCGTAAATTCACTATGATAGAGTTGGGCTAATTCCGCAGCGGAGATCGGCGCATCGTCAGCAACATTATAGATCCTGCCATCAATACCTGGTGTGGAAGCGGCGAGTAACAGAGCTTGAGCTACATCCGCATGGTGTGCCATATGCATTCGTTTAGCCGGATTCCAGTTACGCATATGCGGTAGAAATTCCTCGATATGCGGATCGCGGTCACCATAGACAAAAGGAAGCCGTACGATACGCAGTCCCATTCCCTGTTCGCGGTGAAGCTCCAGCAGAGCCGTTTCGGCTGCGGCTTTGGTTTGCGGATAAGCAAAGGCAGGTCTAAGCTCGTCATCTTCACGGTTGGGTCTTGACCGATTCCCGGAGCCGTATACATTATTGGTACTGGCAAAAACAAATCGGGGCACTTCCGCCTGTAATGCAGCGCCTGCCAGGGCTATGCTGCCATCGAGGTTTGAAATTTTGGCGGTATTCTCGTCCACCCCGCGGAACTGAGCTGCCAAATGAATCACAGCAGTAGTACCCCGTAGAGCGTCCACATAACCCTCCGGCTTTAAAAGATCGCCTTCAATAAGTTCAGCTCCCTGCTGACGAAGCCAATCTGCCTTTGCAGCGTCCCTAACTAATACTTTAACGTGATGGCCCCGCTGCAACATACGCGGGACAAAACGGCTTCCTACTTTTCCTGTGGCACCTGTTACGAAAATGTTCATGGTTTCAAATCCTCCTAAGTTTTAGAAGCTATACTGGCAGTATAATAGAACGCGTAAGTAGCAACCTTCCTGCGTTTATCGTATGATTGAAAGTGTCAGGATAAGGAGGAGTTTGAATGGAAGAAATTCCTTCCAGAAAGTCATTAGGCGAATTTTTGCGCTCGCGCCGGGAGCGTCTTACTCCGGAAGAAGTAGGATTGGTATCCTATGGATCACGCCGGACCTCGGGGCTGCGAAGGGAAGAAGTTGCCCAGCTTGCCCATATCGGAACATCATGGTACACCTCTTTGGAACAAGGCAGAAGTGTTAATCCGTCAGAGGATGTACTGAATAACATAGCCAAAGCACTGCAATTGACTGAGGATGAACGCCGCCATCTCTATCTTCTTGCAAGACCGGCAGAACAGGACAAGCTGGAACATCCGCAATTAAATACAGGCTTGGAACAGATGATTAGGGCTCTTGAACCGAATCCGGCATTTGTGCTCGGGAGAACCTGGGATTTGCTGTACTGGAACAAAGCCGCTGAGTTTGTATTCGAGTTCCCGTCATTATCAGATCATCTGCAGTATAAACCCAATTATATGAGACTCTTCCTGACAAAAAACAGGTTGGGATCAGGTATAAAGGATTGGGGAAACAAAAGACAAATCATGATTGCACGCTTTCGTGCGGATTATGGACACTTCCCTAATGATCCGGGATTCCAGGAGCTTATTGAGGAATTTATGCAGACCAGCCAGTTGTTTCGTGAGAGCTGGCCGATGCATGACGTTCAGGTCGTAACCGACTGCCACAAACGGTGGTACGATCCCCGTATCGGAGAGATGGAGTTTGAACATGTGACTCTCCAGCCGCCGACCCATCCGGATCTGAAGATCATGATTTATACTGCTTCAGCGGATACGGCTGCACGTCTGGGAAGTATAGTGAGTAATCAGGACGGAAAAGTAATATAATGAGCTCAAGGAGTGTGATGATATGCCAACAATTTACAAGGAGATTTTGATTGCTGCCTTGCCTGATCAGGTGTGGGATGCGGTGAGCGATGTGGGTGCTGTCCATCATCGTCTGGTCCCTGGCTATACCGAGAATACCCTTATGAACGGCCACGAAAGAACACTCATACTGCCAAATGGTGGTATGGTCCGCGAGTTCATCGTTTCCATTGATGAAAGGGAACGCCGAATGGCTTATGCGGTACAAGAAGGAAGCATGCCTTTGCTGCATCATCACGCATCTTTCCAAGTCTTTCCTCATGGCGATAGCGGCACTAAGCTTCTTTGGATAACTGATTTCCTTCCAGAGCATCTCACTCCTGAGATTCAAGCTCGTGTAGATCGCGGCGCAGAGGTTATGAAAAAGACCCTCGAGTCTAATATATAGTGTACAGATTAAAAGGCACGATTAGCACTTTACCAGGCTAATCGTGCCTTTTCTATTCCATCCTTATTTTTCCCTTCAGCCTTGATAATGATCTTTATAAACTCCATTTTTTGAGTTATATCACATCCAACCTTACATCGAGTGTAGTATAATAACCTCTTTGCATCCGCTGTAGAGACTAATATGGGCTTGGAACGTTGAAAATGACTCATAACGGGTATTCTTACTAAGGGATGATACTTTTAGCACAAATTTAAGTTACCAACAAGGGAGGAAGTATCAGCATGGCTGATTTAAACAAGCAAAAAATCGTGGAAAGTGTTCCGCAACGGGGTTTTTTGGGACATCCTAAAGGGTTGTTCACTCTGTTCTTCACAGAGTTCTGGGAGCGTTTTTCCTACTATGGGATGAAAGCTATCCTTGTTTATTATATGTACTACGAACTGAGTCAAGGCGGACTCGGCATGGATGAGAGCACCGCGCTCGCCATTATGTCTATCTATGGTTCACTTGTCTATATGTCCGGGATTATTGGCGGCTGGTTAGCGGATCGGATATTTGGAGCTTCCAAAGCTGTATTCTACGGCGGCATATTAATCATGCTGGGGCACATCACCCTGGCCATTCCGGGAAGTATTACCTTATTTTTTGTATCCATGGTTCTGATCGTACTAGGTACAGGCTTGCTGAAGCCTAATGTATCCAGTATTGTAGGTGAACTATACAGCGAACATGATGGGCGCCGGGATGCAGGGTTCAGTATTTTCTACATGGGCATCAACCTGGGGGCATTCATCGCACCGCTCATTATTGGAACCATCGGTATGGATTATAATTTCCACCTGGGCTTCGGAATTGCAGCTGTCGGAATGTTCCTGGGCTTAATTCTCTTCATCAGTACCAAGAAGAAAAACCTCGGCCTTGCAGGCACTGTAGTAGCAAGTCCGTTATCACCAGCAGAACGAAAAAAAGTATCCCTTCTATTCGGTATCGGCGCAGCGCTTCTCGCTGTTATCGTTGCTATTACGATTCCGTTAGGTCTGTTAACGTTTAAATCCTTTGTCGTGATCGTAGGTATTCTGGGAATTCTGATTCCAACCCTGTACTTTATTGTCATGTTCCGTAGTCCGCGGACAACAAGCGTTGAACGCTCAAGACTCGTGGCTTATATTCCGCTCTTTATTGCAGCAATTATGTTCTGGGCGATTCAAGAACAAGGGTCAACCATCCTTGCCAGCTATGCGGATAAACGGACGCAACTGGATTTCGCCGGACTTCATATTTCTCCAGCCTGGTTTCAGTCTCTAAACCCTTTGTTCGTAATCACATTAGCCCCTGTATTCGCTTGGCTTTGGGTGAAACTCGGAAAACGGCAGCCCTCGATACCGAAGAAATTCGCCTTGGGTCTATTATTCGCCGGATTATCCTTCCTTGTGATCCTGTTGCCGGCATACTTTGGCGGTGAGGATGCCATGGTCAATCCTTTATGGCTCGTTCTCAGTTATTTCATCGTTGTGCTGGGGGAATTATGCTTGTCCCCTGTAGGCCTATCGGCCACGACAAAATTAGCACCCTCCGCTTTCTCAGCTCAGACCATGAGCTTATGGTTCTTATCCAATGCAGCTGCCCAAGCGATTAATGCGCAGATTGTGAAATTCTATTCGCCTTCCACCGAAATGGTGTACTTTGGTGTCATTGGAGGAGCAGCAATCATCCTCGGTATTCTGCTCTTCTCGTTCTCCCCGAAAATTCAGGGGTATATGAAAGGCATTCAGTAGAAGAACAAGCGTTGATAAGTAAGGAGCACCCGTTTACTCTGGTGCTCCTTTTTTGTTGGTTGAACTATTTAACCACGCTTTCTCTAAAAGCTCATTTCCCACAGATTGCAGAATTCGTTGTCCACTTTTCGTGTTTCGCGGATGATAATTTGTTGACAACCCACCAAAGGAGAACTTATATTATTGATAATGATAATTATTATCAAATAAATTCGTGGTGAGGGCGGGTACACAAATGAATGCAAAAAGAAAATTCTCATTATTCACAATACTAATGATTGCTATGCTTGTGTTAGCACTGGTTGGTTGTTCCAATCAGCAATCAAATTCTGAATCTGCCTCAAATGAAGGGTCAAAACCAGAAGCTACGGATTCCAAAGATGCAGCAGCTACATCTAAATATCCCATCAGGATCAAGCACGCATTAGGGGAAACTGTGATTGAAAAGAAACCTGAACGTGTTGTCACTATTTCATGGGCAAACCATGATGTTGTTCTTGCACTTGGCGTTGTGCCTGTAGGTTTCTCAGCTGCAAACTACGGCGTTCAAGATGAGAGCGGAATGTTACCTTGGACTGCCGAGAAGTTAAAAGAACTTGGTGAAGAAAATCCAAATATCTTTCAAGATACGGACGGCTTGGATTTCGAAGCCATTTCGGATGCTAATCCGGATGTCATTCTTGCAGCTTATTCAGGAATCACTCAAGAAGAATATGATACATTAAGCGAAATCGCTCCGGTTGTAGCTTATCAATCCAGCCCGTGGCTGGCTTCATGGCGCGAACAAATTAAATACAATTCCATGGGTATGGGAATGGAAGCAGAAGGCATGCAGCTTATTGCCGATACAGAGAAGCTAATTCAAGATAAAGCAAATGAATATCCCGAAATTAAAGGTAAAAAAGCCGCCTTTGTCAGCCTTACCGCTACTGATTTATCTAAGTTTTATGTTTATACACCAACCGATGCCCGTGGTGAATTCCTTACGGAGTTAGGCATGCAATACCCTGAAAGTATTACGAGTCAAGTAACTGACCCAAGCAGTTTCTATTTAGAACTAAGCGCTGAAAATGCAGATATTCTTAACGACCTTGATATCTTTGTATCTTATGGAGATGAGAATACATTGAAAGCACTTCAAGCTGATCCCATCCTTGGGGAGATTCCAGCCGTTAAAAGAGGATCTGTTGTCATTATTGGAGATAACACTCCGCTTGCAGCGGCAGGAAATCCAAACCCGCTTGCCATTAATTATTCCATTGATGAATACCTGAAATTACTCTCAGAAGCTGTTAGCAAGTTGAACTAAATGATGAATACAGCCGTTTCAGAAAATAAGCAGTTACTTGTTCCGAAGCATTTTATAAAATTACTCATACTCCTTATTATTTTACTCGGTGCTAGTGTATTAGCGTCTCTTGCCTTTGGCTCTCGTGCCATTGGATGGACTGAGCTTATGGATGGTTTGCTCCACCCTGATGTACAGACCCACGAAGCACTTGTTGTACGTCAACGGATTTTCCGAACTATATTTAGCCTTATGTGCGGGGCTGCATTAGGGGTCTCCGGATCTCTAATGCAATCCGTCACCCGTAATCCTATTGCAGATCCTAGTATATTGGGAGTCAACACTGGGGCGGCTCTATTTGTAGTCTGCGGAATTTCCTTCTTGAATGCTAGTACTGCCAGTCAATATATATGGCTTGCACTGCTGGGGGCAATCATAACAGCCATTTTTGTATTCGGAATCGGGTCTATGGGGAGTGGGGGAGCCACCCCCCTTAAACTCGTTTTAGCAGGTGCTGCTACAAGTGCTGCATTATCATCTCTTGTTATCGCAATCATGATTCCCCGCACGAACGTTATGGATCAATTTCGATTTTGGCAAGTAGGCAGTGTTGGATCAGGAAGCTGGAGCTCTATCTCTACTTTTATTCCTTTTTTAACGGTTGGAATACTGATCGCCTTGTTCACAGCGCCGGCACTGAATGCATTAGCATTAGGCGATGAAGTTGCTAAAGGACTGGGAGTTCGTACTGGATTGCTTAGACTAGTTGCTGCTTTTGCCGGTATTCTACTATGCGGTGCAGCAACAGCACTGGCAGGCCCGATCGGCTTCATTGGTCTATTAGCCACCCACGTAGTGCGACTCATTATCGGACCCGATTTACGCTATATTATCCCAATGTCAGCCCTCTCAGGGGCAATTATTCTAACGATATCGGACATATGTGGCAGGCTTATTGGGAGTCCCGGGGAGCTGGAAGTGGGTATAGTTACAGCATTTATTGGAGCTCCTATTCTAATCCTATTAACTATGAAAGCGAAAATGCGTGCTCTATGATGAATGAAAATGTGAACCTTATTAAATTAGGCAGAGCCAAAAGACGCCGTCGTTTCATAATTATGACTTCCTTACTTGCAAGCATTGCTCTCGCCCTTTGCTGCACAATGCTTATGCTGGGCAACACATTTTATCCCGTTCAGGTTGTACTTCGCGTTCTGCTGGGTGAGGATGTAAAAGGTGCGACTTTTGCAGTGGGTACCATACGTTTTCCGAGGCTGATTTCAGGGATTTTTGCCGGATTTGCTTTCGGAGTTGGCGGATATGTATTCCAGACCATGTTACGAAATCCTTTAGCTAACCCGAATGTTATAGGAATAACCGCCGGTTCAAGTGCAGCCGCTGTTTTTTGCATCATTGTTCTGCATGCCAGTAATATGGTTGTTTCAATTGCTTCTGTTGTGGGCGGACTGGCTACAGTGTTAGTGATCATGCTGTTATCCAAAGGAACCTCCTTCTCTATCGGCAGATTGATATTAATAGGAATTGGAATTCAAGCAATGCTTAACGCTGTCATATCCTACTTACTACTCATTGGTAAGCAACAAGATGTCCCTACGGCCATGAGATGGCTAAGCGGCAGTTTAAACGGGGCCAAGATGGATAACTTATATCCTCTGATCATTACAGTTCTTATCTTCACCCCTGTAATCTTCTCATTCAGGAAACCATTAGATATGTTAGAACTTGGAGAGCAGGCAGCAACTTCACTCGGAATCCATACGGATAAGACAAGGATTGCTCTTATTGTCAGTTCAGTACTTATCATTGCGTTAGCTACAGCTACAACAGGGCCCATCGCATTTGTCGCATTCCTATCCGGACCTATCGCAAAAAGACTTGTAGGTGCGGGTTTTTCAGGCATTCTCCCAGCTGGTCTTGTTGGAATCATTTTGGTTTTAGCATCCGATCTTATTGGACAATTCGCCTTCGTTGCCAGATACCCTGTAGGTGTAATTACAGGAATCCTGGGTGCGCCTTACTTGATCTACCTGCTCATCCGAATCAATCGAAAGGGTGATTTATAATGAACCCGACACATATTTTTCAAGCTGAAAAAATCACCGCCGGATACGATAATAAAACCATTCTGCATGAGGTCAGCATTTCAATTCCCAGCAATAAAATAAGCATTATTATTGGAGCCAACGGCTGTGGTAAATCCACACTGCTTAAAACGATGGCCAGACTTATTAAACCTACCTCCGGACAAGTTACCCTGGATGGAGCGCCCATTCACAAAATTCCGCCAAAACAATTGGCACGGGTGTTAGGACTTCTCCCTCAATCTCCTGTGGTTCCAGAAGGAATAACGGTTGCTGATTTAGTGGGCCGGGGAAGATACCCGCACCAAACGTTTCTTAGAGGCTGGACCAAAAAGGATTATGAAGCTGTCACTGAGGCCATGGAGATTATGAATATTACTGAATTTGCCGACCGGAATATCGATGAGCTTTCAGGCGGTCAAAGACAGCGTGTCTGGATTGCGATGGCTCTGGCACAACAAACAGACATATTGTTTCTGGATGAACCAACTACTTACTTAGATATCACCTACCAAGTCGAAATCCTTGATCTGCTGACAGATTTGAACCGCAAACGTGGTACCACCATTGTAATGGTGCTTCATGATATCAATTTGTCTGCACGTTATGCAGACCATATCTTTGCTCTTCATGAAGGAAAGCTTGTAACCGAAGGCGAGCCGTCAAAGGTGATTACAAGCAATTTGATTAAAGACATTTTTTGTCTTCAATGCGCTGTAATCAAAGACACCGTATCGGGTTCTCCATCTGTGGTTCCTATTGGACGGCATCATAATAGAATGCAAATGTACTCTTAAACTAGAGAACAATGACCCTGCAGCATTATGCTCTACTTCTTCCCTTGGCATCACGATGGCAAATTAAAAGGCCATCCTTCGCGGGATGGCCTTTTGGTCTTGAGTAACTTGATTGACGATCCTTAAATCTTGAATCTGGATACGGCCTCAATCAGCTTAAGCGCAGTATCTTCCGTAGTCTTCATTAAATTCGACATGTCCTCCGATTTACTTAACATCTCCGCTGTTCTCTCTGCGATGTCATGAGTTCCGACTGCACTCTCATTATTGGAGATAGTCACTTCTTTAATAGACTGACTCACGGTTTGGATCGAAGCCAGCAGTTCCTCCGATGTTGCGCTAAAATCGACGACCAAATTTTCAAATGTAGCCGCATCCTTGAAGTATTGCTCTCCCGTATCAACCAGCCGGCTATAATCATGAATTACCGTTTGATCGATAAACTCAAGGGCCTTCTCCGAAGCCAGTCGTATCCCACGAACCGATTCCAGAACCAGTCGATTGACCTCCTTAATTCTATTGGCCGTTACCGCTGAATGCTCAGCTAATTTGCGGATTTCATTAGCCACCACTGCAAAGCCTCTGCCCGCTTCTCCTGCACGTGCCGCTTCAATAGATGCGTTCAAGGCGAGCAAATTGGTCTGGCTGGTGATCTGCAGGATGGAAGCAGTCAGCACGTTAATCTCTTCAACGGCATCCGCCTTCTTGATAGCGGTCCTCGATTCCGTATCAATCACATTCCGTATTTCTTGTGCGGTTCCTCTGGATTGAATAGCCTCTTCTCTTAACTGCTGAGCTCTACCGGAGATATCCTTTACCACCTCCGCCCCTTCCTGGGCTTTATCGGCGATAGAATGAACAGCTTTCGAGATTTCTTCAGAAGTAGCATTCATATGCTCCGTCAAAGCAGCCGTTTCCTGCATTCCGGCGGACATCTGCTCTGTTGTAGAAGATACGTCCTCCGCTTGCGAAGTTAATTCAACCATTCTTTCGGAGGATTGATTGATATTGAGCTTAACATTGGAGGTTTCTTCTACAACCTGCTTCAATACCTCGCGAATGGATCCGGTCATTGTGTCTATCGAGCGGGCAAGGTTTCCTACTTCATCGCTGCGTTTCAGTAAATGAGGTGAAACGGAGTTCGTGAAATCTGCCTTTGCAAGGATATCCACATGACGGGATAAGCGCTCAATGGGTCTGGCAATAAATCCTGCAAGCAGGATAGAAAGAAGGATCACGATGACACCCGTTGAACCAACCAGAATCAGGGTCAAGAGCGTCGTACGGTCAAGTTCCTCGTATACCTCAGATTTTGGAACCGTAATGACGACTTTCCAGCCCGTTCTCGGAACCGTTGCAAAGGCCGCTTGCTTGCTTATACCTTTATCATCTATATATGTAACAACTCCGCTATCCTCCACCATCACATGATTACTCATCGCATCCATTAATGTTTTGCTTTTAAGCGTCTTTGCATAGTTTTGATTCAAATACTTCTTATCCTGATGATAGATAAAATCACCTTTACTGGATAACATAAACCCGTAACCCGTTTTCTCGAGACTAATTTTGCCGATATATTTCTTCAAGATATCAATCTCTGCAAGGCTGACAACGACACCGTTGAATTCCTTAGTCTCATTATAGATTGGAACACCAAAACCGATATTCATATTTCCTGATGATTTATTGATGAATATATCACTTATAGCTGGATTTCCCGTATCGCGAGGGATACGAAAATAATCTCTCTCGGAAAGGTCAAACACTTTATCACCGACACCAATTTTACCTGTTGCAGGTATCATTGATGTTGATGCGACCTCCGTATCTATTATACCAATAGGATTTACCAGTTTATTAACATCCTCAAGACTTAGCTTGTTGAAATCCTTCGTATTTGTAATCACTTCTTCGATGTTGGATATCTTCTCACCCAGCCAATCATCCACAATATCGGCATTCGTACGAGCCAGAGTGAGCTCCTTATCTGAGATATTACTCGTTGTTTCCTTATCATACTGACTCATCTCAATATAGGAAATAAGAATAAGAGGGACCAGCGACATAATCATTATTAAAACAGTGATTCGAAACCGCATCCCTTTGACCATTTTCTTAAAATCAATATTTCTTAGTCGTTGCAATACATTGAACTCCAATACAATCTTCTTCTTGTTGATTACGGGCTGCTGGTCTTTTGGCATAAGATCTCCCCCATGTACACTTTTATACTCACCGACATTATACCAATATATTCTACAATTTACGACATAATTCGTCACAATTATGCTATAAATTCGACATTATTTTCTCGAACAAAGCAAACAAAAGCAGCGACTCTCCTGTAATGGGAGGATCGCTGCTCTGCGTACGGTTTGACGAGTTCAAGGCACAGATGGGTTTGCCCTTAAAGTGCGACTACAACAAAAAGGCTCACCGTTGGGTGAACCAAGTCCATTGCCTTATTGTGAGCATGCTATTAAAAACAGTTAGAGTTAACTCCAAGTAAATGATTGGACAAGAGCTCTTAATGTTCACTCTGAAGCCCGACTTTATAGGAGTCGTAGAAAGCAGCCTTCAAATCAAGAATGTTCAGATTCTTTTTTAATTCATCCATTTGCCGCAGCACTTCCTTACGCTGTGAGAGGATCATTTGCCGCCGCATTTCCGCAGTATGTTCGCCTTCCATGAGCATTTCGATATACCTTTTAATCTCTTTAATAGGCATTCCCGTGTTCTTCAGGCAGCATATCAATTTAATAAGCCCCAAATCCTGGTCAGAAAATATCCGATTCCCCGCGTCATTGCGTCCCACAAAAGGCAATAGTCCTTCTTTATCGTAAAAGCGGAGCGTATGCGCAGTCACATCGCAAATCGCAGCTACTTCATTGATACTATACATCATCCTTCACCTCTAAGATTCATATTGAAAACGACCGCTTGACTTCGATAAAACTCTAAGTGTTAGCATTTAGTATATAGAGCAGCCAGTCGATTTTCAATGACGATGATCAGAAGCTGACCATACGAATAAGAGCTATAGCAATTAAACAAAGGAGTGTAAGCCAAATGGAGAAATTCCCTAAATGGACAGCATCAGATATTCCATCTCAGCGAGGACGTTCGGCTATTGTTACCGGCACGGGGGGCTTGGGCTACGAAACGGCTTTGGAGCTGGCTAAACATGGGGCAGAGGTCATATTAGCCGGCCGCAACGCAGCAAAGGGATCAGAGTCGGTTAAAAAGATCCGCAACAGTGTCCCCTCAGCCAACATACGTTTTGAGGAATTGGATCTTGCCAGCCTGGCCTCGGTGCAAGCGTTCGGTGAACGGATGAGTAAAAAGCGTCACAGCCTTGATCTTCTGATCAACAATGCCGGCGTAATGACGCCACCAACCCGCAAAACCACAAAAGACGGTTTTGAGCTTCAATTGGGTACCAATTACCTCGGACACTTTGCGTTGACAGCTCATCTGATGCCCCTGCTGCGCAAAGGAAAAGCACCACGAGTGGTCCATCTAAGCAGCGTTGCCCACCGCAGCGGCGCCATCCATTTCGACGACTTGCAATTCGAAGCCCGTTATCAAGCAATGAAGTCCTATGCGCAATCTAAACTTGCCATGATTATGTTCGCACTAGAACTGCAGCGACGCAGTGACGCTTCAGGCTGGGGACTACTGAGCATCCCGGTTCATCCGGGGGTGTCGCGTACGGACTTACTTGTCAATGGGGCCGGGCCGAACAGCCCCGCAGGTATTGCAAGAAGACTGCTGGGTCCGATCCTCTTCCAACCGGCCGCACAAGGCGCGCTTCCAACGCTGTTTGCAGCCACATCGCCAGACGCTAAAGCGGAGACTTATTACGGTCCCGGCGGTCCTGGAGAGATAAGAGGATTACCAAAGCCTGGCAAGATTGCTCCTCAAGGGTTAGATACCGCTGTCGCTTCCAGACTGTGGGAAGTGTCCAAACAACTGACGCATATCGATTTCGACACAATCGCTTCCATGAAACCATAATCCTCTTGATCGGGAGTTTGAATCTATGAGAATAACTTTGTGGGTAGTAGCCTATGGCTGGATTATTGTTACGGGTTCAATGCATTTCATAGTTGATGTGATTTCCCAATATGTGCGAGGTGTACGAACTCCCAGTACGGAGACAACCTATTATTATGGAATGAATACCGCCTTCGCACTGGGGGAAATTCTATTTGGGTTGTTCGGCCTGATCCTTGTTCTTCGGGCACCGGAACTGGTGGTTCAATGGCCGGTCCTCACGCTCACCCTCGCTGCCGCCGTTCTCTGGCTGGCATTCAGCATTAAATTCCTTCCGTATAAGGAACCGAAATTCATCAGTGCCGTATTTGTTTTGCTCGTTATCGCAGCTATTGCTTCCTATCTGCTACACCTGTAATTTGGATCTGAAGAAGTAAGCACTCTTTCGCCTTTTTTATTAGTAAAAACAAGCACTTTACCTGGCGAGCCATGTTCTGTTAGCAGCAAGATGGCTTGCCTTATTAGGATAGCTTCAATCGAGTAGGAGGGGGCGGCGAGCCCCCGACCTCTCACACCACCGTACGTACCGTTCGGTATACGGCGGTTCATGGAATATT
>NZ_JBGJZO010000030.1:0-45466 GCF_042610485.1 Paenibacillus oryziterrae | reverse complement strand
ATCTGGCGAAGTTCATCAGCTTTGAAGTGACGCCGGTGGCGCAGACAGGGACAACAACCGGAACGCCAGTGGAGAGTGCGAGAACAGCGGCGGTGCTGGCGGCATCTTCGGGCGAAGGACCTCCAAGCACTCCTAGTACGCCAACTCCAACTCCATCGGCCCAGCCGGGAGGAGGCGGTGCGGAAGTTCTGGTGAATGGCAAGGTTGAGAATGCCGGAACCGCCACGACTACGGAGGTGAATGACCAGACAGTAACTACCATTGCAGTCGATGCAGCGAAGCTTGAGGCTAAGCTGGAAGCTGAGGGACAGAATGCGGTGGTTACCATTGCAATACGTACGAATTCGGAAGTTGTAATCGGAGAACTGAACGGTCAAATGATCAAGAATATGGAACAAAAGCAGGCAGTTGTTGAAATCAAGACGGATACCGCAACGTATCGATTGCCGGCACAGCAGATTAACATTAATGCAATCTCAGATCAATTGGGTCAAACGGTATCGCTACAAGACATCAAAATTCAAATTCAAATTGCCGATCCAACAGCGGCTACGGTGAAGGTAGTCGAAGATTCGGCAGCCAAAGGCGAGTTTAGCCTTGTAGTTCCACCACTCAACTTTACAGTTACAGGCAGCTACGGAGGCACATCTATTGAAATCAGTACATTTAATGCCTACGTAGAGCGTGTTATTGCCATTCCTGATGGGGTTGATCCAAACAAGATTACAACAGGAATTATTATTGACCCGGATGGAACGGTAAGACATGTCCCTACACAAGTTATCCGGGTTGGCGGTAAATATTTTGCTAGAATCAACAGCTTGACCAACAGCACCTATTCAGTAGTGTGGCATCCACTCGAATTTAAAGATGTTGTCAATCACTGGGCAAAAACAGCGGTAAACAACATGGGCTCCCGAATGGTGATCAACGGGACAGGCAGTGATTTGTTCGAACCGGATAAGAACATTACCCGCGCCGAATTCGCTGCGGTTATAGTCAGAGCCTTGGGGCTAAAAACGGGTACTGGCAATCACTCGTTTACGGATGTGAGCAGCACCGAATGGTACAGTGGCTATATCAGAACGGCAGCCGAGTATAAGATTATTGAAGGCTACAGCGGCGGCATGTTCGGTCCAAACGATACACTGACTCGTGAGCAGGCAATGACCATGATTACGAGAGCGATGAGCATTACAGGTCTGGCATCAGATATAACGGCAACCGAGGCCGAGAAGCTGCTTTCTGGCTTTGGTGATGCGGAGGGAATTGCGGGCTACGCAAGAAACAGTATAGCAGCTTGCGTACAATTGGGCATTGTATCAGGGCGAACAAGCCATCTGGTTGCTCCGAAAGAGCATATCACCAGAGCAGAGGTAGCTGTAATTGTACAAAGGCTACTACAGAAATCCAATTTGATTTAATCCCCTTAAGGAAGTTAAACCAAAGAGCATGTCCCAGTCTGTCAGGGACATGCTCTTTGTGTTCGCGCTATTTCTCTTCTGCCACTTAGTTCCTTATACTTCCTTATCCATCTCGCGCAGCTCGACCCGGCGGATTTTGCCGGAGCTGGTCTTAGGAAGATCACTGATAAATTCGATTTTGCGCGGGTACTTGTAAGGAGCTGTCCACTCTTTGACATGGGCCTGTAGCTCTTTAATCAGCTCCGGCGTACCTACCGCTTCGTCCTTCAGCACGATAAATGCTTTCACAACATGGCCGCGGATTTCGTCAGGACTGGCTACAACGGCGCATTCCTTTACGGACGCGTGTCGCATGAGCGCTTCCTCTACTTCGAACGGTCCAATGGTGTACCCGGAGCTGATGATGATATCGTCGCCGCGTCCCTGGAACCAGAAATAGCCGTCTTCGTCTTTGAATGCACGGTCTCCTGTGATAAAAAACTCGCCATGCGTGGAGCTTGCTTTACGCTCAGGGTCCTTGTAATACGTATGGAACAGGGCCGGCATGGTGAGATGTACGGCAATATCCCCTACTTCTCCCGGTGCTGCCGGAACCCCTTGCTCGTTCACGACCTCCACCAGCCCCGGTGCCATGGCTTTACCCATCGAACCCGTACGGATTGGCGTATCTTTAAGTGTTCCGATCAAAAGCGTGCTTTCCGTCTGGCCATAGCCATCACGGATCGTAATGTCGAAGTGCCGCTGGAATTCCTTGATGACTTCCAGATTAAGCGGTTCTCCGGCGGATACCGCACTGCGGAGCTTGGATAAGTCATACGTATCAAGGCCGGTAGTCTTCGCCATTAAGCGGTATTCCGTAGGCGTACAGCATAATACCTGTATCCCCTCATTCTGCATGAGCTGCAGGTAGCGGTTCGGATGGAAAGAGCCGCTGTAGACAAATCCTGTTGCCCCGTTACCGAGAACGGCCAAGAAGGGGCTCCAGATCCATTTCTGCCAGCCGGGTGCAGCCGTCGCCCAAACGATATCCGATTCATGGATATCCAGCCAGTGAGACGACGTAATCCGCAGATGGGCATATCCCCAGCCATGACTATGCACAACTGCTTTTGGATTTCCGGTGGTTCCCGAGGTATAAGCCAGAACTGCCATATCATCGCGGTGTGTATCCACAGCCTCGCGGTAATCAGGCTGATCATCCATCAGCGCTTCTAAAGACAACCAGCCTTCATTAGGCTCATCGCCGTCTTCCAGCACGCTTAGACGATAGTTCAGAGCGGGCAGGTCGTCGCTGATCTTGTCCACTTCGCCGGCGACACGGGACCAGGCAATAACAGCCCGCGCCTCGGAATGGCGCAGCCGGTAGGATAAATCCTTCGCTCTGAGCATTTCCGAGGAAGGGATCACGGCAAGTCCTAGCTTCAAACAGGCCAAGTATATTACATAAGCTACAATTCGCCGCGGAACCATTACGAGCACGCGGTCTCCTTTAACGAGTCCCAGTTCCGCAAGTCCTCCAGCCAGCCGGCTGGCTTGCTTCATAAGATCGCCGTAGGTGATTTCCTCCCGTCTGCCGTCTTCACCCATCCATTTGAGCGCGAGTCTATCAGCGGGGTGACATTCCATCTCCGAGGTCAGATTATAACGTTCTGGAGCAATCCATCTGTCTATAGTCAATCATTTCATCTCCTATAATCGTTAAGGTTAGGTCTCACTGTTACGATGTAATTATAACACGAACCCTTAGGACCAGATACTAAAAACATGAACATTCATCAAATTAACAGGCATGCACTTTTCTTGTTCAATCGAATCCAACTTTGACAGGTTAAACTATTCTACAATTTTTACTCAAAATTTATTTTGTTCTTTATTAAGTACAATAATAATGATAAATTTAAAAATACGTAGGGAATACTAGTCCGTTTTTGACGCGCAGATTGCTAAATGTTAAATTTCGTTCGTTATTGTGGAACGCTGAGAGGAGGGAAGCTATGACTACCAAGGAAGAGAGTCATCGTCATACGATTTCGGAGCTGCTACAGCGGCGCGCATCTCGAAATACCAAGGATATTGCCTTCAGCTTTCCGGAACTTGGACAACATTACGCATGGTCCCGTGTTTGGGAGGAGACATCGGGGATTGCAAGGGGATTTATGGCGTCGGGTATTGTCAAAGGGGATCGGGTTGCGGTGTTGATACAGGGGCAGATGGAATTAATACTTTCAATGTTTGCTGCCGCCTGCATCGGTGCGATCATCGTTCCGCTTAACTCCTATTCTAAGAAGGAGGAATTGCGCGTCCTTCTGAAGGACTCAAGACCAGCAGCCATGGTTGTCGGCCTTGAGGGACACGGGCTTCATTATGCGCAACTAATGCGAGAACTAGTTGAGGAAGAGAAGTCTTCCGAAGAAGAACACATAAGCGGCTGGATGCCGTCTTCAATCTTTGTCCTGGGAGATGGTGAGGAGTCTGCTTCGCCGCTTATGCCTTATTCGGAGCTTGCCCGGAGAGGGAAGAGCGTACGTGATGAGGAATTTGAAGAGCGTTGCCGAACCGTGCGTACAGAAGATCCGCTTATTCTGCTGTACACCTCTGGAACATCTGGACGCCCGAAGGGTGTACTTCGGACAACCTCATCTTTTCTGGTCCGCAGCGGCGGGAATTACAACAAAGGGGAGGCCACCCTTGTTGAGGCACTGACCGACCGGGTGGCCCGGCGATTCTCACTGCTGAATCTGCTTCCGCTATATCATCTTGGTGGCTTCGCAACGTTGTTCACTGCACTCAAGGTGTGCAATATTCGAATCGTGATGCTGAATTACTTCAACCCCATTCATGCCCTAACAGTACTGGCAGGAGAGCGGTGTCAGATTATGAGCGGCACACCGTTTATGATCCGGCAGATGCTCTCGTCGCCTCGACGTGCCGAATTCGATCTTTCCTCTCTACTGGGCATCAGCTTCACTTCGGCTCCCATGAATAGTTCCTTGCTCCGCAAGGTTAGTAGCGATCCGGGACTTCGGCTCGTGTTCTTTATGGTTAGTTATGGCTCCTCTGAAGCCGGGGCAGTAGCCAACGGTATTTGCTTTCTGAATCGGCGCAAAAATCCGCTCTGGTCGCTGCTCTACATTCTGCTTAAATCGACATCGTTCTTAAGCGGGATGGTCGATCCCCGGGAGCTGGAGAGAAACGGCTTCAGTTTTGGCGGAAAAATTGACCAGGGTGTGGAAATAAAGATTGTTGAGCAGGGAACAAGCCAAGAACTGCCCTATGGCGGGCATGGAGAAATTGCAATCCGCAGCCACCGGGTCATGCGCTATCTGAACAGTGAGGAGACGCGGGGCCGGTATACGGAGGATGGGTTCTATCTGTCCGGCGATTTGGGCTTTACGGACGAACGCCGAAATCTAATGATTACCGGCCGGTTGAACCGCGTTATCTCCCGCGGAGGAGAGAAAATCTCTCCGGGTGAGGTAGAACATGTTCTGGCACAGCAGCAAGGCGTGGAGGATGCTTTTGTCCTTGGGCTGCCGGATGAGTTGTACGGCGAGCAAGTTTATGCCTGCGTGGTGCCTTCTGCGGCCGCGATGTTGTCCGAGGAAGGGCTTAGAAGCGCAATAGCGCCTTACTTGTCCGCATTCAAAATTCCGCGGCATATCGTGATTGTACCGGCTCTTCCAATGTCCGCAACTGGCAAAATCGCTGTTTCTGATGTCCGGTTGCTGCTGCGGAATCGAATAGAGGATATCAAAAATGCGTAACTACTATCCGGGTATCACCTTATTCAAAGTCGGCGGCTGCTTGCTGGTTCTGCTTGCTCATGTTATTTTGTTCCGTTATACGGACCATCTGCCTCAGACCCAGCTGTACTATTTCTTCAACGTACTTAAGATCATCGTTCCCTGCTTTTATGTCATCTCCGGTTTTTTGGTCTATAAGGGATGGTCGCATGCAGAAGATGCCGGGGCGTACGTCCGCAGATATCTGATTCGTTTTGGCGGAGTGTATGCACTCTTCTGCCTGGCCTTCGCACTGGAGCATGTGCTCCCTGTACTGATCCGGGATGGACTGACACCGGCAGGAATGCTACTGCAAAGTAAGATTCTCTTTATTGTCTTTTTCCTGAAAGGCCCCTATGTTCAGCTATGGTTCATGCCACCTTTATTCTTCGCCGTATGGGTTAGTTATCTGTTGCACAGCCGGTTTAACCCGCGGATCTCCATTGTGGTTATGGTGCTGGCTTTCGCGGCGGGCCAATTGCTGACTGGGACACTGCGCATCGGATTGGACGAAGTAACGGGAGGCATTCACTTATTGCAAAACAGCTACGGTGGCTATGTAGAGCAGTTCGCTGAGCGGTATTTGGGCTACGGGATAACCTTTGTGTCGCTTGGTATTTGGATTGGCAAGTTGGAAGAGCGGTTTCTTAGTTACTCACCGGGCAGGCTCTTTGCACTGACGGTGCTTGTAATACTGCTCGAAGCACTGCCGCTTTATCTGTTCGTGCCTTGGCGTCCGGAATATGCGCTTGCGATCAGCATGTTGCCAGGTACTCTGCTGCTGTTCCGTGGTGTGCTTGGCGTTAAAGCAAGATTCGTAAAGGCCTATCATCCGTTCATCAATCTGTTCAGCATGGTGACTTTTTTCGGACATATTCCGCTGATGCGACTCAATCTGCTGGTAGGCAGCGACGGAGCGTCGGCCTCCACGGGAATCGGTGATGGGTTGGCCTACATAGCGGTGACACTGGTGGAGATTGTTCTTATTACTCTGCTGATGTACCGGATGAGTAGACGGGGCCGCGACACCCAGCAGACCAAACCGCTTGCATTCTGAATGCAAGGCTAGTATTGATTTATTGACGATTTGTTCATGATAAGGCAGTTAGGGGGGACGATATGGGCGCAATAAGCGGAGTATTTGATGCAGGCATCACGGGTGAGGACTGTGCGGTAACCGGAACAGCAGTATTTGAGCGAATGGCCAAATATCAATTTGACCACAAAGGAGAATGGAGCGACAGGCATGCCCACATGGGCTGTGGAATTCGCTACAATACTCCAGAATCAAGAATAGAGCGTCTTCCCCGCAGCAGTGATAATCTGGCGTATGCCATTACAGCGGATGCCATCATTGATAACCGGGCTGAGCTGATGCGTGAATTTGGAATCCAACCGGATGTATGGCCGCAGATCACGGACAGTGAATTGATTTTGAAGGCATATGAGAAATGGGGACATTCCTGCCCATCCTATCTGATCGGGGACTTTACGTTTGCGATTTGGGAGGCAGGCAGCAAGGAATTGTATCTGGCACGTGATGCTATGGGCGCGAGAACCCTGTATTACACCCATGCGGAGAACAGATTTGCCTTTTGTACTGTGGAAAAGCCTCTGCTCGGCTTGTTCGGCAGTCAGCCATCGCTGAACGAGAACTGGATGACCGACTTTCTGGCTATCCCGGGAATCCCTCAGGAAACACAGTGCGTAGAAACCGTGTATCAAGGAATTTATCAGCTGCCGCCCGCCCACTATGGAGTATGGAACGGCATGGACTTTCGAACGGTCAGATATTGGGATCCTGCTCTGGATATCAAGCCAATCCGGTATCGTACCGATGAGGAGTATGTGGAGGCGTTCCGCCGGATTTTTGACGAGGCAGTTGCCTGCAGGCTGCGGACGACGGGGGAGACGGGAATACTTCTAAGCGGGGGGATGGATTCGACTTCGATTGCCTCCACAGCGGCTCCCATGCTGTCCGCACAGGGACAACAGCTGTATGGATACACATCAATTCCACTACCGGATTTCAAGTCAAGCAGCGGCAATTCCATTTACGATGAGACGAAAGAAGTGGAACTGGTAAAAGAGGCATATTCCAATCTCGACGTTCAATTTCACAGCTTGGAGAGCCAGTCTTGCCTAACTGACCTTGACGAGCTGGTGGATATTTTTGAACAGCCTTATAAAGTATTTCAGAATATGACCTGGTATCATCCGCTTCTGAAGAAGGCCGCCAAGAACGGCTGCACGGTTATGTTAAATGGCCAATGGGGCAATTATTCGATTTCATACGGACATTTCACTGTGCATTTGCTAACTCTGTACAAAAAAGGGAAGCTGCTGTCGGTGGCTCGGGAAGTAAGCAAATCGAGTAAGCTCGCGGAAGCGTCGAAGAAGCGGATGTTCCGGCAGGCGCTTACTCTGGTTCATTCATACCACCGTCAGGAGCGACTTGACCGCCAAAGAAAACGTGACAACAATCCTTTTCAGCATGCTCTGGTCAGTCCGTCAAAGGCTAAGCAGAGAGGCACTCTGGAGCGGATGGAGCAAATGCAAATCGAATTGCGGTTTGACAGGCTGCTGGATTATGAAGAAGAAAGAAAGTCGCGTAGCAGTGTGCTGCCGCTAGCTCACATTGGAGCGATGGAGACGAAGCTTTCATTGGCGGATGGGATTACTATCCGAGATCCATCGCGCGATAAAAGGGTGTATGAATTTTGTCTGGCCATTCCACCGGAACAGTTTGTCCGGAATGGGCAGGATCGCTACCTGCTAAGACGGGCGATGGAAGGAAGATTGCCCGATCCGATCCGGCTCAATTTCAGAAATATGGGCCGGCAAGGCTTTGACTGGCTTGAGCGGCTAAAACCAGAGCTCCCGCAAATGATGGATGAAGCGGAGCGGCTGCTGGCTAACGACCAGGTGGCGCCATTCTTGAATATTTCAAGGCTGCGTGATGATTTGGATAGAATGGGCTCGGGAGATACCTTTAAGCCGAATGCACGGGCACTATGGGATATCATCGTAGCCATCATTATGCAGCGCTTTGTGGAAGGCTTCCGGCAGGACTACCGGGTGCAGGATACGATAATGACGCGAGAACTAAGCGGGGAGATACGCAATGGATAATCAAAGGCATAAATACAAGGCTTTCGGCCTCCATATCGCTTCGGATTTTGTTCTGGAGGGCTTATTGCCTTCGGACGGACTGACCGAGATCGAAATTAAGAATGAGTCTCTTCCTGTGAGTTTTTCCGGTTCTCCGAATACGGATACATATGTCATGGTTGGGACGGATGGATTTGCCTTTCGTGTCCGCGATATCGGAGCCTTTCTGATTACCGGAGGAAATTCAATCATTGCGGACAAGCACGAGGACTGTGAGCTTGATGCGTTTGTTCTATATCTGCTCGGCACCTGTATGGGCGCACTGCTGATGCAGCGCGGCCTGCTGCCTGTTCATGGCAGCGCGCTGGCGGTAAATGGCAGACATATTATTATCAGCGGACAATCGGGAGCGGGGAAGTCAACACTCGCGGCTTCTCTTGGCCGTCAGGGTGCTGCCTTTTTGGCAGATGATATTGCAGCGCTGCAGGAGGACGAACAGGGGGCGGCCTGGATCATTCCGGCATTTCCGAGACAGAAACTATGGCGCGATACAGCAGAGCGGATTTGGGGGAATGTAGACGTCGCAGGACGCATACCCGGATACCGTGATAAATACCGTGTGGTCATGGATGATCAGTTTATCGCCGAGCCGCGGAAGCTTGACGCTCTTGTTGAGCTCAGTACGTATTCCGGACATGAAGTTCGAATTCGAGAAGTAAGAGGAACAGATAAGCTTATGCTGCTTATGCGTAACGTTTTCCGGCACGAGCTGGTTGAGTTAATGGGCCGCCAAAGTCAGCATTTTACTAAATGTACCCGCATTGCGTCGTCGCTTCCTGTTTTTCATATCGAACGACCAATGGAAGGGTTTACCACTAATGAGCAGATTGAAAATCTGCTGTTAAAGTTAGAAAAGCTTTGATTTTACTGGATAAACGGCTCGTATTCATTTGTTGTAAAAGATAGACTTGAAAAATATTGTTCTTTATAAAGGACGAAAATGCTTGCTTTACGGAAAAAACTATTGTATGTTTAGAACAAAATATTGCTGAACACAAAAAGGCAATATTTTTTAAAATCAGGAGGTGAAAGAGAGTATGAAAAAAACTTGGGCTACACCGACGCTGGAAGAATTAAAGGTGGGTGCAACAGCAGCAGGGATGGGCGAACCGTCAATACCGGACGCTGTCTATGTGGAGAACGGCAAAAAGTGGTACTCCTTCCCTTCCTAGGCAATAGCTACTTAAAGTAAGGAGGGGATACTCAGTATGCCGAGGCATTGGCTACTGAGTATCCCCTTTTGTTTTGGAAAGATTCCCAAAAAAACGGTCCAGGAGATATCGCGTCTCCTGGACCGTTTTTTATATTTTTCAGCTACTTGCCAGAAAGGGCAGCCTCCATGCGGTATTCTTCCAAACGTCCGTCAGATAAACGGTAGATATGATCGCAGACATCAAATACAGACAACCGGTGGGTGATGGCGATACATGTTCGGGCGGGCCTGAAGTTACGGATATTCTGCAGCACCGCCCATTCGGTATCCATATCCAGCGCTGATGTTGCCTCGTCTAGCAGCAGGATGGGGGCTGGCCTGATCAGCGCGCGGGCAATCGCGATACGCTGGGCCTGTCCTTCCGAAAGGCCTGCTCCATGCTCGCCGATGATGGTATTAACTCCCTGCGGAAGTTCTTCTACGAAGTTACTTGCACAGGCGGCTTGCAGGGCATCTGCTATTTCTGCCTCGGAAGCTTCGGGATATCCGATCCGAAGATTATCGGCAATGGACCCGGAAAATAAAGTATTGCCTTGAGGAACATAGGAAAAGTAAGCCCGGGTATCGGCGGATAAGTGGATGGAGCCTTCTTCGCTGCTCTCAAGTGTAACGCTTCCTCTATCAGGCTTCAGCAGAGCCAGCAGAATTCTCAGCATAGTTGTTTTGCCTTCTCCGGAGGTGCCAATCAGGGCCACCAGCTTGCCAGGCAGGATATCCAGGGATACATCGGTAAGAACGGGCTTGCCGGCTTCATAACTGTATGCTACATGGTTGAGCTGGAGCCCTGCGGTTCCAGTGTCCTTAAGTGAGTGACGAGTCTGCCTAACTTCACTTTCCAGCTTCTGAAAGGCCATTAAACGCTCCGATGAAGCGACAAGGCCGATAAGTACCGGGAACATGCGGGCCAGCCCCTCCAGAGGGCCTTGGATCTGCCCTACGAGTTGAAGAAAAGCGGTGAACATACCGAAGCTGGCAGCGCCTGTAGAAATGCGGTAAGCTCCCCAAAGAAAGGCAAGAAAGAAGCCCATTCGATAACCTATCCCCATCGTCAAATCGGCCGCGACATTGAAACGGTTGCGTTTTAAGATCCAGAATAAGCGGTTTTGCTGGGAACTTTGAATTTGCTTCAGACTTTGTTCCTCATATTCAAAGGTTTTGACAATCATCAGATTCTGAACGGATTCATGAAGCAGGGAGCGGTAGCGGCCTTCTGCCCTCTGAATGTGATGCTGGAGTGACTTCAGCCTTCTTCCGATAAACCAACTGGCGACAACCGATATAGGGCCTAGTAAGAAGGCCAGAAAAGCTAAAGTGGAGTCATAATATAGCAAGGTTATGAATGCGACTCCGAACTGAGCGATCAAGGCAATGATATTAGGAAGTGTAATGACCAGCCCTTCCGATATGCTATACACGTCGCTGGTCAAATGGGTCAGCAGGTCACCACTATGATATTTGCTGGCGGTGCCCCATTCCGTCCGGTACAGGCGTGCCATGAAATCCTGCTGAAGCTGGTTGTTTAAGGCTTCGCGCAATCGGACGATTCGAAGAGAAACAAGTGAAGAAAGAACAAGCTGGAGGATCAGGATGAGAGCAAAGGCAGCGAGGTAGACGGCGCTCTCCCCGAAATTGGTCGCCACCGCATGATCAATGACATGTTTGGAGGCAATAGCCTGTGCAGCTCCGCTTACAGAGAGAATGACATTAATCAGGATGATGGTGACAAATGCCCTCCATTTACCTTTCATGCTTCTCTTCAGCCAATGATAAACATCGATGTTAAGAAGACGTTTGAATTTGCTCATACCAAGTCTCCATTCTGTTGCAGGGATTGTTCTTTCGAAAGAACGAATAGGGTTGTAGAAGTCGTGAAATCGAACGTGCTTTCTAGATGAAGTGTATCAAAATCAAGCGAAAAATCAAGGAAAGTTTAGCAGGAAATAGATACTTAAGACCCAGGACTCTATTTACAAATAGGACGCTTAGGTTTATTCTTTATAAAGAACCACACCTTGTCAAGAATGGGGGAAAGCGAGGAAGATTTTATGAAAACCAACGTCAAACGGGTTGCCGGAATGCTGGCACTCATCCTGATTCTGGGGGCAATCATGCTTCCGGTATCTGCTTCCGCTTCTTCAAGCAAGGCGGTATCTAAGTACTCTTCATCGACCACTACATCTTTTTTATCTTCATTGGCTGAGGCGGTTTCTTCCATATTTTCGAAGAATACGCCCAATCCTTCACAGGGTGGCAGCAAGAACAATTCAGGCGGCAACAACAACAATTCAGGTGGCGGACATAACAACACGAGCAATAACAGTTTGTTGAACTGGCTGAAGGGTATCAAGTGTGATGATCTTGGTGATTGGTGGAATAGCGACTCCAATAAGATTTGGGAGAAGTGGTACTGCTATTGATGGAGTACGAACAAAGGGCAGCTTCCAGCCGGAGGCTGCTCTTCTGTATCAGATTGTAAATGCAGGATGGGTTGTATTCTATTCTAGCGTTCATTATAATGAACAGCAAAAGTATTTTTTAATGAATGAGGAGTTGCCTATGAAATTAGCCGTTCTTGTTCTGGCACATAAGCAGGCGGATCAAATTAAATTGCTGATTCATACACTAAAGCATGAGCAGATACACGCTTACATCCATGTAGATGGGAAAAATGACAGGTTATTTCGGGAACTTTTGAACTTTTATGAAAATGAAGAGTCGGTTACTATCCTTCCAAAGCGGGTCGCCGTTAACAGGGGCGGATTTACTCAAATTCAGGCCACACTATTATTGATGGAAGAAGCTTTAAAAGCGGACTATGACTATGTAGCTTTAATAAGCGGACAATGTCTCCCGATCAAGGGCATGTCAGAGATACTGGATTATCTGCAGCAAAACAACGGCAAGCAATTCTTGGAAGGAGGGCCTATCGGTCGAAACTATTGGAGATTGAAATGTTACAATTTCTTCTCTGAGAACGAACATAACCGATCGCTCCCGGTCCGACTCTTGGATCAAATGTTTAGACTTCCGCAAAAGCTCCTGGTTCGAAGAAAAAATTTGCCGGGACTTGAACTGTACAAAGGCTCATCCTGGTTCACGGTTACCGGTGAATGTGCGGGGGATATGCTGGAGTATATCCGCCTTCATCCAGAGTTCCTCGCTGATTTCAGATATACCTACAGTCCGGAGGAATCATTCTTTCATATCTTGGCGTACAATGGCCCTTATAAGCACAACATTATAAATAATGATCTAATGGAGATTGATTGGGCCAGTGCGGTGAATGGAAGTCCAAGAATATACCGGGTGGATGATTATGAAATGCTGAAATCCAGTCCGAAACTATTCGCAAGAAAATTTGATATGTCTGTTGACGAGCCGGTTATTCGGAGAATCGCCGCTGATAACGAAATGAAAGAAGGATCTGCCTCATACTGAGGCAGATCCTTCTTATTTGTATCCCTTAGGTCAATTTAAAGTATTTCCGGAGCTCACATCATTTGTCTTTAAAGCCAGTTTGGCTTTTACCAGTTTATTGTTGGTGATGGTATAGGCCGGGGCTCCAGTACCTGCGTATATCGTGGATATCCCGATTGCAGCAATGTTGCTGTTGATCGTATTGCCGGAAATCGTGGCGCTCATAACATCGGCTGCTTCGCTCCGCTTCCAGTAATCATTAATGGCGATTAACGGAAGATCGGTCCGTTTCATATTGAGTGCAGAAATCGTATTATTCTCCAGCAGTACGCTCTTTGCTTTCTGAACAGAGATGGCGGTAGAGTCGCCAAGTATGGTGAATGTCGAGTTGCGGACCGTTAAATTCAGATCCGCATGTTCTCCATACAGAGGCACTGCGCCATTTGCATTTGAGATAAATGTGCAACCATTAAACACATACTGTCCTCCGGCCAGAGTAACAGCACCCATTGCATTGCCGACTGCGGCCTGGAACGTGCTGTTGTTGTAGGTTCCGGCTGGCAGCTGCATTCCGGTGGACGAATAATTGATGACCTTCAGGTTATTGAATACACTTCCGGCAGTAGCCTGCCCGGAGATGACTTTAGTGCTGCCTTGCCCATTAATAGCCAAGTTGTTCACGGTAACAGGATTGGACCATACGCTGAAGCCGGCTTCGACTGGCTTGTTGATCGTAATCTTAACGTTCGAGATCGAAACACCCGCAGGTGAAGTGACTGACGAGATTAACGATCCGTTAGTGATATCGAGTCCGTCGATGATTACGTTGGGTCCATTGACCGTAGCGCTGGAATCGTTCAGCTTATTATTCAGCAAGGTGGAATCATGGGTTGCCATCAGCCGTGTACCGTCGAAATGATTGTTTGAAATCCATGCATTCCGGTACGGCGTGGAGACATAGACCCCTATTTTTCCAGTCGAGGCGAAATGGTTGCCTTCAACTTTAGCACCGTTGCCGTCGTAGAGAATCAAATCATAAGCACTGTTGTTATAGAACTCGTTGTTTTTGATCGTTACGTTAATTACCCGGTCTCCGTTCTCTCCAAATCCGCCTTCCAGGTCAATCCCGGATTCAGGAGCCGTCCCCTTAATGTCGTGCAGGGAGTTATTCTGTACCAGGACGTTGTCAACCCCGGTAAGGCTGATGCCCTGACGGCGGTTAAAGGAAGACTCGGAATTCATAATCACGGAGTCACGTGTCAAGGCCCGGTTGAGAAGCTCCAGATACGCTCCTTTATACGTAGTTGCCGTAAAGACAAGGTCGAATTGGGTTACTCCATCGGGAATACTGATGATATCCCGGAGTTTTTTACCCTGCAGCTTGGATACAAAGGATCCGTCTGCTTTGTACAAATAAACATCAAAGATACCTGGGATGTTCATCGCGCTTGCCAGTTCGAAATAGCGCTCTGTCAGAAACCGCGGATTCGTCAATTGGATCTTGTTCTTGGTGCGAATCTTGCTCGTATCGGCAATCGCCTGACCCGTACTGCTCAGTCCTCCGGATGTAAAGTCATTCTCATACATATCTTTGGTTATACCTGAGGCGCCAAGCAGTATTCCATCGCCTGTAAAGTTTGTCAATTTGACTCCGTCGATGGTCAGGTTCTTTACACCTTTGCTTAAAATCCCGTATCCGAGCTCGTGAGTACCCGAATAAGGAGCTACTTTCTTCGAATAATCATGAGTCAGGCGATCACCGACAAAAGTGCCACCTTTAATCGTAACATTGTCATCACCATAGTCCAGCAATAGAAGTGAGTAGAATTCATAGCCATTGGTTTCTTTTTGGAATATGACATCCGTTGAAAGATCTAAAGTGATATTCGGTACCATATTGATCTGGCTGTTCTTATCGATAAGATACGTTCCGGCAGGTAGTGTGACCACTTTGATATTCTTCTCAGCGACCCATTCCAGAGCTTTGTTCAGGCCGGCGGTAGTCTCTACCGGGTGGGTGCCATCTTTGTAAATATTGAATTTACTTAGATCAATCATATACTTGGTTAGTTTATAGCTGGCTGCTTCGCTTAAAGGCGATTTATTGCCGCTTTTATCAACTGCTTCAACTTTGAAATTGTAATTCACACCGATCTCCAAGTCCTGGATATCGTAAGTGGGGGCAGCGATAAGATTCGTATTCGCTTGGACACCGTTCACATAAATATTGTATCCGGCCAAATCTTTATCTGCGACATCGTTCCATTCGATCGTCGGGTAATTCAGCTTATCCGTCACACGCTGAATGACAGGCACGGCGGGAGGTGTAATATCCTTGGTCGTTACTGCTACTACAGCGCCGGCGGAAATGTTTTTGCTGTTATCAACGGTCTTGAGAGTATATTCATAGGTCGTTTCACTCAGGACGTTCACGATGGCATAGCTTCCACTCTTACTTGTACCCAGCAGACTATCTTCTTGATAAACCTCGACTCTGTTAAAGTCTTCGTCAGGTGGATTAGACCATGTCAGAGTAATGGATTTGCCGTCATCGGTGGCGGTCGGTTCCAGGACTTCTTTCGGTGCCGTAACATCCAGTCCCGCGCTTGGTGTAGGAGTAGGAGTTGGGCTGTTTGTAGAACCTGAACCTGCTGCAGGAGTTGCTGTATTAACTGAAGTAGGCGCTACGCTGACCGTAGGCTGTGAAGTAGATGCAGGCTGCTGTTGAATTCTGAATTCGGGGTAAAGAGCTCTTGCCAGGAAGATGGCGAATTCAGCTCGGGTTATGGTCTTAGTGGGATAGTACTTCTTGCTCGCATCCGTATCAGCAATTCCGTTTGCCAAAAGTGTGAGCACGGAAGACGCAGCATAGTGTTGTTGGGTTACATCAACGGGAAGCGTAATATTACCCCCGGGGGCATTCAGGTAGAAGATGCTGGCAAGCAGAAGAGCCATATCTGCTTTGTTCAACGTATTCATTGGACCGAATGCTCCGGTGGAGAAGCCTAGCGCATATTGCTGCAAGGCGGTTTTGTTTACGGCTGTATTCGTCCCGGATGCGGGCAATTTCTCTAGTTGTTCGGCAATCTTGGCAATCTCGGGGCGGGTAATGAGGGAGTCGGGTTTGAACGTTCCGTCCGCGTAACCTCCCATCACATTATCTTGCTTCAATTTGGAGATTTCAGAAAAAGCTAAATGGTCAACGGGAATGTCACTATATTGAGAAAGGCTTGCTGCGGATAGAGGGGATATATTGGTGACAGCGACGTTGGCAGATGTAGCAAGAGGGGTAAGCCAACTGCTGATGAGTAAAGTGACGACTAATAAAACTTTCTTCATAAAAAACGATCCTTTCTGTTGGTGTATTCGTGATGCAAAGTCATTTGTGATGTGAATGTAACCGCAACCCAATTGCATCTCGTCTTTTTTATCGACAACAAAAACCTTAATCTTTAGCTGTTTTTTGCAAATTATCACGAAAATAGAGGGGGTCAAAAGTTCTATTTTTTTAGGCGTTTTTAATGGGGAGGAGCAAGTAATGTTCATGAAAAGCGAGATTGAACTTTTATTTTTTAAAGAAGGATGGTAATCTTTATAGAGAACAGTTCGTTTTAAAGAACAGAAATCTATTGCTGAGATTTCTCGGGAGGTATGAATTTGAACGGAAAATGGAAGAACGTAATGTTGATCTGCGCCTTTGGTCTGCTTATACAGGTATTGTCGCTTAAGATATCCCCTCAGGTTAAAGGAGAAATCCCAATGGATGCCCTCCCTCCGTATACACTGGAGTTGTCGAAGTGGGGGATATTCAATGATGGTACGCATCCTGTTGAAACCACACAGGGAATTAATAAGGCGCTAATATGGGCGGTATCGAACAATATCAAGGCGGTAACGCTGCCCGATGGTACTTATCTGATCGACAAGGATAACCGGATTGAGATGGTAAGTAACCTGAAATGGGAGCTGTCATCCGGTACGACGCTGGTCAAGGAGAGCAATAACAAGGAACGGTACGATCTCTTGTATCTAGGCCCCCAAGTGCGAAATGTGGCTTTGTCGGGCGGGAAATATGTGGGAGACAAGGATACGCACGATTATGGGAAGAAGGGGACCCACGAATTCGGGTATGGCATCATCATGGAAGGAGCCAGTGATGTCGTAGTTGATGGTGTACAGGTATCTGGGTTTACCGGGGACGGCCTGATGTTGGGCGGGTATGGTCAGATGATCAGGGACATCTATGAGAAAGGTTTTGTTTCCGGAGGGATTGATCAGCATGGCAAGCCGATTGTCAGCAAGACGAAAATCCGGACCAAGACCAGCATATCGTTGTCAGATCCTCTTTTCAGCCATGGGAGAACGTTCGAGCTTTCCAATATGATGAAGCTTACGAGGGGGTTTGAACTCGATTTCTATAAATCCGATGGTTCATTCCTGACCAAGGTATACGCCCAAGCGCGGCAGGAAATAGAAATTCCAACTGGAGCGGCCTCGTTTCATCTTGTTTTTAATCAGGCTTCCGCGAAAAGCGCGTATCTGGAAATCTGGTACCGGAAGCAAACCTCGAACGTGGTGGTTCAGAATTCGGAGTTCTCTTTTAATCGGCGGCAGGGCATTACGGTTGGTGGTGCCGATCAGGTGCTGATCCAGAACAGCATATTTCACGATATCAAAGGAACGGCTCCTGAGGCCGGCATTGATGTTGAAGGCGGATATGATGTGAACGGGTTCCTGAACACGAACGTAACGATACGCAAGAATGAATTCTATAATAATAAATCTTTCGATATTGTACTCTATGACGGAAGAGGAGCAATCGTTGCGGACAATCATCTAGCATCCGAAGGAAAAGTTGGCCTGATTGTGTCAGCGCCGTTTACCGGTGCGGAAATACTCAATAATCACTTTGATAAAACAAGTCTTAACGTGACTCATGATACGACGCTGCAATACAACAGAATGAACGGTGGCACTGCGACTTTTATCGGGCCGCGCGTTGTGTTGCGCGATATGGTGTTTACGGACTCGAAGCTGGCGCTCAATGCCAAAGTCGCATTCGGTATTGAGGTGGCCAATATTACGATGGACAACAACAAACAGTGGGATACAGGCTTGTCAGTATGGGGTAAGGCGGTCAAGGTAACTAATCTTAATATTTCGGGAGAAGGAACCCTTAGGTCGGTTGTTGGAGGCGGAGAAGGAGGGAGTATCTTCGAGAACCTGCAGGTTCTGGGATACAATTCGGCCTACGGCCTTCAGTTGCCGGTGGGAACATACCGAAATAGCCGATTTGTTCCGTCGGAAACCAGTAAGAACGGGACGGTCAGCGCGCTCCTAGCCGGCAACTATGTGTTTGACGGAAGTTATTTTGCCACAAACAAGCTGGGTGCAGGTGGAGTTTATATCGAACAGGAAACGGCTAACGTGGCAATCAAGAACTCGACGTTCGAGGTGCAGGGCAATGCTACAGCCGTGGATATTCAATCCGCAAGAAGCGTATCCATTCGTAACAATGAGGTGAAAGCGCTCAGTCAGACCCAAAATGGGGTCGAGCTGATCCGGATCAGTACCTACTGGAAAAGGGAAGCTGTAGCGAAAGTTCTGAATGCGGTAATCAGCGGAAATTCGATATCCAGCAACCTCCAGGCATATGGAATTAGTCTTCAGTATGCAGGCTTGGGAGCGCCGGTTTATCGAGTGGAAGACAATACACTTGTTAAAGCCAAGATCTTGTTGAAGGAAAATGACATTAATCAAAACAATAAGCTTACTCCATAGGAGAGGCTATGAAGTCAAGGTTGACATGTTCTATATAAAGAACTAAAATTGACGAATAATGTTCTTTATAGAAGATAAAATGTTGAAATGGGTGAACCAATGGTGAAGGAACTGCAGTCAGGTGGAAGCACAGTAGCAGCTGGGCCGTCGAAAGAAATTGATCTAAAAGAACTAGTCGGCACCGTGACCAGGAGGCTGTGGATTCTGATTGTATCAACCATCCTGCTCGGTAGCTTAGGAGGATTGATTAGTGCAATTCCCGTGACTCCGATGTATAGCGCATCCGCCAGAATTATGCTGACAGCCGGAACTCCCGAACTGATAGGAACTTTAAGGGCTTTAATCAAAGAGCCTGTGGTTATGGGACGTGCGATACAGGAGTCTGGACTGCAAATGACCGAAAATCAGCTTCGGGCCCGAATCGCGGTGCAGAGTGTGGATACTTCGGTTATTACATTAGTTTCGGCTATAGATAGCGATCCCGAAGCCGCGGCGATGTTGGCCAACGCGGTTGCGAATGCCTTCATCGAGGAAGCAAAGGGCCTGCTGTATTACGATGGAGCCAAATTAATGAGCCCCGCAACCGTTGATCCGAGTGCTCTCCCGATCAATCCAGCGAGCAATCGCGCGCTGTATCTTGGGATTCTGGGCGGTATCGCTCTCGGTATTGGACTTATTTTCTTGGTGGACTCCCTGGATGATTCTGTACGATCAGGCAGAAACCTAGAAAGCAAGCTTGGTATCAAGTGTCTCGGCGAAGTTCCTTCCATCCGCAGGAAGGATTGGTTCAGTAAAAACAAACGGAAAAATGAATACACGCGGGGTGAAAGCATTGGCTCATAGAGAAAAAAGACCCGAGGAAAGTATCAGGAATGCAGGCTTGCTCTCTTTCAATAATCCGCAATCGGAAGTTGCTGAGCATTACCGCAGTATCCGAAACAATATCCGTTTCGCTTCCGGCAGTGAAAGCATCGGGATGCTGGCCATTACCTCCGCTGCTGAGGGGGACGGGAAATCGACGGTAGCGGTTAACCTCGCGATTACATTGGCTTTGCAGGGTGAGCGGGTATTAATCATAGACGCCAATATGAGGAATCCGCTAATCCATATGATTCTTAACATCAAGTCATGGCCGGGACTCTCCGATGTGTTGTCGAACCACAATACTCTGGATGAGGTCATTCAGAACACCGTGATCGACAACCTCTCCGTGTTGCCAAGCGGATCGACTGTCTTTAATACAATCGACAAGCTCGACTCCCGGGCCATGGCCGGGTTGCTGGAACATGCGGCTGGCAGCTACGATGCAGTATTGCTGGATTGTTCGTCGGTGCTTGCAGCAGATGCCATATCACTCGCCAGTAAAGCCGATGGCACCCTGCTGGTGGTCAGCCGTAAGACGAAACAAAAAGCAGTAAAGGAAGCCGTAAGACGGTTGGAGTTCGCCAAGGTTAATCTGCTTGGAACTGTACTCAACCGCTCAAATAGATGATTTATTGAAGGAGGAGAAGTCATTGATTAAAAAACGTCGTTTACCAATTTTGATGATCATGGACTCGCTTATTGTTCTGACGGCCATTTTCTTTAGTTCTTTTCTGGTAAATGCGTCATTGCATGTGTTCACGGTGCCCGTTGTTGCCGGATCAATTACCCTGCTCCTTAGTCATCATGTCTTTGCCGTTGTTTATCACATCTACAAAAAAGCATGGGAGTATGCCAGCGTTAACGAAATGATGCTGATTGCGAAGATTGTTACTTACTCCATCATAACGGTCTCAATCGTACAATACGTGATCTCGGGTCAGATTCCGTTTCGGCTGCTGATGACAACCTGGATGCTCCACATTCTATTGATCGGGGGCTCACGTTTCTGCTGGCGGGTTGTTCGCGGCAGCCTGTTACACAAAGAGACGGTCGAGAATTGCACAAGAACGTTAATTGTTGGCGCCGGCGCTGCAGGCACGATGATCGCCAGGCAGCTTCTCACTGGAAGAGTCAAAGAATTGAAGCCAATCGGGTTCATCGATGACAATCCTAATATCCGCGGTCTGGACATTATGGGTCTGCCGGTGCTTGGAGGCACTACTTCGATTGAACGGATTGTCATGGAATACCAAGTCGAACATATCGTTATTGCGATTCCTTCGCTTAACAAGCTGCAACTCAAAAAAATTTATGATGAGTGTCTCAAAACTCCAGCAAAGACGCAAATCATCCCTATGCTTGAAGATATTGCAAGCGGGAAGATCTCCGTCAGTCAATTCCGTGATGTTCAGGTGGAGGACCTGTTGGGCCGGGAACCGGTACAGCTGGATATGGATCGAATTTCAGGTTATGTAACTGGAAAAGTTGTTCTGGTGACGGGTGCAGGAGGATCGATTGGTTCCGAAGTATGCCGGCAGGTATCCAAGTTCCATCCTAAGAAATTGGTTCTGCTCGGTCATGGCGAGAACAGTATCTATTCGATTGAAATCGAACTTAAAGCGATGTATCGGGATGAGGGTATTCAATTTTATACGGAGATTGCAGATTTGCAGGATGAAGAAAAGATTCTTAATCTGATGAAGCTCCACAAACCGGATGTCGTCTACCACGCTGCAGCCCACAAGCACGTGCCGCTGATGCAGCGCAATCCGGAAGAAGCTGTCAAAAATAATATACTGGGCACCTGGAATGCGGCAAATGCTGCTGATAAAGCCGGTGTAGGCACGTTTGTCATGGTATCGACGGATAAAGCGGTGAATCCAACTAGTGTCATGGGTTCTACCAAACGGATCGCAGAAATGATTATTCAGCATATGGATCGGTTCAGCAAGACACGGTTTGTGGCGGTTCGCTTCGGAAATGTGCTTGGAAGCCGCGGAAGTGTAATTCCTCTGTTCCGCAAACAAATTGAGAACGGCGGGCCGGTTACGGTCACGCATCCGGAGATGGTACGTTATTTCATGACTATTCCGGAGGCCTCCAGGCTCGTAATTCAAGCGGGAGCATTGGCCAAAGGTGGAGAAATATTCGTCCTCGATATGGGAGAGCCCGTTAAAATCGTGGATTTAGCTAAAAACCTGATCAAAATGTCGGGTTATTCCATTGAAGAAATCGGTATTGAATTCACCGGAATGCGTCCCGGGGAGAAGCTGTACGAGGAACTCCTTAAGGATACTGAGGTCGGGGATGTGCAAATCTATCCGAAGATCTATGTAGGTAAGTCGAACGAAGTTAACATTCAAAGTATTGATCATTTATTGCAGGTCTATGACGCGCTTTCAATTGAAGAATTGAGAAGTATGCTGCTGGATATCGCCAACAACCGGTTTAACCTGGAAATGCCGCTTGTGTCTGGCAAGTAGGATGAAGGAGAGGGCGACGATGACAACCTTAACCGTCTTTACACCCACCTATAACCGGGCTTATTGCCTGAATGTGCTCTATGACAGTCTGGTTCGGCAGACCAATCAGGATTTCGAATGGCTCATCGTGGATGATGGATCTTCTGACCATACCCCGGAGCTGGTGGAATCCTGGTTAAAGGATTCACGGATAGCAATCCGCTACGTACGGCAAAAGAACCAGGGAATGCATGGTGCCCACAACACGGCTTTCGAGAACATTCATACCGAGTTAAATGTATGCATCGACTCCGATGATTACATGCCGGATGACGCCGTCGAAAAAATCATTTCATTCTGGAGAGAAAAGGGCAGTGAGGAAGTCAGCGGATTTATTGCTCTGGACAGCTACTTCAACGGCGATATCATTGGTAACCTCCTTCCTGAAAATTTGGAAAAGGCCACATTGTTCGATCTCTATTACAAGCACGGAGTCTGGGGAGATAAGAAGCTGGTCTACCGAACAGCAGTCATTAAGGACTATCCCTATCCGCTGTTTGAAGGAGAGAACTATGTAGGACTGGCCTATAAGTGGTTTTGGCTGGACACTCATTTCGAACTGCTTATTTTAAATGAGGTTCTCTGCTGTGTGGAGTATCTTGATGACGGATCGACTCGCAATATGTTCCGCCAGTACCGAAAAAATCCGAGAGGATTTGCCTTTTACCGGACGGAGTTGATGAAACTGCCCTTTGCGGATTTGAAGTTTAAGTACAGGCAGGCGATTCATTACAATTCCAGTTCTATGTTCTCCAGGAATGGACGCATGCTCACAGAATCACCTGAGAAGCTGCTAACTATTTTGGCGTTCCCGCCGGGATTATTGCTTCATTTATACATTCTTTATAAGACCAAGAATATGAACAGAAAGGGATAGGCTGCATGGAGATCATCTGGCTGACACTGGTTGCAAGCTTTCTGTTTGCGTTTTTCGCCAGATATTTTTCCGTGTCCGTACCCGGAAGCTTCATTACGATCAGACCGAACGCCTTTATGGCGGCACTTGCTGCGGTAACGATAATCATCTGCTCCGGACTTCGTAATAATATCGGCGACACCGTATTCTACATTCATTCCTACATCATTAATGATTTTACTTGGCAGGAAACGCTGAATAGCGAAGATTTTGGTTTCAATGTGCTGCAAAAGCTTTTGAAGATGATTAGTGACGATCCTCAAATTCTGATTCTAGTTACCGCACTAATAACCAACGCGCTGCTGATCCGTTTGCTCTATCAATATTCCCGGATGTTTGAACTGGGCTTATTTCTGTACTTTACGTCGGGTGCATTCATCGTATCCATGAACGGGGTACGGCAATATTTTACGGCGTCTATAGTCTATGCGGCAATCGGCTATCTGCTGAAGGGCAACCGGAACAGATATATCGCGGTCATTCTTTTTGCCTCCCTGTTCCATCAGAGCGTACTGATTATGATTCCAATCTATTTTATCGTACGCCGCAAAGCCTGGACGGGAACCACGTTTGCTCTGCTTGGTCTGGCCATTGCGATTGTATTCGGCTTCCACCAGTTCTCAACGCTGCTATTTGAGACCATCAAGGATACCCAGTACGGAGATTACAGCAGCTTCACTGAAGGCGGAGCCAATATCATCCGCGTCTTGTTTTATGCCTTCCCGATTGTCCTTGCTTATTTTGGACGGCACCAACTGCGCGAGTTGTCACCGAAAATCGATATATTCGTTAATCTTTCTTTGATCGGTTTGGCGCTGATGATCATTTCTACCCAGAACTGGATTTTTGCTCGGCTGGCCATTTACTTTTCCATGTACCAGATCATCCTTACCACATGGCTGGTGAACATCTTTAGGGAGAAGGACCGGAAGCTTGTCTACTATATTATTATGATCGTGTATCTGCTCTACTTTTTTTACGAGAATGTACTGGTGCTGAATATTCAGTATCGAAGCGACTATTTAACCTGGATTTGGTGAGGGGGGAATAAAAGATGGAAGAGCCTATGACGATTCCCAAAGTAGTACATTATTGCTGGTTCGGCCGGGGGGAGAAGCCCAAGATTGCGCTTAAGTGTCTTGCAAGCTGGTCGAAGCGGCTGCCTGAGTATACATTTGTGGAATGGACGGAAGACAACTTTGACATCAATTCCAATCCCTATGTAAGGGAAGCATACGCGGCCCGAAAATATGCATTTGTCAGCGATTATGTACGGTTACACGCACTTTATTCTCAGGGCGGTATTTATATGGATACGGATGTTGAGGTGTTGAAGCCTCTGGATTCCTTTCTGACTCATGAAGCGTTCTCTGGCTTTGAAGACGAAAGCTTTCTGCAATCCGGGACAATGGGAGCTATTAAAGGACATCCCTGGATCAGGGAGCTGCTGGATTATTATGAGGGCCGAAGCTTTATCAGGCCAGACGGTTCTTACGACACGACGACGAACACGATGGTGATCAGCCAGATTTGCGAGAAACACGGTCTTACGCTTAACGGTCAATTTCAGTTGTTATCTAATGGAGTAGCGTTCTATCCACGAGAGTATTTTAGCCCTTTTGATTATATCAATGGCGGGAATTATATCACGGATGACAGCTATACGATTCATCATTTCGCCCAGTCCTGGCTGCCGCTCAAGGCGCGCCTCAAAAGCCAATTGAAACGGAGAATCAGCCGGATCATTGGGGTCGAAGGAATTGCCAAAATACGAAAAATATTCACTTGAATATAGAATTAAAGGAGAGCGGGGTGTGGCAATGAAAGCTTACATAAAACTAAAAACGGTTGTGGATGCCGGTGTTGCGTTTGTCGCTCTGCTCCTCTTATGGCCGTTTTTTCTGATTATCGCCATTGCGATTAAAGTAGAATCCAAAGGCCCGGTTTTCTTTAAACAGCGGCGGATCGCCAGGTATAAGGAAGAGTTTTTTATATTAAAATTCAGAACCATGCGAACCGATACGCCCAAAGATATGCCGACGCATCTGTTGCAGAATCCGGAAATCTTTATCACAAGAGTAGGCCGATTGCTCCGGAAAACGAGTCTGGACGAGTTGCCTCAGATCATTAATATTCTAAAAGGCGAAATGAGCATCGTCGGGCCGCGCCCCGCTCTTTGGAATCAGTATGATCTTATTGCGGAACGCGATAAATATGGGGCTAACAACATCAAGCCGGGTTTGACGGGCTGGGCGCAAATCAATGGGCGTGACGAGCTGCCGAATGCCATTAAGGCCGAATTCGACGGTGACTATACGAAGCGTATGTCATTCGGACTGGATATTCGAATCTTTTTCAAGACCATTACCAATGTTCTGCGATCCGAAGGGGTTGTAGAAGGGGGAAATACCGAAACGGCGGTTAAGGCTAAAGGAGTTGGTTCTTGAATGCGGAAGCGGATTCTAATCACCGGCGCTAACAGCTACATCGGAACTAGATTTAAAGACTGGGTCGGGCAATGGGCTGGTAAATACAGAGTTGATGAATTGTCTGTACGGGGCGAGGCTTGGAAGGAAGTTGATTTCTCCGCCTATGATGCCGTTCTGCACGTTGCTGGAATCGCCCACGTGTCGACAGATCCCAAGCTGGAACAGCTGTACTATCAGGTGAACCGGGATTTGACCATTGCGGTGGCAGAAAAAGCGAAACAGGATGGTGTGCGGCAATTTATCTTCCTTAGCAGCATCATTGTCTATGGAGACAGCGGCAGAATCAATGAAAGAAAGACCATTACGATTGATACGCTTCCCGAACCGGCCAATTTCTATGGAATGAGCAAGCTGCAGGCAGAAGAAGGAATCAATCGGCTGGATTGCGATAGCTTCAGGGTGGCCGTTATCCGCCCGCCGATGATTTATGGTCCCGGATCCAAAGGGAATTTCTCCAGACTGGAATCGATCGCAAGAATTACACCGATCTTTCCGGACATCGATAATGAACGGAGCATGCTGCATGTCGATAACCTTTGCGAATGCATCCGGATGCTGGTGGATAACAGAGAGCAAGGCCTCTTTTTTCCCCAGGATAGGGAGTATGTGAAGACCAGTGAGCTGGTCCGGTTGCTTGCACAGGTCAATGGCAGAACGGTCAGGCTCGTCCGGCTGTTTAATCCCGCAATTCGGCTGCTCGGCCTTAAAGTGGGTACGGTTCATAAAATGTTCGGGAATCTGACGTATGATAAAAGTTTGTCTCTATATAATGACCAGGCTTACTGTGTTACAGGATTCCCCAAGTATAACGGAAGCGTAGGTAGCAGACTATGAAACGTGCATTGATTCTGGCTTCTGTCGCCTCGATGATCGATCAGTTTAATCGGAATCATATTCTTTGGTTGCAAGAATTGGGCTACAAGGTTGATGTCGCCTGTAATTTTGAATTCGGAAGCACGACTTCGCAAGAGCGTGTAGAGCTGGTACGCTCAGAGCTGGAGGCGAGCGGTGTATCAACCTACCATATCCCCATTCCCCGTAAAATCCATTCCATTAAGGATATTCGAACGTCCTATCAAATGACCCGGCAATTACTCTCTGATAATAGCTATGATCTTGTGCATTGTCACTCTCCTATCGGCGGAGTAATCGCCCGGCTGACCGGCCGGAGTCATCGGGGACAGGGGATGCGGATGATCTATACCGCTCACGGATTCCATTTTTATGAGAACGCTCCGCTTGCTAACTGGATGATTTATTATCCCATTGAACGGTTGTGTGCCAGCTTCACGGATGTTCTGATCACCATCAATCAGGAAGACTATGAACGGGCTAAGCGGTTTATGGCCGGTGCCGTTTCTTATGTGCCTGGGGTCGGTGTTGAAAAGAGTGGGGGCGAGGCTCAGCGGGAGCTTCGAGAACCTCTCCGGCGTGAATTTGGGGTTGAACCCCAAGAGTGCATGATTGTGTCTGTTGGTGAACTCAATGTTAACAAAAATCACGAAGTAGTGATTAAAGCACTGGCTTCCATCGAGATGCCCTATAAATATGTCATTTGTGGAACCGGTCATAAAAAAGCGGAGCTGCAGCAGCTTGCGGAAAGACTCGGAGTTCAAGACAAGGTAGTTTTTGCAGGGTACCGGAACGATGTTCAGCATATCTTGCAGGCGGCGGATGTATTTTGTCTTCCTTCTATAAGAGAAGGATTGTCTGTAGCGCTGATGGAGGCATTATCTGCAGGACTGCCGTGTGTGGCCAGCAAAATCAGGGGCAATGTAGATTTAATCCGGGATGCACAAGGTGGATATCTTGTTGATTCTAAACATGTAGACGGATTTAGAGAAAGCCTTGAAGGGTTGATCTCAGATCCGGTTACGAGAGAGAAATTCGGTGATTTCAATCGGGAATACGCCAATCATTTCAGTGTAGACACGGTAAAATCTCATATGATGAATATTTATCAAAGTCCTGCCAGAAGTGTTTGACAATCCTTGCGAATGAATGGTACGCTTTAGATGCGTTCGTTAAATAGAACAAAAACATTAAAATCGTTCGTTATTGTTCTGGGTGAGGGGAAAATAATGGAAATTACATTGGAAAGCAGAATGAAGACCTTGTCCGGAGAAATGAGGCTTCTGCTCAATCTGTTGTCAAACTATTCTTCCTATATGGTGGAAGCAGCAGACCGGCCAACTGATACCCGGAATATAAATTGGGATTTGTTTGTCGAACTTACTGTGCATCACCGCATCTATCCTTATTTGTATCCGCTCTTGAAGAAGAATAGAGAGTCACTTGGCGTTCCTGTGGAGATTATGCAGGAGCTTCAGGCACTGTATACCCGGAACACTTTTCAAATGCTGTATTTCTCCGGTGAAATGGAACTTCTCGGGCGTATGTTCGCGGAAAATGACATCCAGTGTCTATTTTTAAAAGGGCCTGTACTCGCGCGTGATTTATATGGCGACTTGTCGCTGCGAACCTCTTGCGATTTGGATTTGCTGCTGCCTCTCGAATTACTTGAGAGGGCAGAGGCGCTTTTGCTACAGCAAGGGTACATCAAGGACGAATATATCCGAACGGTGTTAAATGACTGGAAATGGCGGCATCATCATTTTGTCTACAATCATCCAGACAAGGGGATTAAAGTTGAACTACACTGGCGACTTAACCCGGCTCCGTCACTTGAACCGTCCTTTGGAGAATTGTGGAGCCGCAGACGTACCAGTACGCTATTCAAATATCCGATCTACTATCTGGGACAAGAGGATCTCTTTCTATTTCTCGTCGCACATGGGGCAAGACATGGTTGGTCCCGGATCCGCTGGCTGCTGGATATTAAGCAACTGCTGCTGCAGAGTCTGGACGCCCGCAAACTTATGAAACTGCTGAAAGATAACCATTTTTTTCACATTGGAGGACAGGCGCTGACTTTGGCGGAGGAATTGCTGGCGGCACCAATTGACCAGGGGCTCAAGCCGATGCGTCAAAGTGAGAAATCAATGAAACTTGCGGAAGAGGCCATGTTTTACGTGGAGCGGATGATCAACCTGCATTCCGGTCCGCTGCCAGAAGAGGAAGATCGCTATCACAAAAAACATCAGTACGCTCTTCTTGATCCCAGCCGCAAAATTCTGTTTCTGCTGAGTACCCTGTTTCCTTACCCGGAAGATGCGGAGAGGCTGCCGCTTCCTAAATCACTTCATTTTTTATATTTCCCCCTAAGACCTGTCCTTTGGATGTGGAGGAAGATAGGAGGTCCGCAATGAGCGATGTTCTGATTGCTTCATATGATATGGAAGTCGGCGGGGTTGAGCGAAGTTTGGCCGCTATGCTGGAGCATTTTGACTATACGCGTTATGCCGTTGATCTGATGCTGTATCGGCATCAAGGGGATTTGCTTCCTCTGATATCCGATGCAGTAAACCTGCTGCCGGAGAACCCGGCCTATGCTACATTCCGGCAGTCCATACCCGCCATCATCCGACAAAAACATTATGGAATCGCTTGGGGACGTATTCTGGCTAAAGTGCACGGAGAGTACGTACGGCTGACCCGGAATATGCCGGAGTCCGGCTATTATCAAATGCAGCTGATGTGGCGGTATACCTTGGCCCATCTGCCGAGGCTGGAGCGTTCCTACGATGTTGCAATCAGCTATTTGTGGCCGCATGATTTTGTAGCCCATAAGGTGCAGGCCAAAGTCAAAATCGCCTGGATTCATACCGATTATTCCACCATCGAAACCGACAAAGCTATGGATTATGCCATGTGGAGCCGATTCGACTGGATTGTTGCCGTTTCGGATGCATGTCAAGCTTCCTTTTTGGATAAGTATCCGGAACTAAAAGACAAAGTCATTGTAATTGAGAATATTACCTCTCCTGAGTTTATTCATTCCATGGCAGAAGAGAATATGGACAACCCGATGAACAGCGACAATTCCTTCAAATTGGCCACCGTGGGGAGACTTTCCTATCAAAAGGGTTTTGATCAAGCTATTCAGGCACTGCGCCTGCTTCATGACAGAGGATACACCGATATCCGGTGGTATGTAGTCGGTTACGGCGGCGATGAGGCTGCTCTTCGCGATCTCATTGCACAGAACAACTTAACGGAAGATTTTATTCTGCTAGGTAAGCATATTAATCCGTACCCTTTCGTGAAGGCCTGTGATCTTTATGTGCAGCCCTCCAGGTATGAAGGAAAGGCTGTTACCGTAACTGAAGCCAAAATTCTGGGCAAGCCAGTATTAATTACGAATTATGCTACGGCTCCGAGTCAAATTGAAGATGGTGTAGACGGGTGCATCGCGGAATTGTCGGTGCAGGGGATCGCAGATGGGATCGAGAGGCTCTATCATGACGAAGCACTCCGCCGGAGAATTGCCGATTATTGCGCGAATTACAATCACGTCAATACGGACGAGTTGCGTAAATTGTACAGCCGAATGAACAGCGGGGAGGATGCGGTGCGGAATGCCCTCTAATGTAAGCATCGTCATTCCCGTCTACAATGCGGCCCGATACCTGAAACCCTGTGTGGAATCACTTTTGTCCCAGACGATGCGGGGATGCGAGTTTATCTTTGTCAATGATGGCTCCACCGACAGCAGCCGTGCGATTATTGAATCCTACATGGAGACGGACAGCCGGATTATTCTGCTGAATCAGGATAACCAAGGGGTTAGTAGCGCACGCAATGCGGGTATCAGGGCTGCTTCAGGAACGTATGTAGCTTTTGTCGACGCTGACGATACGGTAGATTCAGACATGTATGAAATTATGTATGAAGCTGCGCTTGAAAGCGGCTGCGATATTGTGATCACTAACTTTGAAAGTCAATTCGGCCCACATAAAGTGGTGGTCAAATATCCTTTTGAAGCAGGGAAAGTCTTATTCAGCGAAGAGATAAATGCCGTGATTCTGCCGCATTTCGTCCGATCTGACGATTGTCATACCTCTTGCAACAAGCTGTATCGCCGAGAGATGTTAGCCATGCATGAACTGTCATTTCCGCTTCGTGTTGCACTGGGTGAGGACGGGATTTTCAATATGGAAGTCTTCAGCCACGCGCAATGCGTAATATATGTGGATTACACCGGCTACCACTACCGGGAGAGCGAGGGGAGTGCAACCCGGAATATTGCCGCGAGCGACTATTTTGCCCGGGCGGTTGAAGTGTTGGAGTCGCCATTACCGTACAAGTTCGAGGAGCGGCTTCGGGAACTGAATCTTCACGATCTTAAGGCGGTTCGTTTCATTCGTACCGTTACGGCGATTCTCCACATGTACATGGAGCCGCACTCCCAATTGAACTTTCGGACCAGAGCCGCTTATGTTCGCCGCATGTTGAACAGCCCGCAGGTGCGGGCGGCTCTTCCTCACTTTTATCAATCTGAATATCCCAAGCTGGGACGCTATCAACGGTTAATGACCGATTTTATGAGAAGTAGAAATATTGGTGGCATTTATCTGATGACGTTATATAGCCGTATCCGTAATAAGTAAACTGGAGGGATCTGCAATGAAGATTATGATGTTTGCGCATGGCGGAAGCTTAAACCGGGGGTGCGAGGCCATTGTGCGTTCCTCTGCGGGTATTATCAAGAAAGAGATAAGTGAGGCCCGTGTATACCTGGCTTCGGAAAGACCGGATACCGACACTGTGATTACCACATTGGATGGCATTTACGACGGATCCAAAAAAGAATTGAAAAGACTGTCCCTAGAGTGGTTCATATCCGCACTACGTTATAAGCTGCTGAAGGATGAGTCTTATGCGATATCCAGGGTGGAACAGAGGACGATCAGCAGAATCAAAGATGTCGACGTGTGCTTGTCCATTGGTGGTGACAATTACTGTTATGGCGAACAGCCTAACTGGTATGAAATCGACAGGAGAATTAAGAAGCAGGGTAAAAAGCTGGTACTTTGGGGCTGCTCCATCGGTGAAGAGGATATGTCCGATCCCAAGCTTGAAGATCTGAGACAATTTGATTTGATCTTGGCGCGGGAAAGTCTTACCTATGAAATGCTGAGAGCTAAGGGACTCACGAGCGTCAAGCTATGTGCTGACCCGGCGTTTACGATGGAGAAGGAAGAATTGGCCCTTCCGGATGGATGGCAGGAGGGTAACACCATCGGCCTAAATTTCAGTCCGCTGGTCAGCGGGCGCAACAAGTTGGCTCATGCTGCGGTGCACGAACTCATCCGTTATATTCTGGACCAGACGGACATGACAATCGCATTAACCCCGCATGTGATGGTTGACGGCAATAACGATCATGAACTGCTGGAGACTTTTTATCAGGAATATAAGCATACCGGAAGAGTCATTCTCTTGCCTGATAACCTGACGGCTATCCAGTATAAAGGCTATATCGCCAGGATGCGATTCTTTATCGGAGCGCGTACCCATGCCACGATTGCAGCATATTCGAATCATGTTCCAACCTTGGTACTCGGATACAGTGTGAAATCCAAGGGAATCGCCAAGGACTTGTTTGGTGAGGAGAAGCTGGTGCTCGGTATTGGCGATATTTCAAGCGGCAATGTCCTCATCTCCAAGTTCGATGAAATGCGGGCAGAAGAAGAAGATATCACGGCAAGACTGAGAGAGGCTATTCCGCGCATTCAGCGGATGTCGTATAAGGCGGCTGACTATCTCAGGGAACTGGCATGAGGCCGATATGAAGAAAAAACTTCTTTTTGTCATCCCCAGCCTGACTTCCGGTGGCGGCGAACGCAGCTTGGTCAACTTATTGAGCCAGATTGACTATAACGCTTATGAAGTAGATCTCTTTATCCTGAATCATCAAGGGATGTTCATGGAGTTCATTCCTCCGCAAGTGCGAGTTCTCCCGCTACCTGAACGTTACCGACGTTTTGCGCTTCCTCTGCCAAGAGCCATGGTGGGCTTGATCGCGGCAGGCAAGCCGATTCTGGCTTGTCACCGGATGTTATTCAGCCTAACAAACCGGAGAAGAGGTAACGACTCAGTTAAGGAACAGTACAGCTGGAAGCATCTATCGCCATTCTTAGATGAGCTGCCTGAAACCTATGATGCTGCTATCGGTTTTTTGGAGAAGACGTCTATCTATTTCTGTGTAGATAAGGTTCAAGCGGCGAGCAAGGTGGGATGGATTCATAACGATTACGACGAATTGGGGATGGACCCGGCGTTCGATAAGCCCTATTTTGAACAGCTTCTGCACCTGATAACCGTATCCGATGAGTGCGCAAGCAAGCTGACGAAGCGCTTTCCAGAGCAGAAGCATAAAGTGCGGATCATTCATAATATTGTATCGCCGGTTATGATTCGGCAATTGGCCGGTCAAATCCAGGTAGATGACACCTCTTCCTCCGGAGAAGATGAGATTTCTATATTGTCGATTGGCAGACTCCATTCTCAAAAAGCGTTCGATCTGGCGATTGAGGCATGCAAAGAGCTGGTCGACAAGGGCTTCAATATCCGTTGGAGCGTGATTGGAGAAGGTGACGAACGGCAGAAGCTAACAGAGCTTATTACCCGTTATGGCCTTCAGGAACACTTTCGTCTGCTCGGTCTCCGGTCAAATCCGTACCCTTACATCGAACAGGCAGATCTGTACGTGCAGACCTCCCGGTTCGAAGGGAAGTCAATCGCGATTGATGAGGCCAAAATTTTGAGTAAGCCAATTGTCGTCACTAATTTCACAACGGCTGCCGATCAAATCCGCCACGGGGTGGATGGCTTGATTGCCGAAATGAATCCTTCCGCAATTGCGGAGGCGGTTTCGCTTCTGATCAAAGACAGAAAGCTGCGCACGCAGTTGTCTGACAATCTCGGACGGCTGGATTTGGGAACTGAGGATGAAGTGTATAAATTCTACGATCTCCTAGGATAGGAGGAAGACCGAAATGATACACAAGAAGAAACTATTGTTTGTTATGAACAGCCTGGTATGCGGCGGGGCAGAGAAATCGCTGATATCACTGCTCCAATCCTTGGATTATTCCAGCTATGAAGTGGATTTAATGCTGCTTAGCCATACAGGAATGTTCATGGGTCAAATTCCCGATGAAGTCCGGCTACTGCCGGAGCCGCCCCAATATCAGTATTTCGATATGCCGATTAGAGAGGCTTTGAGGAACTGTCTGTCGGCTGGGCGAGTTGATCTTGCCATAGGACGGATTCGTACTGGATTGTTATTTAGGAACGATCATAATCCGGGGACCCGCGAACAGGCTTTATGGAAATACAGCGCGAAGGCTCTGAGACCTTTACCTGTAGCTTATGATGCAGCAATCGGATTCCTGGAAAAGACGCCAATCTATTATGTAATGGATAAAGTGCAGGCGCGCGTCAAAATTGGTTTTATTCATAATGATTATGACAAGCTGGGAATGAATCCGGAATTGGATCGTCCGGTATTTGAGCGATTGGATCGGATTGCGACCGTCTCGGAGGAATGTGTCAGGATCTTGAAGCGCCGTTTTCCGGAAATGGAAGATAAAATCGAGCTTATGCATAATATCGTTTCTCCTTCAGCTATCATCGGTCTTTCGAACGTAGAGCTTTCCATTCCGCGCAAAGATCGGACGACGATCGTCTCAGTGGGCCGGCTAAACTATCAAAAGGGTTTCGCGTTGGCGGTAGAGGCATGCTCCCTGCTAGTAGAGAACGGCTATGACGTACGCTGGTACATCGTAGGGGATGGGGAGGAACGGCCAAAGCTGGAGCGTTTGATTAAGGAACGGGGGGTGGAGGACCATCTTATCCTTGCCGGCTTGCAAGAGAACCCTTACCCCTACATCAAACAGTGTGATATTTACGTTCAGACTTCGTTGTTTGAAGGGCGCTGTCTAACCATTACGGAAGCCAAGATTTTGAACAAACCGATTGTCTCTACCGATTTTGAAGTCATTTATGATCAGCTTACCGACGGTCTTAACGGAATTGTAGTGGGGAAGGATGGCCATTCCATTTATGAAGGTATCCGAAGACTAATTGAAGAGAACGGGCTGAAGGAAAGGCTGTCCCGCCATCTGGCGGAGGAAGAACTCGGAACTGAAGCGGAAATCGGGAAACTGTATCAGTGGATAAGCTAGAGCGGAGGGGGGAGATCTTATTTTTTTTCAAATATTTAGTCTTGCCGTTCTCGCGTTAATTCTTGTTGTCGTGCTTATAGATGTATTGCCCGTCTTTGGTAGCTGGCTGGCACGAATACATATTGGCCGTTATGGCGACCGGCGGGTTTGGAGCCAGGCAATTACCGGAATCGGCCTCGGTTGGCTTCGGAGAACGCCTACTATTAAGGTGACTGACAATACAAGGCTGATTGTTATGGATATGCTCAGAGGGAATTATTCCCGCTCAGCGATCCAGCATTGGCAGGAAGCTGCGCTGCTGCTCGGCATGCAGGAACAATTGTCTCGCGGCAACAATCAAGATGACATTCAGATTCGGGAAAGGGCAAAGAATAAGCTCTCCGTACATTTAAATGCTTCAGGAGACTGGAAGAAGGCTCCCGGGGAGGTAGACGGAGCGATTTTGGCCTATTCCATTTTGAAATGGAATCGCTTGGAGCCTGTCAATTGCCAGCCGGCCATGGATCAGGTCTGGGAGCTCCTCCGCAGCCGGATCGGCGAAGAGGGTACCGTTCAGTACCGTAAGGCGATGTCTGGTTACCGGTATGTAGATACTATTGGCTTCATCTGTCCGTTTCTCGTACGTTATGGCCTTGACTATAACAAACCGGAGTGCCTGGATCTGGCAGTTCGTCAGATTCTAGAGTATGAGCAACACGGGATGCTGCCAACACTCGGCGTTCCCTTTCATGCCTATTCTATTAAGCACAACTATTTGCTGGGGCTGCACGGCTGGGGTAGAGGTCTCGGATGGTACGCGATTGGACTCATTGATGCCTGGAACGAACTCCCCGAGGAACATGAGGCCAAGAAGGTACTTCAGGATGCTGTTGTTCGATTCGCACATGCCGCTGTCTCCGTTCAAGGGGAGAGAGGCCAATGGAATTGGACGGTCACCCGGACTGAGTCCAGAGCAGACTCATCTGCTACAGCAATGCTGGCCTGGTTTATGGGTCTGGCCTCGCAAATACCGGAAATCTCTCAGATGTGTGAGGCCAGCTTCGACCGGGCAGTAACCTATTTGATGTCCGTAACACGCAGGAATGGTGCAGTCGATTTCTCCCAGGGTGACACCAAGGATATCGGCGTCTACTCGACGTTGTTCGAGCTTCTTCCCTTTACTCAAGGATTCTGCATCCGTATAGCGGCTATGCTTCAGAAATAGGTAAGGCGGGGATACGCATGAGAGTCAGAAACTCCATCATCAACATCATAACGGGGATCGGCAACCAGCTTATTATTACCCTGCTGAGCTTTGTCTCCAGAACCGTATTCATTAATAGTCTGGGAATTGAATACCTGGGCGTCAACAGTTTGTTCACCAATATCCTCATGATGCTTACCTTGTCGGAGGCGGGTATTGGTGCCAGTATTATGTACAGCCTGTACAAACCGGTAGCGGAGAATGACACCGAGAGAATAAAACGTCTCATGCGTCTGTATCGCAATGCCTACATGGTGATTGCACTGGTTGTTATGCTGCTCGGACTCTCTGTTCTGCCTTTCCTGAATGATATTGTCAGAGATCAGAGCGTACAGCATCTGCACGTGATCTACCTGATATTTCTCGTAAATACAGTCGCACCTTATTTCTTCTCTTACAAAAACGCCTTCCTGAGTGTTAACCAGAAAAACTATATCGTAACCGCCGCCTTCTCCATCAACTCCATTTTGTCCGCCTTGATCAAGATCAGCATCCTGTATTTTACATCCAATTATATTTTATTCCTGATTGTGGACAGCATCATGACCATCTCAACGGCAGCCATTCTGAATATGATTGCCAACCGCAAGTACCCGTACTTGAAGGAGAAAGCGGCCGGTAAGCTGGATCCGGAGACGAAGAGTGATATTGTCAAGAACGTCAAAGCGATTGTTATTCAGAACATTGGAAGCTTTTTGATTCTGGAAACCGAGAGTATTCTCATCTCTATATTTGTCAGTGTATCCGCCGTCGGATTATACTCGAATTACAAGATGCTGATCGATATTTCCAGAACCTTCATTAACCAGGTGTTTCAGAACCTCTATCACAGCGTCGGGAATCTCGTATCTAGTGAGAGTAAGGAAAAGGTCTATAGTGTGTATAAAGTTATGCAGTTGCTCAGCTTTTGGCTATATTCTCTGCTTGCAATCGTTTTGTTTGTTACGATAGAGCCGTTTATTAAAGTCTGGATTGGACAGAAATTTCTGTTGCCTTCTTATGTATTGATGTTGCTTCTGTTACTTTTCTTTGAACGCGGAATGCGTAATCCGATTACGACGATCAAGACAACGGCCGGAATTTTTCATGAAGACCGGTTTGTCCCGCTTGCTCAGGCAGGAATCGGGTTAACGGTGTCCATTATTTTGGTTCAGCAGATCGGAATCGCAGGCGTTTTTACAGGCTCTCTCATGGGTACCTTAGCGATGCCATTCTGGACAACACCTTATCTCGTCTACACAAAAGTATTCCGGCTCCCGGTGTCCCATTATTACCGGGCGTATCTGGGGTATACGGCAACTGGATTTGCCGCACTTGGAGTTGCATGGTATGCAGGTGAATGGATTACTCCGGGCGGTTTTGCAGGCGTAGTTCTTAAAGCGTTGCTGTCCTTTATTGTGGTAAATTTAGTGTACGTTCTAATCTTCCGTCGGAGAGAAGAGTTTACTTATCTGGCGTCGGTTGCAAAAGGTATTCTAGGCAGGGTGAGTACCAAAATGAGTCCGGTCAAGAAAAGGGAGGTTCATTAAATGTCTATTCTAATCACTGGCGGCGCGGGGTACATAGGCAGTCATACAGCAGTCGTGTTGCTGGAGGCTGGATATAAGATTGTGGTGGTCGACAATTTCTCGAACAGCCATCCGGAGGCGATATCACGCATTAAGGAGATCACGGGCAGGAACTTTGACTTCTATGAGCTGGATCTGCTAGACCGGGAAGCTCTGGAAGAGGTGTTCACACGGCATCATATCGAGGCTGTTATTCATTTTGCCGGTTTGAAATCGGTAGGAGAGTCGGTAAGGCTCCCGTTGAAGTATTATCAAACGAATCTTCTCAGTACACTGAACCTCTGTGAGGTGATGACCACACATGAGGTGTTTCGTCTGGTATTCAGCTCCTCGGCCACTGTATATGGCAACTCCCAGCAGGTACCGATAACAGAGGAGTCTCCGCTTGGAGCGACGAATCCATACGGGCGCACCAAGTTAATGATTGAAGAAGTCTTACGTGATCTGGCAGTCTCCGATTCTCGCTGGGGAATCTCGATTCTCCGGTATTTCAACCCTGTCGGCTCCCATAAGAGCGGTCGGATTGGTGAAGATCCGAATGGGACGCCTAACAATCTGATGCCGTATATCTCTCAGGTTGCTGTCGGCAAGCTTGAGCGGGTAGCGGTCTTTGGCAGTGACTATTCCACGCCTGACGGCACCGGTGTCCGCGATTACATTCATGTGGTCGATTTGGCTGAAGGCCATCTGAAGGCACTTAAGCGTCTTGAGGAGCACAGAGGCGTTGAAGAATACAATTTGGGAACTGGTCAAGGCTATAGTGTTCTGGACATGATTAGTGCCTTTGAGGCGGCAACGGGCAAGGTCATCCCGTATACGCTGACTGACCGGCGGCCCGGCGACATTGCGGTCTGCTATGCGGATACGTCGAAAGCGGTCCGGGAATTGCAGTGGGCGGCAATTCGGGGTGTGCACGAAATGTGCGAGGATACGTGGCGTTGGCAACAATTGAATCCCCATGGGTACAAAGACAGTGAGATCAGAGTTCTCCCATAGAGAGTATAGAACGTCGTCTGCAGCCGCAAGTCCCTTAGCGGCGACCTGTTCCCGGTAATGTATCGGAGCCAGGTCGCCGTTTTGTTTTGCCTATAGAAGTAGTCTGGAGAATACAAATAAGCCGAATCGCAAGCGATCCGGCATCTGGGAGAAGAAGTTATTCCTTTTTAAGCTTCCATTTGTTATATTCCAAGAATTCTCTAAACTGAACCTTGCTAATTCCGGACAGCATCGCTTCCTGCGCCAAGTCGTTCCATTCCTTGTCCAGCGCATTTGTTTTATCAAAAGAATGCTCCGATTGTAGAAATTCTTCCGCAGAGATACCGAGCACCCCACCGACCTTTTCAAGAAATTGAATGGATGGGTTCTGTTGAATGCCTCGCTCTATGGAACTTAGGTAGGATTTGGCTACGCCTGCTTTCTCGGACAGCTCTGTCAGAGAGTAGTTTTTCTTCTTGCGAAGTTGTTGAATTCGTTCACCGATCATCTCTGACCTCCAAAAAATGACTTGCCCAACTATGCCTTAATGGTATTGGCGTACTTGTCAACTGTAACGAATTTCTCCATGACCTCTGCTCCCGATACATAGTAAGGACCGCTGCGCAGCCATGCGTGGGCAATTAGAGCACCGTTCTCATCCTTGGCGGTTCCTAGATAGAGTGTGCTTTCGATTCCGCGCCGCTGCAGCATTTTCATGCCAGAGATCGCGCGAACAAGACACTTGCTCTCCCATGGGGTATACTTGCTCATCAACTGAATGGCCTGAGAAATATCACGTATGTTCCGGACTTGATCGTGGGCGACTTCAGCATCTGTTTCTTTCCAGCGTTCTCCTAGAGAAGGTGCCACTCTCGAAAATTTGAAGGTAATCAGAATTCGTGACCATCCCAACTGGAAGAAGGCTTCCAGGTATAGCCGGCGATAAGGGTGTTCCAGATGCAGTAGTGTTCGAAGTTTACCGCCAACGCTGCTCATGGGGCCACTTCGATTCGAATCAAGCCTGCGTGCAGCAAATGCTGTAGAAATGGTACTACATCCTGTTCGCAAGCCTCAGGTTCTATGTCATACTGTTGCTGCAGGGAGGCTATCAAATCCTGCAGTGATTTAGGTGTATTTAGCAAGGTCCAGATATCTCCGCCAACTTGTCCCAGATTGTAATATTTGCCCTGCTGCAGGCTGAACATGACTTTCTCCCCGTCCATATCACTGACAACGTTTCCTTCGCACTGAGCCAGCACGGTATTTGGGAATATAACCGAGTTTTTTGTCATCTGAGTATTCTCCTTAAGAAAATGAATTGAACATGTATGAAGAAAGTAATCTACTAAAAATAAAGGAAGGCCAGACTTTCGCTGAATACAATCGATGAGGGAAGGAGGAAGCAAAGCTTATTTGAAATATTCGGGAATAATCAGGCTATATCTGCGGGAAATCAGACCTTAAAACATAACACCTGATTAAGCAATACCTTCATAGTTAATACCGTTCTTACGAAAGAACGATTGCGTATAATGTTACGAGATCCATAGGACTGTATGTTCTCAATAAAGAACATACAGTCATAATTTAAAATACACTTCTTTCGCTTTATTGTCAACCTACTTAAGAGATTTTTGTTCAATCTTATGAGAAAATGTCACTTTGTAGTGGACAGACGTTAATTGAAAGTTTAGCCCATGGCATGTATGATCGCATTAATTGATAGCGGATCAACAAGAGAAGGTGCGAAGGGTCTCCTGAAGGGGGATATTTCAGTGTACGGAGGGACCTATGGAGGAATTAGTATTTGTATATGGCTCACTCTTATGGAGTGAAGAGAATAATCGATATTTGCGGGACGCCCGAAGAATTTCAGCATTGGCTTGGACGCAAGGAAGACTTATAGATACAGGGTTAGGCTATCCAGCCATGCTGAGAGAAGAAGAGACTGGTACCGTAAACGGTGAACTATATTCTATGACAGCAGAGACACTTCGAGAAATCGACGAGTTTGAGGATTTCTACGGCTTCGGACATTTGGATAATGAATATGAGCGGGTAAAACTCGAAGTGTGGACAGATAAAGGAAAGTTTCAGGCTTGGGCCTACATTTTTAACCGGGAAACTGGCTTAGCGGCTGTACACGGAGATTGGCGGCTAAGTCAGATGCAGCGTACGGGAAATGTACTATATTTTGCTTATGGAAGCTGCATGGATACAGAGCGGATTTCGCAAGCGGGATGGCATGATCACTTCAAAATGGTTGTGGGCCGAGGCGTAGCCGAAGGGTTCAGCTTGAAATTCACGTATGTTATGGAGGACGGCGGACGTGCCGACCTGGTAGAGTGTGGGGGCCGTACAGAAGGTAAACTTTATCGCATATCCGCCGAATGTCTGCAACAATATCTCTATCTCCGCGAAGGGGTCGACAGCAACCAATACCGCCCAGCGGTTATTCCAGTCAGGCTGGATAATGGGGACAGCGTACCGGCAGTAACTTTTATTGTGGTGGACAAGCAATCCGAGATAGCGCCTCCCGCACATTATATGAAGGAAATTTTGCGAGGTGCCCGTCCAGTGGTCTCTGCAGAGTATCATGAAGCTCTCCTAACGCGGTTTGTGACGAGTTACGGTTATGTTGAATCATCGTTTTAAGTTATGTGCACACTTATTTACAATGACGATACAACTTGGAAACATCCTGATGTTTTAATAGAACCAAGCCACACAAGACCAACTTACTTATAAGGAGACGAGATAAATGAAAAGCAAAAAATTAATCATATCCACAATGGTGTTCGGAATGGCGGTAACAGGCTCAGCTGGGGTTTATGCAGGCACCAATATGCAGAAGATCAGCGCATACCTTAATCACAGTATTGATATTAAAGTAAATGGAGCGGCCTACACATTGGTTGACGCTAATGGAAAGGCGTTAGCACCTATTACTTACAATGATACAACTTACTTGCCGATCCGCTCTGTTTCAGGTGCTCTGAATGTACCGGTAACTTTTGATAAGAATAGCAACCAAGTGCTTATCGGCACTACCGGCAGCGGAGTATCCCAAAATGCTCTGACGGCGATTGAATATACTACGGCACAGAAGCAGGCCATCATCGCAGCATTTGGACAATTTGACGGGTTTACAACAGCCTATGCACCAACCCAGATGGTAAAAGGCGATGCCTTCCAAAAAATTGGCGCATCCGAGGATGGAGTGAATTTCCTGTTCGACCATATGAGAGTAGTCATTTCACCGCGTGATTACTCGGTAGGTTATCCAAGTCAGGCTGTGCAGTTATCAAATGGCACCAAAGCCAAATGGTACAGCCCATCGGAAGATACTCAAATGCTGGGCTTCAGTCTGGACGACCGTTTTGTGACCATCAGCTCACCTGACAAAGCTCTGACTAAAGCGCAGATGGAAAAAGTAGCAGTGAGCATTGCGAAGATGGCTAAGTAAAACTAGGAACAGCTCAAGCTCAGATCAGCACTTGTCCCGAATAACAAAGCTCTAACTAACATCGTGCAAACAGCCCGCCAATCCCTTGGGATCGGCGGGCTGTTCTCTTTACCGTGTAATCATCCAATAGAGGCTGTGGTGTGCAATCTTACCTTTTCCCGCTATTTCGGTGTACTATTTATTAGTACCGTGTTGCTTGGTGGGCAATACTTTGTTTTGGGAGCCCTTGCCCGAATGTTTGTTTTTTTCGGCTTTCTTCTGGGTGTCATGCAGCTTCTCAACAAACTCATGGGTATTATCCATTAAAGTGAATCCTCCCTTAAATAGATCATCTGGTTGTTAATGTAACCATATCGGGCATAAATCATGTGTGACCATGGGTCAAGAAAGCAGGAGAGTATGAGAATTAATAAATATATCAGTGAGACAGGCTTTTGCTCCAGAAGGGAAACGGACCGGTTAATTGAAGCCGGGAGAATAACGGTGAATGGCGTCGCTTGCCTTGCGGGAGCAGAAGTGGAGTCTGAAGATGTGGTGCTTATTGATGGTAACGAGATTCCCCGCAGAACAGAACAAGTATATCTGGCCCTGAACAAACCCAAGGGTATTGTCTGTACGGCTGCAAGGCAGGTTGCGGGCAACATTATTGATTTTGTGAACTACCCTTCCCGGATATTTGCTGTAGGAAGACTGGATAAAGATTCAGAAGGACTCATTCTGCTGACTAATGATGGTGATATTGTCAATAAAATGATGCGTTCGGAGAATGGGCATGAGAAGGAGTACCGGGTAACAGTGGATAAACCGGTGACACCGGAATTCCTGCATCAAATGTCCGCAGGGGTGGAGATTCTCGAGGTCACGACAAAACCGTGCGAAGTTTTCTTTTTAGATGAATGTGAATTCCGCATCATCTTGACCCAGGGATTGAACCTTCAGATCCGCAGAATGTGTAAGGCTCTGGGATATAGAGTATTGAAGCTAGAACGCGAGAGGATTATGAATATTACCACAGAGGGGCTTGAACAGGGGCAGTGGCGTAATCTTACCCCGGAAGAATTGAAGGAGCTGCTTTTGCGGCTTAACGAAGCTTAATTGTCAGAAAGAGCATTGACTGAAAAAGGGATATTTTTTATGATGTCTTTAGGTAAACTAATAGTTTACTTTCGTGCACTGTGGTGTAATTTTTGAGGAGGAGAACTATGGGAAATCAGGAGCGTAAGGCGAGGGAGAAGGAAATCCGGAGAACGGATATCCTCGACGCTGCGGAAAGACTATTTTTCAGGGATGGTTATGCAGCCGCGACGATGGATCATGTGGCGAAAGAAGCTGACTTCAGCAAGAGAACGGTGTACGTTTACTTCAATAGTAAGGAACAGATATTATTTGAAATTATGATGCGTGGATATAAGTTATTAATTGCAGAGGTGGAGGCTGGTCTCGCAGATGCCACTCCCCGTAATGCGCTGGACACAATCAGACGAATTGGCAACACGATCTATACCTTCAGCATCGCCCACCCGGACTATTTTAAAGCCATAGTAGATTATGAGAACAGTGAATTGGACTTCAACAGCCCTATACCTGATCAATCCCGGGAGGAGTGTTACGCTTTGGGAGAAAGGTTGTCGGAATTCTTATCCGGCGCTTTAACCGCGGGTATTGCCGAAGGCGTGATCCGCAAGGATTTGGATGTGGCAGGTACAACGCTGATTTTGTGGGCGTGCATTATAGGTGTGTTCGGTACCGTCAGAAAAAAAGAGGAATACATCAAGAATGTTCACCAGAGAGACTCGCAGAAACTTGTGTTCGAGGCGTTTGAGTTATTGATCAAATCCATCGCAAGTACGAAGGGGGAAGTCAGAGCATGAGGAAGAGGGGGATTAAAAAGATCATGTTTCTGCTGTTAGCAAGCATTACCGCAATATCCCTGCTGATTCTTGCTGTGATATTTACTTCAAGCGGTGTATTTACCGCCTCCAAATACCTGGAGCCTTGGACGCCTGGTTATTCACAGCAATTTGATGATCCCAGAATACAACTTGCAGCACACGGATTACTTTCCGCGAATGGACATAATCTACAGCCCTGGCATATCAGATTGGATAAAGAAGATCCCAAGGTATTTTATTTGTACGCCGACAGCCGGCGATTGGCGAGGGAGGTTGATCCTTGGGCCAGACAAACCATGATTTCACAAGGTACCTTTCTGGAGTATGTTAGAGTGGCGGGTGAGAAGCTCGGGTACAGTACTGCTATAGAGCTATTTCCTGAGGGGGACTATGACGAAAAGAACTTAACCGGAAGTATGGATTCCAAACCGGTGGCTAAAATAATCCTTACGAAGACAACCCCCCTGAACAGTCCGCTGTATAGTTATATGTTTCTACCCGACACGAACCGCAATGCTTACCTCGATGCCCGACTTACTAATGAGCAGGTCAGCCAAATCGCGGGGATTTCGGGTGTTGGTGATATTACAATGACAATAAGGGTATACCAAGATACGAAGGATATAAGGAAATTGGAGAACTACGTATTGGAGGGAGCGAACATTGAATCTAGGGTTCACCGGATCAATGAAGAATCCGCAGCTATTTTTCGAGCGAACGAATTTCAGAAAAACAAGTATCGCTATGGATTTTCACTGGAAGGACAGGGCACCTCAGGTTTCATGAAGCATATCATGCAAGGGCTCATTACAATCGTTCCTTCTATAAATAGCGAGAAAGCTTCAGCGGATCTTTTCGTACAATCAACCCGGACTGCAATAGAACATACGCCTGCATACGCTATGATCATATCGAAAGGGAATAGCCGTGAAGAACAGGTTGGAGCCGGTATGCTTTACAGCAGGCTTGTGCTTACAGCTCATGAAATGGGTTTAGTTATGCAGCCGGTGAGTCAGGTGTTGGAAGAATACCCGGAGATGAATGAGCAATACAGCAGCATACACAGTGAGTACGCTATGATGGGAACAACCATTCAAATGTTTCTTCGTTTAGGCCAACCGGCCAAGGATACTCCGCTTACAATGAGACGGGATGTTATGGATGTAATCATCCGATAAAGCCTGAATAATTATTTTAAGNGGAGATGAATGAGCAATACAGCAGCATACACAGTGAGTACGCTATGATGGGAACAACCATTCAAATGTTTCTTCGTTTAGGCCAACCGGCCAAGGATACTCCGCTTACAATGAGACGGGATGTTATGGATGTAATCATCCGATAAAGCCTGAATAATTATTTTAAGAAAAAAGCTTGCACAAGATCTGAATACATGGTATATTCTTATTCCGGCCAAGAAATACGGATGCTTCGCTCGAAAGAAACTTGAAAAAAAGAGCTTGCATTGAACGGCTGGATGTGATATATTATAAGAGTTGCTGGTGACGAGATGATCACCGACAACGAGAACTTGATCTTTGAAAACTGAACAACGAGTGAGTGGGGTTTTACGAAAGTAAAATCCAAAAATAGAGAATATAACTATTCTCGTCAGATGTTTCAAAATGAGCTATCGCTCTTTTCAATAACT